>NZ_JBAGKC010000016.1:0-157299 GCF_037034245.1 Streptomyces sp. CA2R106
CGCCAACCTACTGGACCGGCCTCGGGTGGAGCAAATCGGGGGTGGCGGTCCCCCGGGTGACGGGGCGCCAGATCCGTACTTGGTATGACTTAGGCTGCTGTAGCCATCGGCCGTCCGGTGACGGGGGGTCATGGTCCACCCTGACCTCCGCACCGAGGAGTGCTGCACATGACGACTGTTTCGTCGCCGATGGCCGGCCGGGTCATCGGGCTCGACGCCGTACCCGACCCCGTGTTCTCCGGTGAGATGGTCGGCCCGGGCACAGCGGTGGACCCCGTGCGCGAGCCCGCGGAGGCGGTGTCTCCGGTGGACGGCATCGTCGTGTCCCTGCACCCGCACGCTTTCGTCGTGGTGGACGACGAGGGGCATGGAGTGCTGACGCACCTGGGTATCGACACGGTGCAGCTGAACGGCGAGGGTTTTGAGGTGCTGGTCGCCAAGGGCGACACGGTCGGCCGCGGCCAGCCCGTCGTGCGGTGGAACCCCGCCGCGATCGAGGCGGGCGGCAAGTCGCCTGTGTGCCCGGTGATCGCGTTGCAGGCCACCGGCAGGGCGCTGGGCGGCGTCGTCCGTGACGGCGAGGTCGCCGCGGGCGACACTCTCTTCGACTGGAAGTAGGGCGATGCAGACAACGCTGCGGGGCGTCGGGGTCAGCCACGGGGTGGCCATCGGTCAGGTACGGCACATGGGCACCGCGGTGCTGGAGCCGCCGGCGAAGCAGGGCAGGGCGGGCGACGCGGCCCGTGAGCAGGGTCGGGCCCGGCAGGCGGTGGAGGCGGTCGCCGCCGACCTCAACGCGCGCGGGCAGCTCGCCGGTGGCGAGGCCCAGGCCGTGCTGGAGGCGCAGGCGATGATGGCGCAGGACCCGGAGCTGATGGCGGACATCGAGCGGCGGGTCGCGGTGGGGAGCACGGCGGAGCGGGCCGCGTACGACGCGTTCGCCGCGTACCGGGCGCTGCTGGCGGGTGCGGGGGCGTATCTGGCCGGGCGGGTGGCGGACCTGGACGACGTGCGGAACCGGATCGTGGCGCGGCTGCTGGGGGTGCCGATGCCGGGGGTGCCGGACAGCGACGAGCCGTATGTGCTGGTGGCGCGGGATCTGGCGCCGGCGGACACGGCGCTGCTGGACCCGGCGCTGGTGCTGGCGTTCGTGACGGAGGAGGGCGGGCCGACCAGCCACAGCGCGATTCTGGCGCGGGCGCTGGGGGTGCCGGCGGTGGTGGCGCTGCCCGGTGCGGTGGAGTTGGCCGAGGGGGTGGTGGTGGCGGTGGACGGGAGCACCGGCGAGGTGTTCGTGGAGCCGGGCGAGGAGCAGCGGGAGGCGCTGGCGGCAGAGGCGGCGGAGCGGAAGGCGGCGCTGGCGGCGTCGTCGGGGCCGGGGACGACGTCGGACGGGCACCGGGTGCCGTTGCTGGCGAACGTCGGTGGGCCGGGGGACGTGGCCGGTGCCGTGGCGGCGGGGGCGGAGGGGGTGGGGCTGTTCCGTACGGAGTTCCTGTTCCTGGACGACTCGGTGGCGGCGCCGTCGGAGGAGGCGCAGGTGGCGGCGTACCGGCAGGTGCTGGAGGCGTTTCCGGAGGGGCGGGTGGTGGTGCGGGTGCTGGATGCCGGTGCCGACAAGCCGCTGGAGTTCCTGACGCCCGCGGACGAGCCGAATCCGGCGCTGGGGGTGCGGGGGCTGCGGTCGCTGCTGGAGCACCCGGAGGTGCTGGCGACGCAGTTGCGGGCGCTGGCGCGTGCGGCGGAGGGGCTGCCGGTGCACCTGGAGGTCATGGCGCCGATGGTCGCGGACCGGCGGGACGCGAAGGCGTTCGCGGACGCCTGCCGGGCGGCGGGGCTGGCGGCGAAGTTCGGGGCGATGGTGGAGATTCCGTCGGCGGCGCTGCGGGCGCGGTCGGTGCTGAAGGAGGTGGAGTTCCTTTCGCTGGGGACGAACGACCTGGCGCAGTACACCTTCGCGGCGGACCGGCAGGTGGGTGCGGTGGCGCGGTGGCAGGACCCGTGGCAGCCCGCGCTGCTGGACCTGGTGGCTTCGGCGGCGGAGGCGGCCCGGGCGGAGGGGAAGAGCTGCGGGGTCTGCGGTGAGGCGGCGGCCGATCCGCTGCTGGCGTGTGTGCTGACGGGGTTGGGGGTCACCAGCCTTTCGATGGGGGCGGCGTCGATTCCGTATGTGCGGGCGGCGTTGGCGAGGTGCACGTTGGCGCAGTGTGAGCGGGCGGCGGTGGCGGCGCGGGCGACGGACAGCGCGGAGGACGCCCGGCGGGCGGCGCAGGCGGTGTTGTCGGGCGAGTAGTCGGGCGAGTTGCGGAGTGGAGGGGTGGGGTGGGGCGGTCGGCGGCGGGTCGGCAGGTGGTCGGGTCTGCCGGCCTGCCACCGGTCCTCGTTTGCGGTTCTGCTCAGGGCAGGGGGATGCCGGGGGCGTAGCGGACGCCGGGTTCGGGTGGGATGGGGTCGCCGGTGACGGGGTCGGTGCAGTAGGCGTTGAAGACGGCGGCTTCGGTGAGGGGTTCGGGGGTGCCGTCGCGCAGTTCCCAGCCGCGGACGGTGTCGCCGTCGGGGGTGAGGGTGCGGACGACGAGTCCTGCGGTGCGGCCGGTGACGGTGGCGGCGGCCATGACGGTGCACAGGACGAGGGCGTCGGCCTCGGCGAAGTGGGGTTCGCCGCCTGGTGCGGTGTGGGTGAGCAGGGCGGCGGGCAGGGGTGGGCCGTCGTCGGTGGGGAGGCTGCACACGACGTGCTGGTCGCCGGGGCCGACGGCGTCGAGGAGGTTCATGAGGGTGTCGGAGGCGTCGTCGAAGGCGCAGTGGGAGAAGTGCCGGCCGCAGTCGGGGCAGGGGCCGGCGGTCGCGAGCAGGTCGGTGGCGCGCTGCCAGACGGCGCGGCGGTCGGCTTCGCGGGCGAGTGCGGCGCGCAGGTCGTCGACGGGCTGGCGGGCGTAGGGGATGGTGGGTCCGGTGGTGGTGGCCTCGGCGACGTAGTGGGTGCGGGTGTCGGGGGTGTCGGGTGGTCTGCGGGTGCTGTGGCAGTAGGAGTCGTAGGCGTCGGGGTCGAAGTGGGTGACGGCGACGTGGGTGCCTTGGGCGTGCAGGCCGCGGAGGAGTCCGTCGAGGTGGTGCAGATACTGCCCGTAGTCGTCGAAGGGGAAGCTTCGGTGGCGGGTCATGGCGGTGAAGTCCTGCTCGTCGAGGAGCAGGGAGACGACGGTGGGGGCTTCGCGGCGCAGGGCGCGGCGCTGCCGGCCGCGGCCGGATGGGGCGCCACGGCGGCCGGTGCGGGGTGGCCGGGTGGGGGTGCGGGCCTGGTCGGGTCGGGTGGGGTCGCCGGTGCGGGCGCGGGTGTCGGGGCGGGCGCGGTGCTGGTCGGGTCGGCCGGTGTGGTCGGCGGTGGGTGGCATGTCTTCCCCCGGTGCGGGTGCGTGTCGGCAGGGTCGGTGGTGGCCGGGGCTGTGCCGCCTCGACCACCACTGATCACTCACCGTAGTCGCACCCACTGACAATCGGGCGGGGTGCCGGAGTCGGCGGCGGCTACGCGGGGTCGGTCGCGGTGCGTTCCGCGGCGAGCCGCTCGTAGAACCGGAGCACGTCGAGGTCGTCGACGGAGCCGGGGTTGACCGCCTTGTCGAGTGCGGTGCCCTGGAGGAGGCGTTTGACGGGGACCTCGATGCGTTTGCCGGTGAGGGTGTGCGGGACGCCGGGGACCGCGATCACCTCGTCGGGGACGTGGCGCGGGGAGAGCTGGGTGCGCAGGGCGGTGCGGATGCGGTCGCGCAGGGCGTCGTCGAGGGAGGCGCCGGGGGCGAGGCGGACGAACAGCGGCATCCAGTAGCCCCCGTCGGGCTGTTCGACGCCGATGACGAGGGATTCGGCGATCTCGGGGAGGCGTTCGACGACTTCGTAGATGTCGGAGGAGCCCATCCGGACGCCCTGGCGGTTGAGGGTGGAGTCGGAGCGGCCGTGGATGACGACGGTGCCGCGGGAGGTGAGGGTGATCCAGTCGCCGTGCCGCCATACGCCGGGGTAGGTCGCGAAGTAGCTGTCGCGGTAGCGGGCGTCGCCGGGGTCGTTCCAGAAGCGGAGGGGCATCGAGGGCATCGGGTTGGCGACGACCAGTTCGCCGACCTCGTCGGTCAGCGGCCGTCCTTGGGCGTCCCACGCCTGGAGGTCGGTGCCCAGGCAGGCGGCCTGGAGTTCGCCGACGTACACGGGCAGGGTGGGGACGCCGCCGGCGAAGCAGCTGCACACGTCGGTGCCGCCGCTGACCGAGGCGATCCACAGGTCGGCGGCGACCTCGTCGTGCAGCCAGCGGAAGCCGTCGGGGGGCAGGGGGGAGCCGGTGGTGGCCACGCAGCCGACCGCCGAGAGGTCGAAGTCGCGGCCGGGGTGCACCTCGGCCTTGCGGCAGGCGATGACGTAGGCGGCGGAGGTGCCGAAGACGGTGGTGCCGGTCTGTTCCGCGACGCGCCACTGTGCGGCGGTGTCGGGGTGTCCGGGGGCGCCGTCGTAGAGCACGATGGCGGCGCCGGCGAGCAGGCCGGAGACGAGGAAGTTCCACATCATCCAGCCGGTGGAGGTGTACCAGAAGAAGCGGTCGCCGGGGCCGAGGTCGAGGTGGAGGCCGGTCTGCTTGAGGTGTTCGAGCAGGATGCCGCCCTGGGACTGGACGATGGCCTTGGGCAGGCCGGTGGTGCCGGAGGAGTAGAGCACCCACAGCGGGTGGTCGAACGGGACCTGTTCGTAGGCGGGTTCGGCGTCCTGGGTGGTCAGCGCGTCCCATTCCAGGGCGCCTTCGGGGGTGGCGGTGCCCAGGAGGGGGATGTGGACGGTGGCGCGCAGGGTGGGGAGTTCGGCGCGCAGTTCGGCGACGGTGGCGGTGCGGTCGTGGGACTTGCCGCCGTAGCGGTAGCCGTCGACCGCGAAGAGCACCACGGGCTCGACCTGCCGGAAGCGGTCCAGGACGCTGCGGGCGCCGAAGTCGGGGGCGCAGGAGGTCCATACGCCGCCGACGGCGGCGGTGGCCAGGAGGGCGACGACGGCGTGTGCGGTGTTGGGCAGGTAGCCGCTGACGCGGTCGCCGGGGGTGACGCCGAGGCGGCGCAGTTCGGCGGCGAGCGAGGCGACCTGGCGGCTGAGTCCGGCCCAGGTGACGGTGGCCGGTTCGTGGCGTTCGTCGAGGTGGATGAGGGCGGGCTGTTCGGCGCGCTCGGGGTCCTGGGCGGGGCGCAGGGCGTGTTCGGCGTAGTTGAGCCGCGCGCCGGGGAACCAGCGGGCGCCGGGCATCGCGGGGTCGGCGAGGACGGTGTCGGCGGGGGTGGAGAAGCGGACGTCGAACCATTCGGTGAGCGCGCGCCAGAACTCCTCGGGTGCGCGCACCGACCAGGCGTGCAGGGCGGCGTAGTCGGCGACGGGGTCGGTGCCGGTGGGCGCGGGGGCGGTGTGCTGCCGGGCGGCCCAGTGGTGGAAGCGGGTCAGCCGGGCGCCGGCGATCCGTTCGGGGCTCGGGCGCCACAGCGGCTCCGGGGTGCTGGCGGCGGGCTCGGGCGTGGTGGTCATGGGCGGCTCCCGGACGGTACGCGTCGTTGCGTCGGTGGGTCGGTACCCGGGACGGGCGTCCGTCGCCTGGGGACTGGGCAGGACGATGCCACGTGATCGTCTTGGACGCCAGGGTGGCCTTGCGGGTGTGGGGCGGGTCGCACCGGACGGCGCAGGGTGCGGGGCGGGTGGGGCGCGTGGGGTGGCGGGACGCGGTGCGCGGTCGCCTCCGGGGGCCGGGCATGATCGTCGAGGTGAACAGCGGCTGAACGAGCGGCGCGGTCTTCCGGGCCGGTGGGAGGGTGGGGGCATGGACGCTGGGTATCTGCTGGGTGCGGTGTGGGGGGAGGTCGTGGGAGGGGTGCGGGACCTGCGGGCGGTGTTGCGGCGGGGGCGGTCGGATGGCGCCGAACTGGTGCGGGCGGCGGGGATGTTGGGCTCGGCGCGGGGGCGGTTGGCGGTACGGGCGGCGCGGCGGCGGCGCGCGCTGGACGCGCGGGACCTGCCGGTGCCGGGGCCGGAGCGGACGCGTACGCCGGGGCTGGTGGTGGGGGCGGTGCCGGAGCCGGGTGGCGGGGTGGTGCGGTTCGCGCGGGCGTGGTTGCGGGTGCGGGTGGCGGCGGGCGGTGCGGTGTTCTGCGGGTGGGACGGTGCGGAGCCGCTGCCGTCGTACGCGCTGGCCGGGGACGGCCCGCCGGCCGACCCGCGGGCGGTGCTGGAGCCGGACGGCGCGGGGTGGCGGGTGGTGTCCGAGCGGATCACGGTGCGGATCTCGGACCGCGGGGCGGTGGACTTCCGTACGCCGGGCGGGTTGTTGCTGCGGTCGGAGGGGCCGCCGTCGTGGCAGGACCCGGCGGCGGGGCCGGTGGCGGGCCACGCGCCGCGCTGGGAGCAGCGGGCGCGGCTGCCGGCCGACGCGCGGGTGTTCGGGTTGGGCGGGCGGGCGGCGGGTCCGGTGCTGCGGACGGGGCGGTACCGGCTGTGGAACACCGGCCCGAGGGGCGTGTTCGGGCCGGGGGACGATCCGCTGTCGGTGACGATGCCGGTGCAGTTGGTGGTCGCGGACGCGAGCTGCCATCTGGCGTTCCACGACAACACCTGGGACGGCGAGGTCGCGTTGTGGGACGGGCGGGAGGGCGCCGGGTCGGGCCCGGACCAGCAGGGGATCAGCCGGCTGCGGATGGACGGCGGGCCGCTGCGGTACTGGGTGATCGCGGGGACGCCGGCCCGGGTGCTGGCGGGGTGGACGGCGCTGACCGGGCGGCCCGCGGTGCCGCCGCGCTGGGCGCTGGGCCACCACCACGCGCGGTGGGGTTTCGGCAGCCAGGAGGAGGCGCTGCGGATCGCGGCGGGCTACCGGGAGCGGGAGTTGCCGCTGTCGGCGCTGCACCTGGACGTCGACCACTTCGACGGGCACCGGGTCCGCACCGCCGATCCGCGTCCCTTCCCCGATCTGCCGGGCCTGGCGAAGGAGTTGGGCGGGCAGGGGATACGGCTGGTGTCGGTCGTGGACCCGGCGGTGAAGGCGGAGCCGGGGTTGGCGGCGTACGACAGCGGGTCGGCGGCGGGGGCGTTCGTGCGGGACGCGCGGGGCCAGGAGGTGCGGGGGGTGGTGCGGCCGGGTGAGGCGGTCTTCCCGGACTTCACCGATCCGGCGGCGCGGGCGTGGTGGGGCGGGCTGTACGCGGAGCGCCTGGCGCAGGGCTTCGCCGGTTTCTGGCACGACAGGAACGAGCCGGCGTCCTTCACGGCGTTCGGCGACCGGACGCTGCCGCTGTCGGCCCGGCACGCGCTGGAGGGCCGGGGCGGCGACCACCGCGAGGCGCACAACGTCTACGGGCTGGCGATGGCCCGGGCCGGTCACGAAGGTCTGCGCGAACTGCGGCCCGAGGCGCGGCCGTTCCTCGTCTCGCGGTCCGGGTGGGCGGGGATGCAGCGGTACGGCGGGACCTGGTCGGGCGAGGTGGCGACGGGCTGGGAGGGGCTGCGGGCGTCGCTGGCGCTGGTGCTGGGGATGGGGCTGTGCGGGGTGCCGTACTCGGGGCCCGACGTGGGCGGTTTCGACGGCACCCCGTCGCCGGAGCTGTATCTGCGGTGGTTCCAACTCGCCGCGTACCTGCCCCTGTTCCGTACGCGTTCGGTGCTCGGAGCGGGGGCGCGGGAGCCGTGGCGGTTCGGCCCGGAGGTGCTGGGGCACGCGCGGGAGGCGCTGCGGGAGCGGGAGCGGCTGCTGCCGTACCTGGAGACCCTGGCGCAGGTCGCGCACCGTACGGGCGCGCCGTATGTGCGGCCGCTGTGGTGGAAGTCGCCGGGTGACCGGGCGCTGCGGGAGTGCGACGACGCGTTCCTGCTGGGTGACGCGCTGCTGGTGGCTCCGGTGCTGGTGGAGGGGGCGACGAGCCGGCTGGTGCGGCTGCCGCGCGGGCTGTGGCACGACACGGCCACGGGGGCGGCGTACCGGGGGCGTTCGACGGTGCGGCTGGCGGCGCCGCTGGGCCGGGTTCCGGTGCTGGCCAGGGCCGGTGCGGTGCTGCCGGTGGCCGGGGAGGGCGGGGCGGTGGAGCTGGAGGCGTGGGCGCCGCGGCCGGGCCGGGGCGGGGGCGGTGAGGTGGCTGTCGGCGACCCGGAGGGGTGGGCGGCACCGCGCCGGGAGCGGTTCGTGTCGCGCTGGGCGCAGGAGCGGGTCGTGGTGGAGCGGGAGGGCGGCGGCGAGGTCGGTTACGCCGTGCGGGTGCGCGGGGTGCCTCAGTAGTTGCCGCCGAACCAGCGGCGGGCGGCGAGGGTGTGCAGCGGGAAGCCCAACTCGGCCGGTGCGCGCAGCAGTTCGTAGCCCTCGGTCTCGTCGGTCGGGGCGGAGGGCGGCAGTTCGGCGAGCGGGCGGGGCGGCAGCAGGCCGAACAGCAGCAGGTAGCCGCCGTCGGTGTCGGTCAGCGCGTCGGCGAGCCGCACGTCGTCCGCGCGGGCGGTGATCCCGGTCTCCTCCCCCAACTCCCGTGCGGTGGCCTGCTGCCAGGTCTCGCCGACCTCGACGAAGCCGCCGGGCAGCGCGAGGGTGCCGAGCGCGGGCCGGATGGTGCGGCGGATGACGACGAGGCCGGTGCCGTCGGCGTCCTGGACCGGCAGGAGGCAGACCGCGACGGGCAGCGGATTGCGGTAGGCGGTGTGGCCGCAGGCGGTGCAGGTGCGCGGCCAGGCGGCGGTGGCGGGGTAGGGGGCGCCGCAGGTGGAGCAGTGCGCGTCGCGGCGGCGCGGGGTGCCGGCCCCCGCGGACGCGGCCGCCGCGGCGGGCTCTGCGGGGACGTCGGCGGCTTCGGCGGCACCGCGGGCTTCGGGGACTTCGGGGACTTCGCGGGCTGCTGGGTCGGAAGGCACGCGCGGACCCTATCCGACCGTGGCCTCGGTCAGCACCTGCCGGGCCGGGCCGTGGGACTCGAGGACCACCGGGGCGCCCAGCAGCGCGCCCACCGCCGTCGGCCAGTGCTCCGGAGTGGACCACACCGCGGGGTGCGCGCCCAGCAGGAGGCGGGTGAGGGCGGCCTGCCGGTCGAGGTCGCCGGGCGCCCCGACGGGGAGGCGTTCGACCAACTGCCCCTCGATCGCGTAGCCGTGGCAGATCCGCAGCGAGGGGCAGCGCGGGGGCGCGTCGAGGTGGGTGAGGGCCAGCGCGTCCACTCCCCCGCACACCTCGACGGCGTACGCGTGCGCGACCGCGTCGAAGTGCCCGACGCGGAAGGCGCCTTGCCAGCGGCCGTGCCCGTTGTGCGGTTCGGGCAGCGCCGCGGCCAGCTCCGGCTCCTCGGTGACGTGCGGGCCGGGCCCGTGCCGGACGGTGTAGGTGCGCACCACGCCCAGCCGGCGGGCCGGTTCGGGCGCGCCGGCCTCGGCGAGCAGCGTGTCGGCGTTGGCGAAGGTGGTGGTCGACCAGGTGGTGTACGGGTGGAAGCCGTGCCACTCGTCGAGCAGCACGCCCTGGGCGCCCTCGAGGACCAGGGGGCCGCCGCGGGCCAGGGCGGCGAGGTGCGCGTGGTCGGTGAGGGCGACGGCGCCGGCGAACGCGCCGAACGCGGCCGCGCAGTCCTCGACCGGCGGCGCGGCCAGCGGCCCGAGTTCGTCGCTGAGGCGGTCGCGCAGCAGCCGCAGTTTGCGCAGCAGCCGTGGCCGCGCGGCGCAGTCGCCCGCGGTGGGCGCGTCGGCCGGGTGGGCCAGGGCGTAGGCGGCGGTCTCCCCCACGCCCATGCCGCACGAGCCGTGCCGGTCCGCGCCGCGGGCCTGCTCGCGCAGCCGGTTGGCGGCCGCGTGGTACGGCGTGACCAGCCGCGCGTCGCGGTCGACGGTGAGCAGGCCGTACGGCGCCGGCACGCCCAGCGCGCGGAGGTGGTCGGCCTCCGCGGCCAGGGCGAGCGGGTCGACGAACATGAAGCGGGACAGGTGGGTCGGGGTGCCGTGGAAGGTGCCGGCGCCGAACTGGGCGAAGGTGTGGTGGCGGCCGTCGGCGGTCACCACGTTGTGGGCGGCCTGCGGGCCGCCGTTGAACCGGACGACGGCGGTGACGGCCCGGTCCTGGCACAGGCGCGCGACCACCGCGCCCTTGCCGGCGTCTCCGTAGCCGAGGTCGACGACGGTGGTGTGCACTTCGGGCTCCTCATCCGTGTGTGGGGATTCCAGCCGGGCCCCGGCGGGCTCAGCGGCCCGGACTGCTCAGGCTGCCCAGGGCCCGCGCCACCGACGGGCCGGCGGCGGAGCCGACGTCGGCGAGGTCCGCCAGGCCCTCGGCGAGGTCGATGGCCTCCTCGCCGAGGCCGACGGTCAGCGCGATGGTCTCGCAGACGGCGTCGAGGTCGTCCAGCTCGATCACGTTCTGGCCCAGCAGGCGGCGCCAGAGGGTGAGGACCTCGGTGTTGCCCGCGTGGGCGGCGCCGGTCGGCAGGATGTAGAACACGTGGAACTTGCGGCGCAGTTCGGCGAGGATCTCCGGCAGCGGGATGTCCCGCTGGACGCGGTCGCCGAGCACCGCGCGGATCTCGCGGGCCTTCACCTTGCCGTAAAGCATCTCGTCGCCGATGAGGAAGAGGTAGCCGCGGCGGCCCCGCTTCTCGTGGCAGTCCAGCGAGGTGTGCCGGGCCATGGCGTACAGGGCGAGTTCGTAGGACTCGGTCATCTGGCCGCCGCCCCCGCCTTCGAGGAGGATGTTGCCGAGCTGCTCGTCCATGCGGTTGTCGGACTCGAACTGGCCGAGCTGGAGCGGGACCTGGTCGCAGGTGGCGTCGCCGACGCCGCCGAAGAGGATCTGCGGGTGCTCGGTGTAGCCCTTGCGCAGCAGCAGCCCGAAGAGTTCGGGGAGCTTGGTCTGGAGGACCCGCGGGACCGCGCCCATGGAGCCGGTGACGTCGAAGAGGACGGAGATGGCGAGCGAGGTGGGGTGCTCGGCGGAGTCGCGGCTCTCGCGGGTGGTGAGGCCGTGCGGGTCGAGCGAGGGGTGCGCGGTCCAACTCGACCGCGGGGAGCTGTGCTTGACGCGGTCGCTGTAGGCGAAGGCGCTCGCGCCGGAGGCCGAACGGTAGCGCTCGGCGGCGTCGTAGACGTTGGTGGACCAGCTTCCGCTACCCATGGTGTTCCCCCTGGTGGTGTGAAGGTGACGAGGCGTCAGGTAAGGGCGTTGGTGGTGAACGGCCGGGCGGCTCGGGCGGCTTCGGGGCCGGGCGCGTTCGGTTCAGGCGGTTCGGGCGGCCGGCATCGTGAACGGGCGGAAGGTGCGCGGTCCGTAGAGCCGGTCGAGGAGGTCGTCGAGTTCGGCGAGCAGGCGCCAGGCGTCCTGCGGGCGGGCGCTCGGCCCCGGCAGGGTGCAGCCGCGCAGGAAGGCGCGCATCGGGCCGGGGGCGCGCGGGCCGATCAGGTCGCGGACGCAGAGCGAGGCGAGGTGGATGTCGGTGGCCGCCGAGGCGGGTTCGTGCTGCCTCGCCTCGGGCGGGTAGGCGGCGGCGTGGCGGTGGATGAGGACCGGCACGTCGGTGCCGACGGCGGTGGCGTAGCACCAGTCGACGAGCACCAGGCCGTGCAACTCGGGGTGGATGAGGACGTGTTCGGGGAAGACCGCGCCGTGCACCAGCCCGGCCCGGTGCGCCCAGCCCAGGGCGGTGAGCAGGCGGCGCCACATCCAGGCGGCGTCGAGGGGGTCGAGCCCGCCGGGGTGGGCGGCGGCGACGGCGGCGAGGCTGTGGAAGCCGACGAGTGGCGCGAGGGCGTTGACCCTGAGTTCGGTGCCGTCGTCGGCGCGGTGCCGGAAGCTCTCCAGGAGGGTGGGCGCGTAGGCGCGGTGCCGGGGTTCGGCAACGGTGTCCAGGCGGGTCAGGACGTCGGCCTCGTGTTCGGTGAGGTCGTTGTCGCGCGGTTTCCGCGGGATCTTCAGGACGGCGCTGCCGCGGCGCCCGTCGTGGTCGTAGCGCGCGGTGCGCAGGTCGCACAGGTCGCCGGCGGCCAGGTGCGGGCCGAGGAGGTAGCGGTGGCGGGCGCCGGTGAGGACCGGCCGGTCGTGGTGGTGCCAGGCCGCGGTGAGCCGGGCGAAGGCGGCGGTGGCCCGCGCGGTGCGGCCGGGCGGGGCGGTGTCCGGGTGCAGCAGGCGGGCCAGCCGGCGGTAGTGGGCCGCGGCGCGGGCGGGGTCGGCGGGGAAGGCGGGGCCGGCGCCGTCGAGTACGGCCAGGGCCTCGTCGAAGGTGCGGGGTTCCGGGCGACCGCCAGAACCGTACGAGGGGGCGGGGGCGGCGCCGTATGCGGACTCGGCGCCGTACGAGGCGCCGGCGTCGTGTACGGGGCCGGGGCCGGGGCCGGGGCCGCTTCGGGCCGGGCGGGCGTCGGCGGCGCTCACCGTATGCCCGCCTCGCGGTCCGGGCGCAGCAGCGCCGGGTGGAGCAGCTTGGCGTCGCCGGCCCGGTAGAGGCGCGCCCGGGGGCCGCCGCGGCTGCCGGGGCGGGTGTCGGTCTGCCCGGTGGACTCCACGAACCCGGGCACGGACAGCACCTTGCGGTGGAAGTTCCCCGCGTGCAGCGGCGCGCCCCACACCGTCTCGTAGACCGCGCGCAGTTCGCTGATGGTGAAGGTCTCGGCGAGGAACGCGGTCGCCAGGGGGGTGTACTCGATCTTGCCGCGGGCCCGTTCGAGGGCGTCGGCGAGGATGTCGGCGTGGTCGAAGGCGAGGACCGCCTCACCGGGTGCGGTGGGCGGGGGCCGGCGGCCGGTACCACCCCCGTGGGTTCCGGCCGGCCGGCCCTGCTCGTGGGGACGCCGGGCCGGCGCCTCCGGTTGCCCGGCCGCAGCGACCGCACCGGCCGCGCCGACCGCCGCCACCGGCAGCCAGGCGGCGCCCGCCGCGTCGCCGCCGGCCCGCGCGTCGGGCAGCCCGGGCGCGAAGGCGAGGTAGGCGATCGACACGACGTGCATGCGCGGGTCGCGGTCCGGGTGGCCGTACGACCCGAGCTGTTCGAGGTGGACCCGGCCGAGGGTGAAGGCGTCCAGCCCGGTCTCCTCGGCGAGTTCGCGCGCGGCCGCGGCGTCGAGAGACTCCTTGCCGGCCCGGACGAAGCCGCCGGGCAGCGCCCAGGCCCCGGCGAACGGCGGGCCGCCCCGCTCGATCGCGAGGACGTGCAACCGCCCCTCGCGCAGGGTCAGCACGACCACGTCGACGGTCACCGCGATCGGGTCGAACGCGCGCGGGTCGTACCCGGCGAGGAAGTCCCGCTCACGGCGCTCCCGTTCGCCGCCGTGCCCGTACTGTGCCGCGTCCACGCCGGCCCCTCCTCCGCTCGCCGGGCGCGCCATGGCGGCCGGACCCGCTCCGAGTTGTTCTCACTATGAGTGTTTCTCGATATGAGAAGAACATAGCACGACCTCCTGACACGGTCCAGGCCCGGCGCTACGGTGCGGTGATGACGAAGCAGACCTACGGCTCCTTCGAGGAGTTCTGGCCCTACTACGTGGCGATGCACTCCAAGGCGGCGACCCGCTGGGTGCACCTCGCGGGCAGCCTCACCGGGCTGGCCGTCACCGGATACGGCCTGGCCCGCGGGCGGCTGCGGTACGCCGCGGCGCTGCCGGCCATCGGCTACGGGACCGCCTGGCCGGCGCACTTCCTCATCGAGGGGAACAACCCGGCGACGTTCGGGCACCCCGCGTGGTCGCTGCGCGGCGACGTGCGGATGATCGTGACGATGCTCGCGGGGCGGGACGCGGAACTCGGCGAGATCGCGGCGAAGTGGCTCGCGGAGAACGGCCGTCCGGGTGCGGCCGACGAGGCGGAAGACGCCGCGCACACGTGACAGGCCGCCAGCCGGAATCCGGCTGACGGCCTGTCAGGTGCCCTGGTACGGAGAGGGGTTGACGGTCGGCGGCTACACCGCGCCCTGGCGCGCCGCCATGTTCGCCGCGTGCTCCACCACACTGATGAGCACCTTCTTCGCCGAGTCGCGCTCCCGCGCGTCGCACAGCACCACCGGCACGCCCTGGTCGATGTCGAGCGCCTCGCGGACGGTCTGCGGCTCGTGCAGTTCGGCGCCGTCGAAGCAGTTGACGGCGACCGCGAACGGGATGCCGCGCTGCTCGAAGTAGTCGATCGCGGCGAAGCAGTCCGCGAGGCGGCGGGTGTCGGCGAGCACCACCGCACCGAGCGCGCCCTGCGCCAACTCGTCCCACAGGAACCAGAAACGGTCCTGCCCGGGCGTGCCGAACAGGTACAGCACCAGGTTCTCGCGCAGCGTGATCCGGCCGAAGTCCATGGCGACCGTGGTGGTGTGCTTGCCCTCGACGCCGGCGGTGTCGTCGACCGGGCGGCCGGCCTCGCTCAGCGACTCCTCGGTGCGCAGCGGGCGGATCTCGCTGACCGCGCCGACCAGCGTGGTCTTGCCCGCGCCGAAGCCGCCGGCCACCAGCAGCTTGAGCGCCACCGGCTCTTTGGCCGGCTGCTCGGGACGGCGTTCGGTGCGCAGGGCCATGGTGTCTTCTCTACTCCCTACCGGGGCGGGCGGCGGTGCCCGCGGCTGGCGTACTCACAACTCGGAACTCAGAACTCAGGATTCAAGCAGGGGCGCGGGCCCGGCCCGCCCCTACAACGCGCGCAGGCCGTCGATCACGTCCCGCAGGATGCTCACGTCGGGCAACTCGGCCGGCGGCACCGGCTGGTGGAGGTGCACATGCGAGGCTTCCACCAGGTCACCGACGAGCACCCGGACCACGCCGACCGGCAGGTCCAGGTCTGCCGCCAGTTCGGCCACCGAGATGGCCTGGTACTGGCAGCGCTCGATGATGTCGAGGTGTTCGGGCGACAGGGTGTGGTCGTCGAACGCGGTGAGGCCGTCCTCCGGCGCCTGTCCGGTGATCACCAGGGCGATCAGGTCGATCCTGGCCTTCGCGGTATGGCTGGTACGGCCCCGCGTCATCGCGTAGGGCCGCACCACCGGTCCGGCGGCGGCGTCGAACCACCGCTCCGCCGACGCGTCAGAAGTCCCGGGCTCAGAAGTCATGACCTGTCCACCCCCGTAGATTCAACACATCGCGGTCAGCCGCTGAGCGCCGCGCCGCCGCCGTGCCGCGGCGCGCTGCCCAGATGGACCCCGACCCGCTTGACCAGCAGGGCCATCTCGTAGGCGACCTGCCCGACATCGGACTCCGCGTCGCTGAGGACCGCGAGGCAACTGCCGTCGCCGGCCGCGGTGACGAAGAGGAACGCGTCGTCGAGTTCCACGATGGTCTGCCGGACCCGGCCGGCGTCGAAGTGCCGCCCGACGCCCTTGGCCAGGCTGTGGAAACCGGAGGCGACGGCGGCCAGATGCTCGGAGTCCTCGCGGGTCAGCCCGTCGGACGCGCCGATGGACAGACCGTCCCCGGAGAGCACCAGCGCCTTGCGGATGCTGGCCACACGGGCGACCAGATCGTCAAGGAGCCAGCTCAGCTCGCGTGTCGCGCTGGATGGTGCCGTCATCGGCCGTACTCCTCAGGTGTCGTTCGTGTGGTTCGTGTCGCGGATGTCGATGGGTCGTCGTCGCCGGCCGGGGGCGTCGGCTCGGGGTCGGCGTCGACCGAACGGCCGCGCTGCCAGCCGCGCTGGAGCGACGCCATCCGGTCGCGCACCTCCTCGGCGGTCCGCTCACGGGCGGCGCCCTCCTCGGCCCGGCGGACGGACTGCGTGGTGTCGGCCCGCAGTTGCGGGGCCAGGTTCGCCTGGCGGACCCGGCGCGGGAGAACGGTGCTGCCGGAGGGGACACCGGGTACGGCGCCGGGTGCCGCGGGTGCGGTGGGTGCCGCCGGTGCCGCCGGTTCGGGGCTCTGCGGGGACGGCGCCGGGCCGGGGTGACGGGCGCCGCCGCGGCGGGTCGGCAGCGGCCCTGCGCCGTCGCCGTCGTGCGGGACGGCCTGCACCGGCGGCCCCGGGTCGCGCGGGGCCGGTGCCCCCGTGCCCCAGGGCCACTGGGTGTTCTCGACCTGGTCGGGCCCGCCCCGGTCGTGCCCGCCCTGGTCGGCGGGCGGTTCGGGCGTGTCGCGGGCAGGCTGCTGCGGGTCGCCGACCGCGCGGCCGTGGTCGGTGACCAGCACCGGCGCGGTGCGCTTGCGGCGGCGCGGCAGGCCGAACGGCGTCTGGCCGGCGGGCTCGGCGGCCGGGCGCGGCGCGGGCGGTTCCTCGGCGTGGACGGCGTGCTCCTTGTGCGGCTCGCCGCCCGCGCCGTCCATCCCCCACTGCCGGAAGGTGTGCTCGGTGTCGCCGGGGTACGGCTGCTCCGCGCCCGCGCCCGCCATCTCGTCGGCGGCGGCGTCCAGCCGGGTCGCACCGGTGTCGGCGTCGCCGGTCTCGGTGAGCAGCGCCGAGGGCACCAGCACCACCGCGGTGGTGCCGCCGTACGGGGACTGGCGCAGCGAGACGCGGACGCTGTGCCGCTGGGCGAGCCGGCTGACCACGAACAGGCCGAGCCGGTCGGTGTCGGACAGCTCGAACTCCGGGGTCTCGGCCAGCCGCAGGTTCGCCTCGAGCAGCGCGTCCGGGGTCAGGCCCAGGCCGCGGTCGTCGATCTCGATGACGAAGCCGTTGGCCACCGGCTCGCCGTGCAGCCGGACCTGGGTGTGCGGGGGCGAGAACACCGCGGCGTTCTCGATGAGTTCGGCGAGCAGGTGGGTGAGGTCGGCTACGGCGGCCCCGGCCACGGCCAGCCGCGGCAGCCGGCGCACCTCGATCCGCTCGTAGTCCTCGACCTCGGCGACGGCGGCGCGCACCACGTCCATCAGCTGCACCGGGTTGCGCCACTGCCGGGAGGGGGACGCGCCGGAGAGGATGACCAGGCCCTCGGCGTGCCGCCGCATACGGGTGGTCATGTGGTCCAGCCGGAACAGGTCGGCGAGTTCCTCGGGTTGCTCGGTGCGGCGCTCCATCGCGTCGAGCAGGGTGAGCTGGCGGTGCAGCAGCACCTGGCTGCGCCGGGCGAGGTTGACGAACACGTCGGAGACGCCCTTGCGCAGGTCGGCCTGGCGTACGGCCGCCTCGACCGCGGCCCGCTGGAGGACGTTGAGCGCGCGGCCGACCTGGCCGATCTCGTCGTCGGAGTACTCCAGCCGCGGCACCTCGGTCTCGATGTCGACCTGCTCGCCGGAGGCGAGGCGGCGCATGACGCGCGGCAGCCGGGTGCCGGACAGCTCCTGCGCCTCGCGGCGCAGCCCGGTCAGGTCGCGGATCAGGCCGCGGCCGATCCGTACGGACACGATCAGCGAGGCGACCACCGCGATCAGGCCGAGCCCGCCGGCCAGCGAGGCTTCCACGACGAGGGTGGTGGGCACCGGGGCCGCGCTGTCGGTGAAGTCGACGACGACCTGCTCATCGAGCTTGTTGACGTCGGTGATGGCGGTACCGGCGACCGTCGGCCAGGACTGGTGCGCGGCGACGATCGGCGCGTCGGTCGGGGTGGCGGCCGACACCGCGTCCTGCGCGGCGCGCAGTTGCTTTCCCGCGGTGCTCTGCCAGAACGCCTCGAACCGGGCGCGGTCCGCCTTCGCCAGGACCGGTACGTTGTCGTCGTAGTAGCCGCGTTCCACGGCGACGGCGGAGGTGAACGCGGTCAGCTCGTCGCGGCTCATGTGGCCGGTGCTGATCGCGGCGCCCATCAGGGCGTCCTCGCGGGAGATCTGCTCCTCGGCCCTGATGACGCCGATACCGGCGGTGCGCTGCGGCTCGATGTTCGTGTTGTCGATCAGGTAGAGGCTGTCGCAGAACGCGAACGCCGGTGCTTCGAAGGTGTTGTAGCCGGCGTAGGTGTCCTCGCGGGAGATGTGCTGGTTGTCCACCCGCTGGCGCAGTCCGGTCAGGCCGTCGATGCCGGAGAAGAACGCGTCGAGGTGGGCGCGGGCCTGGGAGTTGATGTCCTTGGTCACACCGCTGCCGGAGATGTCGGTGCGCATCTCGGCAATGGCCGAATCCGTCACCTGGCCCTGCTTCTCGAAGGCGGTCCGCGCCTGCGAGTCCCGGGTGTTGGCGATGTACAGCAGTGCCGCCTTCCGCTCCTGCTGGAGGCTGCCCAGCGCGTTCTGGAGCGGATAGAGCACCTTGTTCGCTATTCGCTGGGGATCAGGCCGTCCGAACACCGCGCGGCTGGTGATCGTCGCCGCAAAGACCCAGATGGCGGTGAGGGACACCAGCGGGATCAGCAGCAGCGCCACGATCTTCCGGCGGATCGTCGTACCGCGAAAGCGCATGGCCTCCCCAACGTCTCACCCCGGAACGGGGATCGGTCTGTGGCGTGCAAACGGCGTGAGCCTACTACTGCACCACTGGCAACTCGAAAGTGAGTCCGGAGGGTCACCCGGGTCTGGCTGGAAAGTGCCACCTTTTCGAGTGATGGATCGGGCGGAATGCGTACGGACGTTTCGGGGCAAGCACCTTCTATGGAGTTCGAACACCGGTCGATGTGGGAGGAACAGCCCGTGGGCGCGCGGCGGATGCCCGATCCGGTGCGGGCGGCCGCGGTGCGGGCGGTGCTGATCAGTGCGGTCGCGCTCACCGAGGCGCTGGCCAGTGTGCTGCTGGCCGCCGGCGACTCCTGGCTGAGCGCGCCGGTGACGCTGGCCACGGTGCTGACCAGTGTCGTGGCGAGCTGGGCGGTGCTCGACGTGTGGGTCACCCGCCAGGTGTGGAACCAGCGCAACGGAGTGGTGTCCAGCCCGAGCAGCGCGGCGCGCGGCCTGCGGCGGGAGCGCCGCCGTGCCCGCCGTGCGGCGCGGGCCGCCGCCCGCCGCGGCCCCGGCCATCGGCGGCACATACCCGGCGGCCCGCTGCCGGGCGGGGTCTGAGCAGCCGCGGGCCGGGCCGGGGCGCTTCGCTCACGCCTCCACGGGGCGGCGGAACATCCGGGTTGCGGTGATCTCGCCGTGCACCTGCTCGCCGCGCGGGTCGGGCACCGGCAGGCCGGGCCGCAGGTGCTCCTCCACGCTGATGTACTTCAGTCCCGCCCGCAGGTCCGCGTCGTTGCGCAGCCGCACCACGAGCGGGAACTCGGCGAGCGCGGTCGTGTCGAACAGGCCGGTGGTGTAGAGCAGTTGCACGCCGAGCGCGTCGGCGACCGCGCGCTGGAGCTCCAGCAGGTAGGTGGCGTTGGCGCGGCCGATGGGGTTGTCCAGGAAGAGAGTGCCGGCGTGCCGCTGGCGGTCGCGGCCGCGGTCGTTGCTGCGCAGCGCGGCCATGGTGCAGTACAGCGCGATGGCGGCGGTGAGCAGTTGCCCGCCGGAGAACACGTCGCCCATCTGCCCGACCGGCACCCGCTCGGCGCGCAGCACCGCGTCGGGCTTGAGGATCTCCACGGCGACCCCGCGCGGTTCGAGTGCGGCGGCGACGGCGCGCAGCAGCAGGGTCATGCCGTCGCGCCGCAGGTCGGAGTTCTTGCGGACGGCGGCGCGGGTGGCCTCGTCGATGACCTCGCCGAGCCGGTCGGTGAGCAGGGCGTGGTCGGGGTCGTCGAAGCGGATGCGCAGGAACTCCTGCCCGGACCACTCGCCGAGGCCTTCCGGCAGCCGGGAGAGCCGCTGCGCGGAGCGGAGCGTGGCGAGGGAGGACTCGACCAGGCCGCGCAGCCGGTCCACGATGCTGTCCCGGTTGCGCTCCAACTGGCCCAGCTCGTCGGTCAGCACCCGCAGCCGGGGCGCGAAGGCGGCGGCCCAGGCGGCGGCGTGCTCGGGCAGTGAGGAGGCGGGCAGTTCCCGGATCTGCTGGCGGGCCGGGGTGCGCACCTGCTCGTAGCGGACCGCGTTGGCGTGCCGGACCAGCACATCGCAGGCGTCGCGCAGCTGGGTGTCGGCGGCGGACAGGTCGGCGGCGCAGCCGCGCAGCCCGCGGCGGGCCTCGGCCGCGGCCTGCCGTGCCTCGGCGAGGCTGCCGGGGTAGGGCTCGGGTTCCTCCTCCTCGGCCGCCGCGTGGGGGCCGTCGCGCAGCAGGTCGCGCAGCAGGGCGGCGGTCTCGTCGAAGCCGCTCGCGGCGTCCTCGGCGGCGCGGTGGGCGCGGACGATGTCGGCGTGTGCGGCCCTGGCCTGCTCCAGTTCCTCCTGGTGGGTGGCGAGTTCGGCGTTGGCGGCGCGCAGCAGCTGCTGGGCGTGGTCGGCGTCGCGCGGGGTGAGCGCGTCGGGCAGTTCCGCGTGGGCGTCGCCGTCGGCGGGGGCGAGGCGTTCGGCGTCGGCACGCAGCCGGCCGAGTTGCTCGCTGGCCGCGGACTGGCGTGACTCCAGGGTCTGTACGAGCTGTTCGGCGCGGCCGGCCGCGGCCTGCCGGGAGGGGCCGTCGGCGCCGTCGGGTCCTTCGAGGAGCTGGGCGGCGCGGCTGCGGACCTTGTTGCTGAGGCGTTCGAGTTCGGCGAGCGCGGCGTTCTCGGTGCTCTCTGCCCGGGCCTGTTCGGCGCGCAGGTCCGCGCCGACGCCGACCTGCTCGTAGACCTGCGAGGCCGCCCGGTACGCCTCGCGCAGCGCGGGCAGCGACACGGTGGACGGCGTGTCCGGGTCGGGCTCGGGGGTGTCCTCGGGGGCGCCGGCGATCTCCGCGCGCTCGGCGCGCAGCACCCGCGCGGTGCGGCGGGCGTCGTCGGAGGCGCGCTGGGCGGCCCGGCGGTCCTCGTCGGCGGCGCGCGCCCGGTCCAGGCAGGTCTCCGCGCGGGCCTCCGCCTCGGCCGCGTCGGCGGCCAGTTCGCGGGCGCGGCGCTGCCAGTTGGCGCGCTCGCGCAGCCGGTGGGCGAGCCCGGCGAGCTGGTCCGCGCGGCGGCGGGCCTGCTCGGCGGCCGCGCGGCGCGCGTCGTGGTCGGCGCCCGCCTCGGCGGCGGCCGCGTCGGCCTCGGCGCGCTCCTCGCGGGCAGCGGCCAGCTCGGCGCGGGCGGCCTCGGCGGTGTCCTGGGCGGCGGCGACCTCGGCGGCGAGTTCCGCCAGGCGCCCGGGCGGGCAGGACGCGCGCCAGGACGCCAGGCGCGCGGCCAGGCCCCGGTCGTGCGCCAGCCGGGCGGCGAGGGTGCGGATCTCCTCCTGCCGGGCGGCGGCCCGGGCGCGCAGTTCCCGGCGTTCGCCGTCGGCGGCCATCTCGTCGTGCATCGCCGGGTTCGGCGGCACCAGGAACACGTCGGGGGCGTGGTCGGCGGCGGGCGGCGGGGCGAGCAGGGCGGCCGCGGTGCCGACGGCGACCGTGGAGCGGGGCAGCAGCGCGGCCTGGGCCAGCGCCTCCCGGGCCCGGGCGTAGGAGTCCGGGTCGGTCACCACGACCCCGTCGACCAGCTCCGGGCGCGCGGCCATCACGGCGGCGTGGTCGGCGGGCGGGACGGCCTGGGCGAGGTAGCGCCAGCCGGGCAGCGCGGGCACGCCGTGCTCGCCCAGGAACTCCACGGTGGCCAGGACGTCCGGGCCGGGCGGCAGCAGTCCGCCGTCACCGAGTGCGCCCAGGATGCGGGCGTCGTCGGCGGCGGCGGTGCGCAGCTCGAACATCTGCCGTTCGGCGGTGGCCACCGCGTCCTCGACCAGCTCGCGCAGCGGCTCGGCGAAGCGGTCCAGCTCCTCGGCGCTCAGCGGCCCTTCGGGGCGTACGGGGCTGCCGACCGCGGCCGGGGGGACGGGGCTGCCGGCCGGGGGGACGGGGCCGTCGGCCGGTTCGGCGGCGGCGTGCTCGCCCAGGCCGAGCAGCGCCAGCGCCCGCGCGTCCGTGGTCAGCGGCGCGGTCGCGTCGAGCGCCGCGCGCTGCGCGGTGGCGGCGGCGGTGAGCGCGTCCGTGGCGCGGGCCGCGGCGAGTTCGGCGCGGGCCTCGGCGGCGGCGGCCTCGCGGGCGCGGGCGCTCGCCGCGGTCGCGGTGTCCGCGGCGGCCTTGGCCAGGGTCTCCGCGGTGCGCTCGGCGTCGGCGGCGGCGAGCGCGGCACGGGCCGGGTCCGCGTCGGGCGCGGTGTCGTCGAGCCACCCGGCGCGGACCGCCTCGGCGGTCTCCTGCTCGACCTCGGCGAGCCGCTGCCCGAGGTGCCCGCTCTCGCTGCGGGCGCGCTGCGCCTCGGTGGCGGCGGCGGTCGCGTCGCGGTGGGCGCCCTCGGCGAGGGTCTGGAGCGTGGCGGAACGCTCCTCCTCGTCGTCGGCCTGCCGCTCGGCCCGTACGGCGGCGCCCTGGAGCGCCCGCACCAGCTCGGCGGCGGCCTGGGTCCGGGCGGCGAGGGCGGGCGCCGCGTCGCGTTCGGCGGCGCGGATCGCCTCGGTGACGCGGGCCAGCCGGTCGCCGGCGGCGCGGTGCCGCAGCACCGTCTCGGCGGTCTGCCACGCGGAGTGCAGCGTGCGGGCGTCGGTCAGCTCGCGGCGCAGCGCCGCGGCGCCCTTCTCGGCGCCGGCCAGCGCCAGCGAGGCGTGCCGGTAGGCGAGTTCGGCGGCGATGCGGGCGCTGCCGGCCCTGGCCTGCTCGGTGTCGGTGACGGTGTGGGCGGCGTCGGCCATGTCCTGGGCGAGGTCGGCGGCGCGGGCGCGTTCCTGCCGAGCGCGGGCGGACAGCCGCCGGGTCAGCACCCGGGTGCGGCGCTCGGACTGGGCGTGTACGCCGCGGGCCTGGTCGCGTACGGCGGCGGCCTCGACGATCCGGTCCAACAGGTCGAGCGAACCGGCGGTGAAGTCGCGCTCGGCGGTGAGTTCCGCGCGGCGGCCGAGCTTTCCGGCGAAGCCGTGCACGAGGTCGGCGAGGCCGTCGGTGTCGCGGGTGTCGGTGACCGCGCGCAGCAGCAGGTCGGTGAAGTCGGAGTCCTTCTTGACCGCGAACAGGCCCGCGGCCTCGCCCTCGTCGGCGTTCATCTCCCGCTGGTAGCGGAAGAGTTCGGGGTCCAGGCCGAGGTCGCCGAGGTGTTCGTTCCAGCGGTCGTGGATCTCCTCCCAGACGACCTCCAGGTGCGGGTATGCCTTGCCCGCCTCGGTCAGCGCGTCGCGGAAGCCCTTCATGGTGCGGCGGCGGCCGCGCGCGCCGGACGCGCCCTCGACCGGGGGCCGGACCGCGGTGGCCTCGGCGACCGGCAGGGAGTCCAGGCTGAGGCCGGGGCCGGGGCGGAAGGAGTACCAGGCTTCGGCGAACTTGCGCGGGTCGGAGGAGACCTGGCGGCCGCGCCACTCGCTGACCTTGCCGACCACGACCAGTTCGCCGGTGAGGGTGTGCTGCCACTCCAGGGCGACATGGCCGCAGTCCTCGGCGAGCAGAAACTTGCGCAGCACGCCGGAGCTGGCCCCGCCCAGGGTGTTGCGGTGGCCGGGGAGCATCACCGAGAAGATCAGCTTGAGCAGCACCGACTTGCCGCCGCCGTTCTCCAGGAAGAGCACACCGGCCGGGGCGGGGCGGCGCGGCGGCCCGGTCGGCTCGTCGGCGAAGAAGTCCCCCTGGGCGGGCGCGGGTTGGGGCACGGGCTCGCCGACGCCGCGCAGGTCGAGGACGGTGTCGGCGTAGCGCGCGCCGGCCGGCCCGATCGAGTAGAGACGCAGCCGGGAGAGCTCGTACATGCGGGGGGCTTTCGTTGTCGGGAGGGGTCGGGGTGATCGGGAGGGGTCGGGGTGGTCGGGGGCGCCTGAGGTGCTGGGTACGGGGACGGGCGCAGGTCGTCGGGTGCCGGGGGCGGGTCGGGGTCAGCGCCGGTGGTCAGGTGCCGGCGTGGAAGGGCAGCCCCGCGTCGGCGGCGAGGTCCGCTGCCTCCCCGTCGGCGGCGGGTACGAGGCTGGCGGTGCCGTCGCCGACCGGTACGACGCCGAGTTCGAGGAGCTCGGCCATCGCGGCGCTGCCCGCCATGTCGCGCACCTGGAGCTGGTAGCGGGCGGTGGTGCGGTAGGTGCCGCCGGACTCGTCGCCCGTGCGCTGGAGGAAGCCGGAGTCGACGAGGAAGGCGACGGCCTTGCCGATGATGCCGGTGGTGGAACTCGCCAGCCGCCGGGCGTCCTTGGTGGCGCCGGTGGCGCTGCGCCGGGTGTAGACGCGCCAGGCCGCCTCCAGGCCGGGGGCGTCGCTGGCCGGGTCGGTGTTCTCCCCGCTCTCGTCGGCGCGCTCCTCCAGCCGGCGGCACGCCTGCCGGACGAAGGCGTCCACGCCGTGCACGGTGATCCGGCCGATGTACCCGTCGTCGGCGAGGTCCTCGGGACGGGGGAAGGCGAGCGCTGCCGCGGCGAGGTGGGCCAGGCCGTGCAGGAAGCGGTCGCCGGAGTCGGAGGCGGCGCGGCGGGCGTAGTCGCCCATCCGGACCGCGAAGACCGAGTCCTCGGCCGCGGCGACCGCCATGCCGGCCCGCGGCGAGACCTCCAGGACGATCAGGCCGAGCCCGGCCGCCACGGCGTCGGCGATCCGGGCGAACGCCGGGTCGTCGCGGTGCCGGCGGACCAGTTCCGCGTACTCGGTGTCGCGGGCCGGGACCAGTTTGGGTTGCAGGCCGAACCCGACCAGGCGGGCGGCGTCCGCGACGTCGGCGGGCACGATCGGGGACGGCCCGGCCGCCTCGCCCGACTCCCGCGGGTCGTCCTGCCGATCGGTGCTCACGTCGTGCGTTCCTTCTGCTGCCGGGGACTGTTGCGCTGCCGGGGGTCGGTGGGGACTGCCGGCGGCCGGGGGGCGGCCGGGTACATGGGGTCGTCATCCGTCATGCTCGGCGCCTCCCGTCAGCAGCGCGGTGCCCAGGACGAGGTCGGCGCCGCCGAACTCGGGGTCGTCGAGCACAGTGCCGTCGTCCACCGCGAACAGCAGCCGGGGTTCGCCCTGGCGGTGGGCGGTGCCGACCGGCGGCGAGGCGGCGTGGATGGCCAGCAGCGCCACGAGGTAGGGCAGGTCGGGGTCCTGGCGGCGGGCCTCGGCGAGCAGGCCGGACAGCCGGCGCGGCGCGTCGGGCGGCAGGTCGAGCAGGGCGAGCGCGGACTCCAGCTGCTCGTCGCTGAACCGGGAGTCGTCGGGGGTGGCCACGAGGTCCGGTTCGGGCATCTCCGCGCCCAGGTGGTCGCGTTCGGCCGGCGGGGTGAGCAGCAGGTCGACCAGGTCGGTGACGCGGACGGCGCCGGGGGTGCGCAGACCGGTGCCGCGGGCGAAGAACGCGTCGGTGACGCGGGAGGCCTGCTCGACCGGCAGCGGCAGCAGCGGCGCGACGAGCTGCCCGTACAGGTCGAGTCCGGCGCGGGCGGGCGGCGCGGCGAACGCCTGCCGGTCCTGCTCGGCGCGGAAGAGCGGCCCGGCCTCCAGCAGCCGGGACTGGAGCTGGGTGTGGCGGCGGATGCAGTCCTTGACGATGTCCACCAGCTCGGCGGCGCGCCGCTTGTGCTCGGGCTCCTCCGCCTCGTCGCGCGCCTTGCGGATGTTGGTGAGGATCGCGTTCTCGTGCCGGTAGCGGTCGGCGACGTGGTCCAGCGCCTCGGCGATCATGTCGGGCACCTGGCGCAGCCAGTCGACCGCGCGGACGTTGCGCCGGGTGGCCTCCAGGGTGCGGCGCAGGGTCTCGGCATACTGCACCGTGCGGTAGCGGGCCTGCTCGGCGGCGAGTTGGGCATCGGCGAGGCGGCCGCGGCTGATCAGCACCTCCAACTTGACCTCGGCAGCGATCTGGGCGCTGGTGACGTCGGTGTCCAGGGCGCCGACCAGGACGTTGACCGCCTCGTCGGTGGCGCGCAAGTAGACGGTGCCGCCGGGGCCGGCGACCTCCTCGATCAGCTTGAAGTCGTAGTCCCGGCGGACGTAGGCGCCGTCGGCGCCGAACGTGCCGTAGACGGCGCGGAAGCCGCGGTCGGCGCTGCCGACGTTGATCAGGTTCTCCAGCACCCAGCGGGCGACCCGCTCGTGTTCGGCCTGGGCGCGGTCGGGGGCCTGCGCGGCGACGCGGGGCAGCAGCCTGGCCACTATCTGGTCGTGGTCCGCGCCGGTGTCGAAGTCCATGTTGAGGGTGACCAGGTCGATCGCGGCCAGCGCCACTTCGGCCATCGCGTAGACCGAGTACGCCCCGGCGAGGTTCGCCTTGCGGGTGTCGAGGTCGTGCAGCGGCGCGGTGCAGGCCAGCGCGCGCAGCCGGCGGGCCAGCCCCTCGTCGGCCGCCGGGCCCGGCGCGGGGCGCGGCGCACCCGGCAGCGGCTGCGGCTGCTGCCGCGACTGCTGCGGCGGAAGGTGCGGGACGGTCGTGGTCACCCCCCAACACTAGGCGCTGCCACCGACAACACACGAAACGGCACGGATGCGTACGGGGTGGACGGGGGGCTGTGGACAACGGGGGCCGCGCGGCCGCGGGAACTGCCATGATCGTGCCATGGGCATCGGCGGGCGATGCGCGGCGGACTCGGGGGGACGGGGATCATCATGGCGCGGCAAGCGGCGGCACCGGCGGCGATCGACCTCAACGCCGACCTCGGCGAGGGCTTCGGCCGCTGGCGGCTGACCGACGACGAGGCGCTGCTCGCGGTCGTGACGAGTGCGAACGTGGCGTGCGGCTTCCACGCGGGCGACGCGGCGACGATGCGGCGGGTGTGCGACCTGGCCGCCGCGCACGGGGTGCGGATCGGCGCGCAGGTCTCCTACCGCGACCTGGCGGGCTTCGGGCGGCGGGCGATGGACGTGCCCGCGGACGAACTGGCGGCGGAGGTGGCCTACCAGATAGGCGCGTTGGAGGTGTTCGCGCGGGCGGCGGGCACGGTGGTGGCGTATGTGAAGCCGCACGGCGCGCTGTACAACCGGGCGGTGCACGACGCGGAGCAGGCCGAGGCGGTGGTGGCGGGCATACGGCTGGCGGGGCCGCTGCCGGTGCTGGGGCTGCCCGGTTCGCGGTTGCTCGCGGCGGCGGAGCGGGCCGGGCTGGCCGCGATACCTGAGGCGTTCGCGGACCGCGCGTACACCCGGGCGGGCACCTTGGTGCCGCGGCGCGAGCCGGGCGCGGTGGTCGCGGACGAGGCGGCGGTGGTGGCCCGCGCGGTCGGGCTGGCCCGCGACGGCCGGGTGACGGCGCTGACCGGGGAGCCGGTCGCGGTCGCGGCGCGGTCGCTGTGCCTGCACGGGGACACCCCCGGCGCGGCGCTGCTGGCCGCCCGGGTGCGCGGCGCCCTTCAGGACGCCGGGCTGCGGGTGGAGGCGTTCGCATGACCGGCGCGGCCGATCCGGGTGCCGGGGTGCCGGCCGTACGGGCGTTGCGGGCCGGGGCGTCGGCCGTCCTGGTCGAGGTGGCGGACGGCGCGCAGGCGCAGGCGCTGCACGCGGAACTGGAACGGCGCCGCGCGGCCGGTGCGTTGGGCGCCGTGGCGGAGGTGGTGCCCGCGGCCCGTACGGTGCTGGTCGACGGGCTCGCCGACCCGCGGGCGTTCGCGGCGGACGTGGTGCGCTGGCGGGTGCCGCCGCTGCCGCCCGCCGCCGCTAACACCGTCGAGCTGCCCGTACGGTTCGACGGGCCGGACCTGGCGGAGGTCGCGGCGCTGTGGGGCATGTCGCCGGCGGGTGTGGCCGAGACCGTCGCGGGGACCGGCTTCCGGGTGGCGTTCTGCGGGTTCGCCCCCGGGTTCGGGTATCTGACCGGCCTGCCGCCGGAGTTGGCGGTGCCGCGCCGGGCCAGCCCGCGAACGGCCGTACCGCCGGGGTCGGTCGGCCTCGCCGGGCCGTACGCCGGGGTGTATCCGCGGTCCTCGCCCGGGGGTTGGCAGATCGTCGGGACGACCGACGCGGTGCTGTGGGACACCGGCCGGGACCCGGCGGCGCTGCTCGCGCCCGGCACCGCGGTCCGCTTCCGGGACGTCGGCCGGGCCGTCCGCCAGGACGTCCGTCTGCCGGGTATGCGGTGAGCGGCGCCGTGCTGGCCGTCGTACGCGCCGGCGCCCTCACCACCGTCCAGGACCTCGGGCGGCCCGGATACGCGCACCTCGGGGTGCCCGCCTCCGGCGCCCTCGACCGCCCGGCGCACCTCCTCGCGAACCGCCTGGTCGGCAACTCCCCCGACGCGGCGGGGCTGGAGACCACCGTGACCGGCTGCGCGATACGCCCCTCCCGCCCGCTCGTCGCCGCCGTGACGGGGGCCGCCTGCCCGGTCCGGGTGGACGGCCGCCCCGCCGCCTGGGGCGCGCCCGTCCGGGTCCCGGCCGGTGCGGTCCTCGACGTCGGCGCCGCGACCTGCGGGATACGCTCCTACGTCGCCTTCGCCGGGGGGCTCGACCTCCCCCCGGTGCTGGGCAGCCGTGCGGCCGACCTCCTCTCCGGGCTGGGGCCCGCGCCGCTGGTCGACGGTGCCGAACTCCCCCTGGGCCGCGCGCGCTTCGGCCCGGCCGGCGGCTGCGACGTCCTTCCGTACGGTCCGCTCGGTGCCGAACTCGTCCTTCCGCTGGTGCCCGGGCCCCGTGCGGACTGGTTCGCGCCCGGCGCCCTCCGTGCGTTGGCGCGCGGGCGCTACACCGTCTCGCCCGCCTCCAACCGGATCGGCCTGCGCACCCTCGGGCCGCCCGTCGCCCGGGTGCGCCATGAGGAGCTGCCCAGCGAAGGGATGGTGCTCGGGGCGGTTCAGGTCCCCCCGGACGGGCGGCCCGTCGTCTTCCTCGCCGACCACCCCACCACCGGGGGGTACCCCGTCATCGGGGTCGTCCCCTCCCCAGCGGTCGCTGCCGCGGGCCAAGCCGCCCCCGGGACCCCCGTACGCTTCGCCCCCACCTCCGCATGACGCTGCGCGGCTCCCCGCGGCTCCCCTCCTGCCCCGTGCGGTACGTACTCACCCGCGGGTGCGTCGTGGCTGGTCGCGCAGTTCCCCGCGCCCCCAGGGGGCTGCCCCCTGCGCTGCGTGCATACCCGCGGGCGCGTCATGGCTGAGCGCGCAGTTCCCCGCGCCCCCAGGAAGCTGCCCCCTGCGCTGCGTGCATACCCGCCGGTGCGTCGTGGCTGAGCGCGCAGTTCCCCGCGCCCCCAGGGGGGCTGCCCCGTGCGCTGCGTGCATACCTGCCGGTGCGGCGTCGGTGGGAGTGCCTCGGGGACGTGCGGGTTCCGCGGCGCGCAGCCCCGTCAGGGCGCGGGGAACTGCGCGACCAGCCCGCAACCGGCCCGCGGACGGACAACTCACCGCACGGGGCAGAACCCCGGGGCGTTTTACGGGGGGAGGTGGAGGGAGGCGATCGCTTGGGCCGTGGCGTGGCGGGAGGCGAGGTCGAGTTGGGCGACGTTGCCGCGCAGTCGGTGGCGGTACTCCTCGAGGGCGAGCCGGAGGAGGTCGGGAAGAAGGTCACGGCTGCGATCGGCGACCCAGCGGGACCCCTTCGTCGCCATCCACCAGGTGGAAGCGGCGCGCCCGGGGGGAGGCCGGTCGGGCTCGAGCCGGGGCGGCGGCCCACCCGCGAGCCCGCGGGAGACGAGCAGCGCGTGGAAGTCGTACGCGAGCAGGCGGTGCCCCCGTTCG
Source organism: Streptomyces sp. CA2R106 (assembly GCF_037034245.1). Lineage (NCBI taxonomy): Bacteria > Bacillati > Actinomycetota > Actinomycetes > Kitasatosporales > Streptomycetaceae > Streptomyces > Streptomyces sp. CA2R106. The sequence goes on from NZ_JBAGKC010000016.1 coordinate 29,394, forward strand.
CTCGGGTGGAGCCGGTCCGCGCTGAGCGCGCCGGGCGAGGTGGCCCAGGGCCGGTCGGCGGCGTGGAGGTGGAGCGCGCCGTGGTGCGCGGACAGCGCGTGCACCACGGAGTTGAGCGCGGCCATGCGGCGGGCGAGCGGCCGGGCCAGTGGCCAGGGCAGCCGCAGGACGCTGCCGGGGTCGGGCAGGCAGGCGGTGAGGATGTCGGCGCCGGCGGCACGCAGCGCGCCGAGGGTGAGGTGGAGGTCGGCGGCGACCTGGTCGATGGCGAAGGCGCCGCGCAGGGTGTCGTTGCCGCCGACGAGGACGGACGCCAGGTGCGGCCGGCACGCGAGGGCGACGGCGAGTTGGCGTCCGGCGACGTCGCCGGAACGGGCGCCGCTGCGGGCGGCGTTGACCACGTGCACCGCCCCGGGCCGCTCGCCGACGGCGTCCGCGAGGAGCGCGCCCCAGCCGCGCCAGCCGCCGGGCACCGGATCACCGACCCCCTCGCTCAGCGAGTCCCCGAGCACCGCGAACCGCAAAGCGCCGCGCGGCGCGGCCGCCCGCAGGCCGCCCCGGTGGTCGGCGCCGGCCGGGGAGAGCGGCACGTCGGTGCTCATGGCCGCGGGTCCGGCAGGGCGGCGGCCGCGTGAACGGCGGGCCGGGCGGCGGATGCGCCGTGGGCGGCGAGGAACGCGGCGACGGCGGCCGACCACGGGTGGAGCTCGGCCCGGTCCCGGGCCCTGGCGCGCCGCGCCCCCTCGGGCACCGCGAGCAGCCGCCGTACCGCGCCCGCGTACTGCGCCGGGGTCCTGGCCGCGGCGCCCGCGGACCCGATCAGCGCCGGCAGCGCGGAACGGGCACTGGCGACCACGGGCGTGCCGCAGGCCAGCGCCTCCAGCGCGGCGAGCCCGAAGGTCTCGACCGGCCCGGGCGCCAGCGCCGCGTCCGCGGTGGCCAGCAGCGCCGCCAGGTCGGCGCGGCGCGCGACATGGCCGAGGAAGGCCACCGGCAGCCGCGCCGCGCGGGCCCGTTCGGTGAGCCGGGCGCGCAGCGGGCCGTCCCCGGCGACCACCAGCACCGCGGGCACACCCTGGGCGCGCAGGTGGGCCAGCGCGTCGAGCGCGTCGTCCGGCCGCTTCTCCGGGGACAGCCGCGAGCACATGACGAGCAGCGCCTCGCCGTCGCGCGCGTACCGCTGCCGTACCGCCGGGTCGCGGTGCGCGGGGTGCCATGCGGCCAGGTCCACGCCGAGCGGGGCCCGTACGACGTTGCGCGCGCCGATCCGCTCGAACTCCGCGGCCGCCCACGCGGTGGTGCACACGATGCGCGTGTAGGCGTACGCGGAGCGGCGGTTGAGGGCGTCGCCGGCCCGGCGGGCGAACGGGCCGGGGACGCCCCAGGTGCCGAGCACGCCGTCGGCGCTCTCGTGCGAGACCATCACGGACGGGATGCGGCGGCGCCGGGCCCACTCCCCCGTCCAGCGCAGCGTGGTGCGGTCGGAGACCTCCAGGCGGTCGGGGGCCAGCCGGGCGAGCAGCGCCTCGACCGGGGCGCGGCGGGCCAGCACCCGGTAGCCGCCGGTGCCGGGGATCTCGACGCCGGGCAGGGTGATCACCCGTCCCTGCGGGGTGGATTCGTCGGAGTGCTCGGCGCCGGGGATCACGAGCACCGGCTCGTGGCCGGCGGCGGCGTACCCCTCGCCGAGGTGCCGCAGCGCGGTGCGCAGGCCGCCGGAGACGGGCGTCACGAAGTTGGCCACGCGGACGATGCGCAGCGGTCCGGTCGCGGCGCCGCTCGGGCAGCTCATGGCGCTCGGGGTGCCCGGGGAGCTCGTGCCGCTCATGCCGCGGCCGCCTGGCGGTCGGTGAGGACGTCGGCGTAGTGGTCCAGGAGCTGGTCGCCGACCGCCTCCCAGGTGCGGGCGGCGACCTGGCCGCGGGCGCGGGCGCCGTAGCGGGCGCGCAGGGCGGGGTCGGCCTGGAGCCGCCGTACGGCCTCGGCGGTGGCGGCGGCGTCCAGCGGCGGGACGAGCAGGCCGGTGCGCCCGTGGTCGACCAGGTCGAGCGGGCCGCCCGCGGCGGGCGCCACCACCGGCAGGCCGCTGGCCATCGCCTCCTGGACGGTCTGGCAGAACGTCTCGAACGGCCCGGTGTGGCAGAACACGTCGAAGGAGGCGTAGATCCGGGCCAGTTCGCCGCCGGTGCGGCGGCCGAGGAAGACCGCGCCGGGCAGCGCGGTGCGCAGTCCCGGTGCGCTGGGCCCGTCGCCGACGACGACCACCCGTACACCGGGCAGCGCGCAGGTGGCGGCGAGCAGCTCGACGTGCTTCTCCGCGGCGAGCCGGCCGACGTAGCCGACGATCAGCTCGCCGCCGGGGGCCAGCTCGCGGCGCAGCGCGTCGTCGCGGCGGTCGGGGTGGAACCGGCGGGAGTCCACGCCCCGCGCCCACAGGTGCACCCGCGGCACCCCGTGGCCGACCAGGGCCTCCACCGAGGCGGTGGAGGGCGCCAGGGTGCGGGCGGCGGCACTGTGCACGGCGCGGATACGGCGCCAGGCGGCAGCCTCGCCGGTGCTCAGGTACGTCCTGGCGTACCCGGCCAGGTCGGTCTGGTAGACGGCGACGGCGGGCACGCCGAGCCGGGTGGCGGCGGCCATCCCGCGCGCGCCGAGGACGAAGGGGCTGGCCAGGTGCACCAGGTCGGCGCGGTGCGCGGCGACGGCCGCGGCGGTGCGGCGGCCGGGCAGCGCCACCCGCACCTGCGGGTAGCCCGGCAGCGGCAGCGACGGCACCCGTACGACGGGGCAGGGGTCCTGGCCCGGTTCCGGGACCAGGGGGCCGGCGGGGGCGACGACCAGAGGGTCGTGACCGCGCCGGACGAGGTGTTCGGCCGTGCGCAGCGCGCAGTGGGCCACTCCGTTGACGTCCGGGGGGAAGGACTCGGTGACGATGGCGACTCTCATACGGTGGTTGTCGCCGGACCGGGAGTTGTCAGGGCCACGTGGATCTTTCCCGAAGGGGAACGCCCCATGAGCGTTGGGCTCGCAGCTCACCCGGGCCGTGGGCGGCGCACCCGGAGCCGCGGGGCGGGCCCGGTGGGCCGGTCGGCGGCCCGGTGGGCGGCCCTGTTGGCGGCCCGGCGACGGGCGGGCAGCGCACGGACGGCGCACAGGTGGCGCGTAGGAAGGGCGCGTACGGCGGCGGGCGGGCGGACCGCGCGGGAGGGTGCCGGGCGAGCGGGTGCGACAGCCGGGGGCCGGAGTCGGTAGGCTTCCGCCGCCCCGTCCCCACGGGAGTCCGCACGGCCGCCAGGCATGAAACGCCCGGTGGCCGGTAAGGATGCCGGACGGCGTGACCCGCCTGGCCACGGAAATCCCGTTGCCATGAGACCCCCCGCACCGGATGCTGACCTCATGTTCGACCCAGACATAGCGCCCAGTGGCACCCTTCTCGGCCTCCTCCAGCGAGGACGCGGGGACGGGCCCCTCCATGCCCTGGCGACCGAGCGCGCGGAGGCACTCGCCGCCCTGGAGCAGTGCGTACTGCGCGACCCCCGCCTGGACTGGCGGGTCGAGTCGCGCTCCTTGTACTACGCGCGGCTGTACTCCGATCTGGAGGGCCCGCTCGACGGGATCGAACAGCACCTCTTCCATCCCGACGACCTGCTCGCGCCCGACGAGCACCGCTGCGGGCTGGCGCTGTCCGTGCTGGGGCACCTGGCGGGGTACGGCCGCCGCGACGCGCTGCGGCTGCTGCGCCGCTACGCCGCGACCGGCGGCTGCTGGGCCTGGGCACTGGACGAGCTGGCCGTGCGGGACAGCGAGGCGGGGCTGCGCGCGCTCGGCCCCGCGGTGGTGGCCCGCTTCCCCGCGACCGAGGAGGGCGACGCGCAGCTCGCGCTCGCCGTCCGCGAGGCGTACGAGCCGCGGCCGTGGCAGCTGTGGGCCGAGGACCCCGCCCACCCCGACACCGCGGCGCGCGTGCGCCGCGCCGGCGAGCAGGTGTCCTTCGACCGCTGGCAGCGGCAGATGCGGTCCGCCGGGCCCGCGCCCGGGTGGGGTGTCGCGGCCGTGCTGGAGTGGGCCGAGCAGGGGCTCGCGCAGTATCCGGCGCTCGAACGGGACCAGCCCGCCGCGCGCTGTCTCGCCTCCGTGGCCGGGCCGGAGGACCGTCCGGCGCTCCTCGCGGCGGCCCGCGGTGGGCCCTCGGCCGCGCGTGCCGCGGCCCTGCGGTACCTCGTCGACCGGCGCGACCCCGAGGCGTTCGCCCTCGTGGAGGCCGCGGCGGCGGAGGGGTCCGGCGCGGACGAGCGGGTGGTACGCGCGGCCCTGGAGGCGTTCGAGCGGCGCGCGGACGAGGGGGCGTGCGCGCGGGCGCGCGAGTGGGCGGCGCGCACTGACGCGCTCGGGTACGCCGCCGCGCGCGTCCTCGCGCGGCACGGCGGCAGCGACGACGCCGACCTGGTGCTGGCGGCGCTGCGGCGTGCCGTGCAGGGGGGCGGGGCCGACGCCGACGGGCTCGACGCGCTCGTCGAAGGGGCCGGGCGGCTGTCCGCGTGCCGGGCCGCGCCCGTGCTGCGGCATCTTTACCGGGAGACGTCCTCCTCGCAGTTGCGCGGGGTGGCCGCCCACGCGCTGGCCGCCACCGATCCCGGCTTCGCGGCCGGGTTCGCGGTGGAGTGCCTGTGGGACTGCGAGGAGAGCACGCGGGAGCTGGCGGCGCGGAAGGCCGCGTCCGGCGATGTGCGGGTGCTGGCGCAGTTGCGCCGGCTCGCCGCCGATCCGGCGGAGGAAGTCGACGTCCAGGCGGCAGTGCGGGGGCGGCTCAGCGCGGGGTGAAGCTGCCTCCGGCGGCGGGAGGAGGGTGCGGTGCCCCTGCGGGGCGTTGTCCGGGTGCGGGTGCGTTGTGGCTGGGCCCTTCCCCGCGCCCCTGCGGCCACCCGCCGCTGTGGTCGCGGATCGTGTCCCGGCCGCAGGCCGGTGGCCTGTTGCGCGCGCAGTTCCCCGCGCCCCTGGGGAGGTGCCCCTTGCGCATCCGGCATTGGACTGGGCGACCCGTCACATCGGCCGACGGCCGATCAGTAGCGCCGTCGCTCCAAGGCGACCACGGGGCAGTTCAGCGCACGGGCGATCTTGACCAGGTTGGCCGGGGTGGCGTTGCGCCAGCCGGATTCGATCTCGCCCATCAGCTGCACGGAGATCCCCACTTCTGCGGCCAGCTGCCGCTTGGTCAAACCCGCCCTCTGTCTCGCCCAGCGAACCACCACCGGTTCGTGGTGAAGCTCCTTCGGACGCCACCGACCGCGCCGCACCGTCACGGCACCGGCTGCCGCGTCCCGGCTCACGGGCGTGGTTCCGTCGCGGTGTGGTGGTGCGTCTGCCAGTCCTGGTAGATCGCGGTGAAGGTGGGCCGCACGTGCTGGTCGAGGTAGTCCGTATGGGCCTTCAACCGTGCGATGAGCGCGGCCAGTTCGCCCGGATCGGCGCAGACCGTCTCCTCGGTGTCGCTGACCTGGACGGTCAGGACGGGGTCTACGGGCCGGTCGGGGGCTTCGCGCTCGGCGCAGGGGTGGCAGGTGATCGCGGCGAAGGGCGTCACATAGTCGTCCTCCTCCGCGCCGTCGCCGGGACCAACCAGCGAGCCCGCGAGGTCATCGAAGTAGCGGAACAACTCGACATCACACGCGGCCACAGGAAGACGGTCCGGGTCGATGCCGGACGCGCTCGGGTCCTCGTACGCCCACGGCGGCAAGTACCCGGACACCGTCACACCGTTCGTCGCGGTGAGGCGCCACGTACCCGGTGTGCCGGTGGTACGTAACTCCGCAACGGCAGCGGCTTCTTCATCAGCGCTCACGGCTCAATGTCCTTCGCCGCCCCACCCCCGGTGTGCTCCTCCAGCAGCGCGCGCAAGAACGTCAGCGAGGCCGCCGGCGTCAACGCCGCGTCCCGCAGCATGTCGTACGCCAGCCGCAACGGCTCGACCTCCTCCGGCTCCTCCACGACGTGACCGCCACAACTGCTCCGCGCGTACGCGACCATGCGGCCCTGCGGCAGGAAGATCAACTCCAGCGGACCGGGCAACTGGTGCGGCCCCGCACCGAACGGCACCACGTGCAGCGACACGTGCGGTAACTGGGCCACCTGGACGAGATGTTCCAACTGCTCACTCCACGTGCGCGGGTCGCGTGCCTTCCTGCGCAGCACCGCTTCATCGATGAGGGCCCGGTAGTGCAACGGGTCCGGGTCGGCCAACCGCTCCTGCCGCGCCAACCGCCCGGCGACCTTCGCGTCCACCTGCTCGGCTCCGCCCAGGCGCAACAGACGCACCTGCTCCTGCGCATAGGCCCGCGTCTGGAGCAGGTCCGGCACCGCGCTGTTCACGTACTCCTGAATGCCGACCGCCACCGCCTCCAAAGCCGCCAGCCCCACGAACGGCCGGTCCTTCGCCTCCTGCTTCGCCAGGTGCCACAACTTCACCAACAGGTCGCCGGTTCCGTACACCCGGTCCAACGCGGCGGCCGCGTCCGCCGTCCCCAACCGCTGTCCCCGCTCCAACCGGTGCAGATACGACTGCTCGTAAAGGCACAGCTCCGCCAGTTGCACCAGCGTCAGCCCCGACTCCTGCCGCCGATAAGCCAATTCACTCGCATACCACTCCCGCGCCGACAACCACTCCCAGTCGGCAGGTTCACGCCTTCCGCTGCTCCCCGTACTGGTGTTGTCCATGGCCATGCGGAAATCCCCTTCGTACGATGCCGTCCGTGATGGTGATGGTGATGGTGCGGTGCGACCGATCCACGCGGGAAGACCGGCGCGGCGGGCCGCCAAGTCCCCTTGTCCGGAATCGAACCGGAGTCGTCGGGCGTTTCCGCGCAATGAACGGAGAAGCGCGGAACAGCCCGGGCTCTTCCTGACTGAGCTACAAGGGGATTCGCGAGGGAACAGCTAATGGCGGGGCGGATCACCCGCGAAGGCGAGCCCTATCTCGACCCCGCACAGCAACGCCAGACCGACCAGCACCACGATGCCGACCCAGCCAACCAACAAGATGGGCCCCCACCGGCGAGTCATCTGGCGGCCTCGCAGACGAGTTCTCCCCATACCGTCTTGCCGAAGGCCAGACGGTCAGCTCCCCAGCGCTCGGTCAGGTTGAGCACCAGGGCGAGGCCACGTCCACGCTCATCATCGGCGCGGGGGTCCCGGGGCTGGGGCAGGGTGCGCGACCGATCAACCACGTCAATGCGCACGGCGTCGCGCGCGGGGCGGGTGACCGTGACCCGAATCAAGCGCGAGGTGGTGTGCTGACTGGCGTTGGCGACCAGCTCTGTGACGACAAGGGCGCCGTCGTCCGCAAGGACGGCCATCCCCCAGGCGCACACGGCGGCCCGGACCAGCCGACGGGCGGCTTCCGCGCTCTCGGCGGTACAGGGAAGCGTCTCGGAGTACCCGGGGTTTCCTCGGGGGAGTGCAATGGTGTGCACGGTCATCATGTGGCCTCGGTCAGCGTGGATTCGCGGGTCTCGCCCGCCTCGTCCGCCACCGTCACGCCGGTGGCTGTCAAACAGTGAACGCCGCCGACCTGAAGTGTGGGAGGAAATTCTGACCCCCTGTGGCGTGCGGAGGGCCCGGAAAATCCGGTCGTTCCCTTCTGCCCAGTCGCACCGGGTGTCTACGCTGAGTCCGTGGACGACAACCAGAATCTCGCCCAGGCGATGAGCGAAGGGGGCCTGACACAGGCCGAGCTGGCCGAGGCGGTCAACGGCCACTTACGGGGGGCGGGACATGACGGGACCGTGAGCGATCGGACAGTCCGGAACTGGCTGACCGGAAAAACACGGTGGCCCCACCTTCGACAACGCCAGGCACTGGAGGCAGTATTCGGTTGTACCGTCGAAGAGTTGGGTTTCATTCGACCGGCGGGACGTACCACCCCCACCACCGAACCGGAGCAGCCCGTGTTGCGTCGCACCTTCTTCTCCGCCGCCACCGGTACCGCCGCCGCAGCGATCTCCTCCTTCGTCGGAGCCCGCCCCCAAGTGGGCACCTCCGATGTCATCCGGTTACGCAACAGACTGGACGCCCTGACGGCTCTCGACGACTCCCGAGGCGGTCATGAGAGCCTGGAGCAGGCTGCGCTTGCCGGGGCGGCCGAAGCACTGGAGTTGCAGCAGCGCGCGGCCTCCCAACGCGTCCGGCAGAGGTTGTACGGCGTGGCCGCAGAGTACACAGCCGCCGCCGCATGGTCGGCCGTTGACGCCCGCCAGGGCGAGCGTGCCCAAAACCACCTCAACCGGGCGCTGCACCTCGCCGGTCTGGGCGGGGCCGCCGAAGCCGAACTACAGGTGTGGAACTTGCACGCGATGCTGGCCCGCCAGGGACAGCACTTCACCGAAGCCGTGCACGCCGCCCAGGCGGCGCAGGCGACCCGTGCCGCGCGCCGGGACCCGTTATTCGCCTCCCTCGCGCACGCTCGTACCTCCCTCGGCCACGCGCAGACGGAAGACCGGCAAGCCGCCCTGCGCTCCCTCGGGTATGCGGAAGAAGCCTTGGCGAAGGCGTCCACGGACAACCCCAGGCCGTCGTGGGTGGCGTTCTACGGGTTCTCGGAGCTGCTGGCCATCACCGCGTACGTCCGCAATGACATCGGGGACGCACCGGGCGCTGAGGCGGCCTCACATCGGGCTCTGGCCGCCATCCCGCAGCAGTTCCGCCGGAACCGCGCTCTGGCCACGCTCCAGCTCGCCACTGCACAGCTCCGCCAACGCGACGTGGACCAGGCATGTGCCACGGCAGACCAGGTGTTCGCCCTCATGGCCGGTGACCCCCTACCGGGCCGGATGCGGTCCTACCTCGGAGACTTTCACCGCGACCTGATCACCCTGGCGCCGGACTTCGCGACTGCGCGAGAGTGGGAAGACCGTTACCGATCTGAATGGAGCCGGGCCCGATGACCACCCCCGACGTGGAGCTGCGCTACTACGGCCACGATGACCTGCCGGCGATCCGGCAGACGTTGATAGACGTACAGCGGGACGTGTACGCCGACGTGATCGAGGACGACGAGTTCCATCAGAAGTTCCCCTGGTTCGTGGACCACTGGGGCAAGAACCCCGGCTTTTCCTGCGTGATCGCCTACGACGGCGAAGAGCCGGCGGGCTTCGCCTACGGCGCTCCGGGCACGGAGGGACGCGAGTGGTGGCGGGAGCGCCTGGACCCGGCGCCGGAGAAGTCTCGCACCTTCCACTTCTCCGAGCTTCAAGTCCGCCCACGATGGCGGGGCAAGGGTGTTTCCGAGCGGCTGCACCGGGCCCTGATGCGCGCCCAGGACGAAGACCTGGCGGTGCTGCTGGTGGACGTGACACACCCGAAGGTCCAAGCCCTGTACGAGTCGTGGGGCTATCGGAAGGTCGGGGAGGACCAGCCGTTCCCGGACTCCCCGGTGTACGCCGTAATGGTCACGGAGCTACCGCTCACTTACAGGTCCGCTGAAGCACCATCCGTCCTTGCTCGGCCAGAACGGGGTTGAGTCGGCGAGGGGCGGGGCCGCCCTCACTCTGAGGGTACGGGCCACGCCGGGCCGTCGAAGGCGTACCCCCAGCCGGACCCTCGACTGGTAGAGCGGTGTGTATAAGAGGGGCACCTCGCCCAGTTCCGCGCGCCGGCGGGTGAGGGGACCCGGCGGGGCGTTGTCCGGGTGCGGGGGCGTTGTGGTTGGGGGGGTTGGGGGGGTTGGCGGCGCTGTTGGGGCGGGTGGGATTGGTGGGCGGGGGGCATATGTCAGGAGCACCACCGGATCGGGTATCGCCGAAACCCTTACGAGCCATCGCTCGCTGTGCAACAGTCGTAACTGGTCCATCTGTCCCGCCGTCCGCCACGGCCGTCACCGCGGCTGCCCGCAGACATCCCTCGGAGTGCGTCATGCCGTCCCCCGCGCACGCGGATTCCCCCACAGCACAGCCACCAGGCCCCGGGGCCGTGGATGCACTGATCAGCCAGGCGCGCCAGTTGCGCAGCCGGGTGGACGCGGTGCTCGGCGAGAGCGTGTCGGACGCCGAGGACCCGCGGCTGCGCTGGCAGCGGGCGCTGTGCGACCTGGCGGTGCACCAGCTCGACGATCTGGGCACGCATCTTGGGCAGTTGCGCGAGGGGTTCGCCCTCGACACGCCCGTCGCGGCGCTGCCGCACGGGTCGGCGGGGGCGCGGGAGGCGGACGTGCGGTTCGCCGGGGCCGCGCTGCCCGACGCTGCCGCGGTCGGCGCGCTCGGCCGGGCCGGGAGCGCCGAGTGGGACCTGCTCACCGACGGGGCCCAGTGGTCCAACGAGCTGTACCGCATTTTCGGCCGCTCCCCGCAGGACGGCCCGCTGACCCTGGACGAGCTGCCGTCGTGGCTGTTCTCCGAGGACCAGCAGCTGCTCACCGAGATGGTGACGGGCTGCCTGGTCGACGGGCGGCCGATCGACGGCGAGTTCCGGATCGTGCGCGCCGACGGCACGGTGCGCACCGTGCACATGGTCGGCGAGCCGGTCTTCGCCGCCGACGGCGGCACCATCTCGATGTGGGCCGTGATCCGCGACGTCAGCGACCTGCGGCGCAGCCAGCGCGTGCTGCGGGAGACCCGTGACTCCCTGGAGCGGCACCGGCAGATCGCCCAGACCGAGCGCCGGCTCGCGGTGGAGCTCCAGGAGGCCGTCCTCCCGCCGTGGCGCGGCGGCCTGCGCTTCCCGCAGGAGGGCGGCGCCACCACGATGGACCTGGCCGCGCGCTACCTCCCGGCGTCGACCAGCGGTCTGATCGGCGGCGACTGGTACGACGCGATGCAACTGCCCGACGGCTCCTCGTTGCTGACGGTCGGCGACCTCACCGGGCACGGTGTGGCAGCCACGTCGGGCATGGCGATGCTGCTCGGCGCGCTGCGCGGGATGGCCGTCGCCGGGCTGGCGCCCGGCGCGCTGATGTCCTCGCTCAACGACCTGTTGGACACCGCCGCCCAACCGGCCCTGGGCAGCGCCCTGTGCTGCCGGTACGAACCGGCCGAGCGGGTCCTGCACTGGGCGCAGGCCGGGCACCCCGCCCCGCTGCTGTTCCGCAACGGGACGGGGCGCGTGCTGGACGCACCGGAGGGCATGCTGCTCGGCGCCTCCTCGGGCGCCCGCTACGCCCAGGCGAGCGAGCAGTTGTTCCCCGGCGACATACTGCTGCTCTACACCGACGGCCTGGTGCCGCAGCGTGCGCCGCACCACCCGACCAGCGGCGGCAGCGCCGAACGCCTGCTCGCCATCGCGCCGTTGCTCAACGGTGCCCGCTCCGCGCAGGACTGCCTGCGCATGGTGGCGGAGGAGTTCGACCTCCCCGACCGGCCGGACGACGCCTGCGTGCTGATCGCCCGGATCGCCTGACGGATCGCCCGGATCGCCTGACGGGTCGCCTGCCCCGGCAGCAGCATGGCCCGAGCACTCCGGTCCGCGCGCGGCCCGGTGTGACGTGTCGGCGTCGTCACACCGAACGGGTGCGCGCTGAACGGGACTTCGGCACCGCGATGTCCTGCGGCGCGGTGGTCGCCGGGGCGCTCTTCACCTCCCCCTTGGCCGGCTTCTGCTTGGGCAGCACCGCCTCGATCTCCCGGCGCAGCTCCTGGATGTCCGCCAGGGCGGCGTACCGGTCGGTGAGTGTGTGCATCTGGCGCAGCCGGTCCCAGGTGCGGTGCGAGGAGGTCTGCCCGATGGTCGTCAGCGCCTTGCGGGCGTGGCTGTCGGCCTGTTCGGGGTCGTCGGCGATGAAGCAGGCGGAGGCGAGCGAGAGGTGGTCGAAGATCACCGACCGCTCGTGGCCGCCGCCGCGCAGTTCCAGCGCCCGTCTGGCGTGTGCCTGGGCGTGGACGGCGGCCGACGGGTCGTGCTCGGCCAGCGTGCGGTAGGCGAGCGCCTGCATGCCGTGCAGGTCGGCCTCGTCGAAGTTCTGCATCCAGCTGGGCGTCGGCAGGTCGCCGCGGTCGGCGGCGAACAGCTCCTCGGCCTCGCCGAGGGTCCGGCGCATCTCCTGGTCGCGCCCCATGGCCGCCTGCGCCCACGCCTCGATGGTGCGCAGCATCGACTGCGTACGGGGCAGGGCCTGCTCGCCGGAGCCGGACGCGGCCAGCCGCATCAGGTCGAGCGCGTCGGCCGGGCGGTCCAGGTGCACCATCTGGCGGGCCGCCCTGGACAGCGCCTCGCCGGCCCGCGGCCGGTCGCCGCCCTCGCGCGCGGCGTGCGCGGCGATCACGAAGTACTTCTGGGCGGTGGGCTCCAGGCCCACGTCGTGGGACATCCAGCCGGCGAGCACCGCGAGGTTGGCGGCCACGCCCCACAACCGGCGTTGCAGGTGCGCGGGGTGGCGGTAGGAGAGCATCCCGCCGACCTCGTTGAGCTGGCCGACGACCGCCTTGCGCTGGAGGCCGCCGCCGCGGGAGGCGTCCCACGCGCGGAACACCTCCACCGAGTGCTCCAGCGACTCGATCTCCTGGGCGCCGACCGGGACCGCCTCGTAGAGGTCCTGGGCGGCCGGATCGGCGCTGAGCGGGTCGTCGAGGACGGGTGCGTCGGCCGCGAGAGCCGGGTCGGTGTGCAGCCAGTCGTACATGGCCGCGCTGAGTACGGTACCTGCGGTGAGCGCTGCGCTTGCGCCCACCAGTCCGCGTCGGTTGAGCATGAGGTCCATTCCCGTGAATTCGGTGAGGACCGCGGCGGTTCGCTCCGGCGGCCACGGCAGGCCGTCCCCGGTTTTCTTCTTCCCCCCCTGCCGGCGCCGGTCGAACCCGAGGTCCTCGATGGTCACGACACGACCGAGGCGCTCGGTGAACAGGGCGGCCAGCACCCGCGGCACGGGTTCGCGCGGCGACTCGCCGGTTTCGATCCAGCGGCGCACCCGCGAGGTGTCGGTCGCCAGCTGCGGATGGCCCATGGCCGCCGCATGCCGGTTGACCAGCCGTGCGAGTTCGCCCTTGGACCATCCGGTGAGACCGAACAGGTCCGCGAGTCGGGTGTTGGCTTCGCTGCCCACGTCAAGCCCCCAGGTTCCTCGGCACCTTGACACTAATCCCGGTGACAAAGGCCCCGCGACTATTCGCCAGGGTTCGCCACGGTCCGCCAGATGGTCTGCCACCCGCGCCAGGGTGTCAGGTAGGAACGCGCCACCCCGCCCCGGTTCCGCATTCCCCAGGGTGCGGTACCGGGGCGGGGGCGGCGCCCCTGGCAACTCGTTGGCACACGAAGGGATCTGCTTCCACTCATGTATTCGGCATCGTCCTCCGTGTCCGCCCCGCCCCGACCCGCGTACCCCTCGGTCGGCGAGCCGGTGCTGCGCCCGCGTCCGGCCGCCCTGCGGCGGACCGTGGCCGGCGGGCCCCGTCCGATCGGCGGGAGAATCGACTTGACCGGCCCTCAGGGGGCGCAGCTGCGGACCGCGGTGGCCGCGGTGCAGCGGATCTGTCCCGAGTTCGCGCCCGTGCAGCTGCTGCGGCGCGGCGGGCGTACCGCGCTGCTGATCGGCACCTCCGGCCGGGCGCCGGCCGTCGCCAAGTGCCTGCTGGACCACTCACCGGCCTGGGCGGAACGTTTCCGCCACGAGATAGCGGCCTACCGCACGTTCGTCCGGCAGCGCCCGCCGGTGCGGGTGCCGCGGCTGATCGCCGCCGATCCGGACAGCTGCGTCCTGGTGATCGAGCGGGTGCCCGGGCGGGTGGTCGCGCCGCAGCGCCACCCGGTGCAGACCCCGGCCCGCACGGATGTGCGCGCGGCGCTGACGGCGTACGCGCGGATCAACGCCTGGCGGCCGGCCCCGGGGTCGTTCGACGCGCCGATCGACTACGCGGCGCGGATCGGGCGCTATCACGAACTGGGCCTGCTCACCGACCGGGACCTGGGCGACCTGCAGAAGCTGATGCGCGGACTGGCGCACACGCAGGGCCAGTTCTGCCACGGCGACGCCCTGCTGTCGAACGTGCTGCTGTCGCCGGCCGGCCCGGCGCTGGTCGACTGGGAGCACGCGGGCTGGTATCTGCCCGGGTACGACCTGGCGGTGCTGTGGTCGGTGCTCGGGGACGACCCGGCGGCGCGCCGGCAGATCAGCCAGCAGGCGCAGGCGCAGGGCGCGGAGGCCCGGGACGGCTTCCTGGTGAACCTGATGCTGGTGCTGACCCGGGAGATCCGGACCTACGAGACGGCCGTGCAGCGGACGATGCGGGCGACCGGTCCGGCCGCGCCGGGTGCCGCCGAGGCGGGCGAGGAGCAGCGGCTGCTGCTGCGCCGGCTGCACGACGACTGCGGGATGGCGCGGGGCGCGGTGCGGGCGGCGGTCGGCACGCAGTGAGCGGTCGGAGCGCCGTGGCCCCGCGCCGGCCGGCGGGACGCTCCTCGTCGCCGCCCCTCCGCGGCTGCCTCGCCCCCGCCGCGCAGTGGGTGCCCGCGCATTGTCGACAGGGCGGGGAAACGTGGCAGGCGGGGGCGGGGCGGGGGCAGAGGTGTAGGCCAGTGGCGCGGGGCAGGTCGGTGGGGGCGCGGGCCGGAAAGGCGGTCAAGGCGGGGAGCGGGGCGGCGGGACGCGCCGTATACGGGTGGTTGACGGAGCGTCGGAGCGGCCGGTAGCTGTGGGGAAGCTGTGATCCGCCACCCCGCTTCGAGGAGGCCGTCGTGCCGCGTTCCGCTCCCCCGCCCCCACCCGTCTCCGGAAGAGCCCCGGCACCTGCGCGCCGGGCCCGCGCCGCGGTGGCGGTCGCCGCGGCGGCGGCCCTGCTGCCGCTGTTCGGCACGGGCACCGCGGCGCACGCCGACGCCTCGGGCGCGCTCCAGCGGGCGTTCGCCGACGCCGCCGGGAAGTACGGCGTGCCGCGCAGCGTGCTGCTGGGCGTGTCGTACATGGAGTCGCGGTGGGACGGCCACCAGGGCGTGCCGAGCGTCACCGGCGGCTACGGGCCGATGCACCTGACCGACGCGCGGACCGCGCTCACCGACCATCCGGTGCGGCAGACCGGCGACGGGGGCGACGACGGCCGCGGGGACACCTCGCGCCCGCTGATCACCCGCGCGCAGGCGGCGGCGCCGGCCACGGCGTCCTTCCCGGCGAACCTGACCACGGTGGACCGCGCGGCGGCGCTGACCGGTCTTGCGGCGGCCGACCTGCGCGAGCGGCCGGCGGCCAACGTGGCGGGCGGCGCGGCCCTGCTGGCCGCGGAGCAGCGCCGGCTCGGCGAGCCGCTGAGCGCCGACCCGGCCGACTGGTACGCGGCCGTCGCGCGCTACTCCGGCGCGGACGACCGGGGCACCGCGGACTCCTTCGCCGACGACGTGTTCGACGTGATCCGGCAGGGCCAGGCGCGTACCACCGACAGCGGCCAGCGGGTGGTGCTCGCCGCGCGGCCGGGCCTGGCACCGGCGGCCGGTCAGGCGGCTAGGGTCGGGCTGCGCGCGGACGACCCCGGGCCGGCCGAGTGCCCGCCGGGCCTGGGCTGCGAGTGGGTGCCGGCGCCCTACCAGGAGACCGGCGGCGGGGACTACGGCAACCACGACCTCGCCGACCGGCCGCAGGACATCAAGATCGACACGATCGTCATCCACGACACCGAGGGTTCGTGGGACACCTCGCTGAAGCTGGTGCAGGACCCGACGTACCTGGCCTGGCACTACACGGTCCGCTCCTCCGACGGGCACGTGGCGCAGCACGTGCCGGTCAAGGACGTCGGCTGGCACGCGGGCAACTGGTACACCAACGCGAAGTCGATCGGCATCGAGCACGAGGGGTTCCTCACCGACCCGGACGCCTGGTACACGGAGGCGATGTACCGCTCCTCGGCGCGGCTGGTGCGCTACCTGGCGCAGAAGTACGACGTGCCGCTGAACCGGCAGCACATCCTCGGCCACGACAACGTGCCGGGCCCGACGGGCGCCTACGTGCCGGGCATGCACACCGACCCGGGACCGTACTGGGACTGGGGCCACTACATGGCGCTGCTCGGCGCGCCGGTGGTGCCGACGGCGGGCCCGCGGGGCGGTGAGGTGACGATCGACCCGGACTACGCGGCGAACCAGCCGGCCTACACCGGCTGCGCCACGGCGGGCGCGGCGTGCCCGGCGCACGGCTCCGAGGCGGTGCGGCTGTACACCGCGCCGAGTCAGGACGCCCCGCTGGTGCAGGACGTCGCGCTGCACGGCGCGGGCGGCGCGAGCACCACGGACGTCAACGACGTGGGCGCCCGGGCCTCCACCGGCCAGCAGTACGCGGTCGCCGGCCGCCAGGGCGACTGGACGGCGATCTGGTACCTCGGCCAGAAGGCGTGGTTCCGCAACCCGGCGTCGGCCCCGACGGCCGTGGACGCCACGGGCCTGGTCGTCACCCCGAAGAAGGGCCTGGCGAGCGTCCCGGTCTACGGCCGCGCCTACCCGGAGGCGAGCGCCTATCCGGCGGGGGTGCCGGTGCAGGCGCTGACCCCGATGCCGTACACGATCCCGGCCGGCCAGCGGTACGTGGTCGGGGGCCGGGTGCACGGCGAGTACGACTACTCGGTCACCTTCGACACCGCGAGCCACCAGGTGGTGCGGGGCACGAACGTGTACTACGAGATCCAGCTCGGGCACCGCGTGGAGTACGTCCTCGCCTCGGACGTGACGCTGCTGCCGTCCGCGCTGTCGTAGCCGCGCGGCTTCACCGGGCGGCGGGCCTGTCTGGTGACCGCCACGCGTAAGGGGCGCCATCCCGGGATGGCGCCCCTTACGCAGCGCCCTTGCCCGGAGCGCCTGCCCCGTTCGACGGCTCAGCCGGCCTGGAACATCTCCGCCGGCAGCGGCTTGAGCAGCTGGTACAGGTCCTCGGTGATCGGCCGGTCCCAGGTGGCGATGGTGACCTGGACGCCGTCGCTGCGGTCGAACTGCACGCAGGCCACCCGGGATTCGGAGATCTTGATCCGGCGCACGATGAGCGGCCCGTCGGCGAGCATCACCGGGGTGCCCTCGATGTCGACGACCTCGGCCGGTTCGTCGTTGCCGAGCGCGGCCAGCAGCTGCGCCACCTCGAAGGGCACCTGGCCCTCCTCCAGCTCGCGGGCCGGCGAGCCCTCGGGGAGGTTCCCGATCAGCATCGAGGGGCCGCGGCCGCCGAACAGGTCGTACCGCAGGTAGATGCCCTGGCAGCTGCCGTCGGCGCCGGGCAGCAGCCCCGCGCCCAGGTCGCCGGGCCAGTCCCCCGGGTCCATCGCGAGGACATCGAAGTCCGGCCCGGTGGGCGTGGCTGCGCTACGGCGGCGGAGGAAGGACATGCCGCCATCGTACGTGGTGGCGGGGTCTTGACGGGAGCCCGTTTCAGGTCTCCCGCGGTGCCGCGAACGGCGCGGCCTGCGGTCCGGCCTCGGACGGGCGGCGCGGCGCGGGCACCCGGGCGAGTTCGGTCCTGGCGGTGCCGGCCAGGCCGTCGGCGCCGCAGCGCACCGCGCCGTCCAGACCGCGCCGCAGGGCCTGCGCGGCGCCGCCCCGGCCGGCCGCGCGCAGCGCGGTGCCCTGGGCGACCAGCGCCGCCGCCAGCTCGTGGGCGGCCGGCGACGCCTCCAGGTGGGCGACGGCCTCGGCGAGCAGGTCCAGGCCGCGCGGGCCGCCGATCACCTCGGCGGCCACCCGCAGCGCGCTCCCGATCGCCGACGGCGCGCCGAACTGCCGGGCTCTGGCGACCGCGTCGAGCGCGGTGCGCACCGCCTGCCCGGGGTCGTCCGGCGCCTGCGCGAGGGCGAGGTGCAGCTGCCAGGGGCACCAGCCGGGGTTGCGCATGCCGCGCGCGTCGAGCCGCCGCCCGACGGCGGCCAGTTCCGCGGCGGCCTCCTCGCGGCGGCCCAGGGCGAGCAGGATCTCGCCGTGCACGGCCTGGGCGTCGGGGAAGGTCACGGCGGCCGGGAAGGGCGCGGCGAAGGCGTAGCCGGCGGCGAGTTCGGCCGCCTCGGCGGCGCGGCCGCGTGCGACGAGCACCCCGGCGAGCACCGCGACGGCGTACCACTGCACGGGGGTGCCGCGGCCGACCCGCTCGGCCAGCCGCAGCCCGTCGCGGGCCAGTTCCTCGGCCTCGGCGAGCCTTCCGCAGCGGTGGCGGACGTAGCCGAGCAGGACGTACCCGAAGGACAGGTGCGCGCCGCGCCAGCCGTGGCGTTCGAAGTCGGCGATGCCCTCGGCGAACAGCTCCTCGGCGCGCTCGGGCCGGTCGGCGTAGGCGTAGGTCATCGCCACGAGCACCGGCACCTCGAAGCCGCGGCCCTCCTCGACCCAGGGCAGGCCGCCGTGCAGCGCCCGGGCGGCGTGGCGCAGGACGGTGCCGGTGGGCTCGCCGCGCAAAATGGCGTCCCAGGCGCGCAGGCCGATGATGTACCGCTCGGTGAGGTCGCGGCCGGTGAGGCGGTCGGCGAGGCGGGCCAGCCGGCGGGAGCGGCCGGGCGAGTCGGGCTCGTCGGCGCGGAAGGCGTCCCACATGAACTGCTCGGCCTGCATCCGCAGCCGGGTGCGCGGCGCGGTGGCGGTGCGGGCGGCGGCGGCCACCACCTCGGCGGCCTCGCTGATCAGGTCGGAGTGGGCGAGGGACTGGGAGAGCAGGAAGATGATGCCGTCGCGCAGTTCGGGGTCGTCGATCGGCTCTTCCAGGGCGGCCCGCAGGTGGTTGGCGGTGGTCGCCGGTTCCAGCAGCTGGGTGGCGCAGCCGAGTTCGTAGCGCACGGCGGCGCGCTCGCCGGGCGGCGGGGGTTCGCGCAGCGCCCGGGCCAGGCAGTCGCGGGCCGCCTCGGGGGCGCCGGCCCGCAGGATCTCCCGGGCGGCGGCGCGCAGCTGGTGCACCACCCACGGGTCCTCCTCCGGGTGGGTCTCCAGCAGGTGCCGGGCGGCGGCGGTGGGGCCGAGCCCCGCGTCGAGCACCGCGAAGGCGGCCTTGCCGTGCAGGGCGACGCGGATCGCGCCGGGTATCGCGCGGTAGACGGCGGTGGCGATCAGCGGGTGGACGAACTCCAGGGTGCGGCCGCCGGTCAGGACGCGGGCGGCGCGCAGCCGGTCCGCGCAGTCGGCCGCCTCCTGGCTGCCCAGGCCCGCCACGGTGGCGGCCAGCGCGGGCTGGATCTCGGTGCCGAGCACGGCGGCGGCCCAGGCCAGCCGGACCGTCGAGGGGCCCAGGCGCTCCAGCCGGGCGACGAGCCCGCTGCCCTTGGCGGCGGCCGCCAGGTCCCGCAGCAGGTGCACGCTGCCGCCGTCGGGCGGCAGCCCGCGGTCGCGGACCTTGACGGCCAACTCGACCGCCTCGAAGGGGTTTCCGGCGGTGACCGCCCAGCACTCCCGGCAGAACTCCTCGTCGGCGTGCGCGCCGACCCGGTCGCGTACCAGCCGGCCGATGGCGTCCGCGGTCAGCGGCTCCAGGCCCAGCGGGCGGTGGCCCGCGCGGCCGGGCAGGCCGCGGAACGCCTCGGCGGACGGCGGCAGTTCGTCCGGGCGGTAGGCGACCACGACGAGCAGCGCGAGGTCGTCGGTGCGGGGCGCGAAGGCGGCCAGCCAGTTCAGCGACTGCGGGTCGGCCCAGTGCGCGTCGTCGAGGACCAGCACCACCGGGGCGTGCTGGACCGCGACATGGGTCAGCACCCAGTCCAGGCCGTCGCGCAGGCCCTGCGGGTCGGGGGCGGCGCCCTGGCCGGCGGCCTGCGCGGTGCACAGGCCGAGCGCCGGGCCCACGATGCCGTACCAACTGCCCAGCGCCGCCCGGACGTCGGCCTCGGTGGCGCCGGCCAGCGGCGGTTGCAGGAGTTGCCGGGCGACGTGGAAGGCGACCTGCTGCTCCTGGTCGCCGCCGCGGGCGGACAGCACGGTGCAGCCGCGGTCCGCGGCCCGGGAGCGCACTTCGGCGAGCAGGGTCGTCTTGCCGAGGCCGGCCGGGGCGGCGAACGCCAGCAGGCCGCCTCGCCGCCGGCCGGGCGCCGGGTCGCAGAGCGCGGCCAACCCCTCCTCGACGGCGGACAGTTCGGCGTCGCGCTCGAACAGCGTGCGGGCGCCGCCGACCGTCCGTCCCACCATGGTCTCTCCCCTGGCCGACCGGCGGGGCGCGCGCCCGGCGCACTCAGTCCGGTGGGTTCACAGCGTACGCCGTCGGATGCGTGGGGTAAGGGGGTACGACGGTGCCGGTACGCCACTGGCAGGAGGCGTACCGGCGAGGTGGAGCCCCGCGGTTCCCGGGGAGGCGGTGCCTCCCGGTCGGCCCGCCGCGACCCTCCCACGGGGGCCGGGCCCGCCACCACCGCGGCCGGGCCCCACTCCCCGCCAAAGCTCCTGTGCGCCCCGCACGCGCCCCCGTTACCCGCCGTAACGAAGGCGCGCCCCTGCCAGCGCCTGCCTGCCGCTGCTCCGCGCGAGGGAGGTCAACCGGGGCTGTCGGTGGGCTGGTCGCGGTGGCGGGCGTGGTGGCGGGCGACGCGGGCGCGGTTGCCGCAGGAGGGCTTGCACCACTCCTGGCGGGCGTGCGCCTGGACGAAGTAGCGCACGCAGCGGGGGGCGGGGCAGGCGCGCAGCCGGGTGCGGTCGGGGCTGGTGAGGAAGGCCATGCCGGCCCGGGCCAGGGCGGCGGCGAGCAGGTCGGCGCGGGTGTGGTCGCGGGCCACGCGGTAGCCGCCCAGCGGTGCGCCGCCGGCCGGCCACAGCAGGCGGTGGGTGACCGGCACCCGGGCGGCGGCCGCGTTGAGCCCGTCCAGGGCCGCGCCGGCGTCGGGCAGCCGCCCGGCGTCGGCCTTGCTGGGCGCCCCGGGCAGCACCGCCCGGGCGAACAGGGCGCGCAGGGCGGTGCGTACCGCGACGGCGGCGGCGAGCATCGCCGGGTCGGCCGCGGCGCCGCCGTCCGCGAAGCCGTACTCCGCCAGGGCGCCCGTGTGCTGCCGCAGCCAGGCGGTCAGGCCGTCGGGGTCGGCGAGGTCGTCCGCGACGCCGCCGTGCCCGTCGTGGCGGACGGTGACCGCGAGGGCGAGGGCAAGATGATCAACCGGCATGGGCTAATGGTATCGTCGCCACACACCATTACACGCAGAGGGGGTATTCGTGTCCGACCTGCGCGAGGTACTGCGCGAGATCGAGGTGTTCGAGGGGGAGCTGCCGGACTTCGACGTCTCGGAACTGCCCGCGGACCCACACGAGTTGTTCGTCGAGTGGCTGCTGACCGCCATCCGGTCCGGCGTGCGCGAACCGCACGCGGTGACCGTGTCCACCACCGGCCTGGACGGCCACCCGTCCGCCCGCGTGCTGATCTGCAAGGACGTCACCGCCGACGGCTGGCAGTTCGCCGCCGACGCGGGCAGCGGCAAGGGCCGGGAGCTCGCGAGCCACCCGGCCGCGGCGCTCACCTTCTACTGGTCGCCGCTCGCCCGCCAGGTGCGGGTGCGCGGCACGGTGCGCCCCGGCGGCCCCGAGGAGTCCGCCGCCGACTTCCTCGCCCGCTCCCCCGGCGCGCGCGCCGAGGCGCTGCTCGGCCGGCAGAGCACCCCGCTGAGCGACCTCGCGCTCCGCGACGCCGAGGTGCGCGCCGCCGCCGAACGGATCGCCGCCGAACCGGGGGCGGTCGCACCCGGCTGGACGCTGTACACCCTGCGCGCCGAGCAGGTCGAGTTCTGGCAGGGCGACAAGCAGCGGCGGCACACCCGCGTCGACTACCGCCGTACGGACGCCGGTTGGGAGCGTGGACTGCTGTGGCCGTGACCGGGATCTCGCCCGCCGAACTGCCCACCGCGCTCCCCACGGCGCTCGCCGCGGGGCAGTCGCGGCTGCGCTCCCTGCTGCCGGGTCTGACCGACGGGATACTGCGCGGGCCCACCCCGCTGCCCGGCTGGACCCGCGGCCATGTGCTCACCCACCTCGAAGGGGTCGGCCTCGCCCTGGCCCGGCAGGCCCGCTACGCGCTGCGCGGCAAGCTCATCGAGGTCTACGACGGGGGCCGCGCCGCGCGGGACGCCGCCATCGAGGCCGGGCACCGGCGCCCGGTGCAGCAGCTCGCGCCCGCGCTGGCGGACGCGCTGGACGAGGTGGAGGCGTCCTGGTCCGCGGTCGGGCCGGACGACTGGGACCGGCCGGTGCGCTACCGCGACGGCACCCTGCGGGACGCCGGGCTCGCCTGGTGGCGGGAGTTGGAGATCCACACCGCCGACGCCGACCTCGGCTACGGCACCCACGAGTGGCCGGCGCCCCTGTGCGTCCACCTGATCGGCTTCCTCGCGTCACGCGTCCCGGCCGGCTACGAAGTGACGTTCACCGCCACCGACGCGGAGTTCACCCGGACGTACGGCTCCGGGACACCGCTGCCCGTAGCGGGCCGCCTGACCGACCTCGCGGCCTGGCTCGCCGGTCGCCATCCGGAACTCCCGCTGACCGCAACGGAGTTGCCGCGTCTGGGCACCTGGCCCTGACGGACCCGGCGGCGCCGCCCCGCGTTCCCCGCATTCAGGGGAGCACGGGGCGGCGACGCCGGACGGGGTCACGTCAGGTCGAACTCGCCGTCGCGCGCACCCAGCACGAACGCCCGCCACTCCGCGGGGGTGAAGATCAGCGCGGGGCCGTCGGGGTTGCGGCCGTCCCGCATCGCGATATAGCCCTCCACGAAGGCGATCTGCACGTCCCCGGTGCCCTGGCTGCTGGACAGCCACTCCGCCCCGGTCAGATCCACCTGCGGCTTCTTCCCGTTGGCCAACGGCTGTCCGGCAGTGCTCTCGGCCACGTCCCGACTCCTCCCACATCTCCCGCATCGACGTCCGCCCCCACACTATCGGGGTCGCCCGGGACCTGCGGAACATACCGGAACCCGCACGTGGCCCCGCCCCGATACGGTATGGCGCTCCCGGCGCGCGCTCGCCGCACCCGCCCCGCGCGCCGCCCGGAACCCGTTCCGCGCCCACCCGCGCCCCGGTCCGCGGACCAACTCCCGTGCCGTACATGGCTGTTCGAATCCCGCCCGCACGCCGGACGCGGCCGGTATGGTCGCGATCATGACCGCACATGATCACGGTTACCGCGCGGCCGGCGGCGTCCCCGAGCGCGAGTCCCCGCTCGCGCCGGGTCTGGACCCCGCCCGTACCGCACTCGTGCTCGTCGACCTCATGGACCGGCTCGTCGCGCTGCCGCTCGCCCCGTACCCGGGGCCGGAGGTGGTCACCGCGGCGGTGCGGCTGGCGGCGGCCTTCCGCGCGGCGGGCGCGCCGGTGGTGGCGGTCCGCGCGCAGCGCTCGGGGGCGGCCGAGCAGCCGCCCGGCAGCGACCTGGTGCCGGAGGTCGCCGCGCTCGCGGACGCGCTGGTGGTCAAGCGCTCCATCGGGGCGTTCCACGGCACCGAGTTGGACGCGCTGCTGCGGACGCACGGCATCGACACCTTGGTGCTGGCCGGGATCGCCACCAACGTCGGCGTGGAGTCCACCGCCCGCACCGCCGCCGACCTCGGCTACCGGCTGGTCTTCGCCCACGACGCGATGTCCGGCATGACCGCGGCCGAGCACGACGCCTCGGTGACCCTGGACTTCCCCCGCTTCGGCACGGTGGTCGCCTGCGCCGACGTGTGCTTCGCCTGACCGCCCCGACCGTCCCGACCGCCCGCTGGAACCGAACCCCAGGAGCAGCCGCCCATGCACGGCATGAACTACCGCATCGTCCTGCCCGCCGACTACGACATGGGCGTCATCCGCCGCCGCGTCGAGACCCGGGGCCATCTGCTGGACGCCTTCCCGGGGTTGGGGCTGAAGGCGTATCTGATCCGGGAGCGCGGCACCGACGGGTCGCCCGTGAACGAGTACGCCCCGTTCTACCTGTGGAACACCGCCCACGGGATGAACAGCTTCCTGTGCGGCCCCGGATTCCGCGGCCTGGTCGCGGACTTCGGCCGCCCGGCCGTCGAGCACTGGACCGGACTCGCCTTCGCCCGCGGCCCGGCCGCCGCCGAGGTGCCCGCGGCCGCCACCCGCGCGGCCCGGCCGCTGCGCGCGGACGAACCGCTCGAAGAGGTCGCGGCCCGCGCGTCCGCCCAGTTGCGCGAGGACGCGGCGCGGCCCGGCGTGCACTGCGCGGCGCTGCTGCTCGACCCGCGGCACTGGGAGTTGCTGCACTTCACGCTCTGGCGGGACGCGGCCCCCGAGGAGCCCGGCGCCGAACGCTTCCAGGTGCTGCACCTCTCCCGCCCCGGGCTCGACACCATCGACACCGGTGCCGGCCCCGCCTGAGGGCTGCGCGGACGGCGGCCGCCCCGGTGGCGGGCGGGCCCGGTCAGGCGCCGCTCAGCCGCAACGACGGGCCCGGCGGGCTGAGTTCGGCGAGGACGGCGGCGTGGTCGGAGGGCCACACCCCGGCGACCGGCCGGTCCCCGGTGCGGCGGACAGTGCGGACCCAGCCGCGGCTGTCCGGCCCCGGCGGGCCGACGAGGATGTGGTCGACGCAGCTCGGGCGGCCGCCGAAGTTCACCGCCTCCGGGGTGCGGATGTCCCAGGTGCCCTGCGGCAGCGCCGGATCGGCGAACCGCCACGCGTCCAGCAGCACCTGGCCGGGGACGGCGGGCGCGGTCTGGTAGCCGCGGATCAGCCGCATCTCGTCGAAGTCGGGTTCGGCGTTGAAGTCGCCGGTGACGACCGGCGGGTAGGGCCCGCGGGCGTGCTCGGCGACGAACGCGGCCAGCTCCCGGACCTGCGCGCAGCGCACCTCGGAAGCGGCGAGGCCGGAGTCGAGGTGGGTGGTGAAGAAGGGCAGCGGCCCGCCGGGGGCGTCCAGGAGGGTGTGCAGCGCGGTCTTGCCGTCGTCGCGGTGGCCGGGCGGCGTGGGCAGCGCGCGCTCGGCCACCGCCAGGAACGGATACCGGCTCAGCACGGCCACGCCGACGTCGACACCGGTGTCGCCGCCGTTGCGGGCGTGCCAGCGCTCCTGCGCCGTGGCGCGTGACCAGGTCCAGTGCATGCCGAGGCGCTCGGCCAGCCACCCGGCCAGGTTCTCGCCGCCCGGACCGCTGTCCGCCCACACCTCCTGCACGCCGAGCACGTCCGGCCGTTCGGCCTGAAGCGTGTGCAGGATCGCCTCGCGCCGCTCGCGCCAGCCGGCGAACCGCCACCAGAGGTTCCAGGTCATGACCCTTATCGCTGCGGTGCCGTCGGAATTCACTGGGCCCGTCCTTCCGGTCCGCCTACGGTGGCGGGATGTCGACTCAGGTGATCATTCTCAACGGCGGTTCCAGCGCGGGGAAGACCAGCATCGCCCGCGCCCTCCAGGAAGTGCTGCCGGGCCCGCCGTGGCTGACGTTCGGCACCGACACGCTCGTCGCGGCACTGCCGGCCCGGATGCGCGGGGAGGGCACGGCGGCGAGCAGCGGGGGCATCGCGTTCGGGCCGGACGGCGAGGTGGTGCCGGGCGAGGAGTTCCGCCGGCTCGACGACGCCTGGGCGCTGGGCATGGCCGCGACCGCCCGCGCCGGCGCGCACCTGGTCATCGACGAGGTCTTCCTCGGCGGCGCCGCCTCCCAGGCCCGCTGGCGCGAGGCGACCGCCGGGCTCGGGGTGCTGTGGGTCGGGGTGCGCTGCGCGCCCGCGGTCGCCGCCGCCCGCGAGGCCGCCCGCGGCGACCGCACGCCCGGCATGGCCGCCCGGCAGGCGGCCGTCGTCCACACCGGCGTCGACTACGACCTGGAGGTCGACACCACCCGCACCGGCCCGGCGGCCTGCGCCCGTACGATCGCGTCCCACGTCGTGCCGTGAAACGTGAACCGGCGGGGCCCCTGGGACACGGCCTAAAGGCGTTCGGGCCCGTCGCCGTGCGCGGCGACCTGGCGGTAGAGGGCCTGGGCCTCCTCGGTGCGGCCGAGGTGCTCCAGGCAGCGCGCCTCGTCGTTGCGGCTGGTGAGGGTGTCGGGGTGGGCCGGTCCGAGCAGGGCCTCGCGCGCGTCGGCGACCTCGCGGTAGACGCCCAGCGCGTCGCCCCAGCGGCCGAGCCACCCCAGGCAGACGGCGATCTCCCGCTTGCTGACGAGGGTGTCGGCGTGGTCGGCGCCCAGCACCCGCTGCCGGACGGCGGCCACGTCGCGCGCCTCGGCCAGCGCGCGGTCCCACTGGCCGAGGCGGCCGAGGTTGACGCCGAGCGCCTGCCGGGCCCGCAGCGTCTCCTCGTCGCCGGAGCCGACGGTCCGGGTGAGGTCGGCGACCAGCTCCTCGAAGAGCGCGAGCGCGTCGGACGCCCGGCCCAGCCGGGTCAGGCAGATGCCCGTCTCGTAGCGCACCGCGAGCGTGGCGGGGTGCTCGGGGCCGAGCACGCGGGCGCGGACCGCGCCGACCTCCTGGTAGACCTCCAGCGCGTCGGCCCAGCGCCCGGAGCGGCCGAGGGTGAAACCGACCTCGAACCGGGTGCCCAGCGTCTCGGGGTCCTCCGGGCCGAGCACCCGCGACCGGGCGTCGGCGACCTCCACCGCGGTGGTGTACGCCTCCTGGGTGCGGCCCAACTGCGCCAGGTTGTAGGCGAGGTTGTGCTTGCACCGCAGCGTGTCGGGGTGCTCCGCGCCCACGGTGCGCTCGCGGGCGTCGAGCACCTCGGAGAACTCCTGGTGGGCCTCCAGGTGCCGGCCGAGCGAGCCGAGCGCGTACGCCGCTTCGTGCCGCGCGGCGAGCGTGTCGCCGTGGTCGGGGCCGAGCACCCGGCGGCGCACCTCGGCGACGTACGCGTACAGCCGCAGCGCCTCCTCGGCCCGGCCGAGCTGCGTCAGGCAGTAGGCCGCTTCGTGGCGGCTGGCGAGGGTGTCGGGGTGCTCGGTGCCCTGGGCGCGGTCGCGGGCGGTGGCGACGGCGGTGTGCAGTTCGTACGCCTGCTGCCAGTTGCCGATCCGGCCCAGGTCGTCGGCCTCGGCCTGGCGGGCGGCGAGTTCGGCCAGCGCGGTCGGGTCGGCGGAGGCGGTGACGGTGCGGGTGGACCAGGCACCGGTCAGCTCGTGCCGGGCGCCGGCGGCGGCCGTACGGGGCCGGGTGGAGCGGGCCTGCGGTCCGGTGGTCAGCCGTCGCGCCCAGTCGGGCACCGCGCCGCCGGGCGGCAGCGCGGCCTTCTCCGCCGCGTTCATCGCCTTGAGCCGCCCGGCGACGCCGGCGGCGTCCTGCGGGCGGTCGTCGGGGTCCTTGGCGAGCAGGTCGAGGATCAGCCGCTCCAGCTCCACCGGCAGCTCGGGGCGCTGCGCGCGCGGCGGCTCGGGCGTGTTGTCGCGGTGCCCGACCAGGATCGACCAGGCGTCGCCGAGGTCGAACGGCGGGTGGCCGGTGGCCAGTTCGTACAGCACGCAGCCCAGCGAGTACAGGTCGCTGCGCTGGTCGACGGCGGAGTTCCCGATCTGCTCGGGCGACATGTAGTGCGGGGTGCCCATGGCCACGCCGGTACCGGTCAGGCGCGAGGTGAAGCCGATGTCGTGGCCGAGCCGGGCGATGCCGAAGTCGCAGATCTTCACGGTGCCGTCGGTCAGCCGCATGATGTTGGCCGGCTTCAGGTCGCGGTGCACCACGCCCTGGGCGTGCGTGTAGGCCAGGGCCGCGGCGACCTGCTCGGCGATGTCGCTGATGTCGGGCACCGGCAGCGGGCGCCGCCCGGCGTCGTCGAGGACCTGGAGCAGGTTGCGGCCGTCGAGCAGCTCCATCACCAGGAAGAGCAGCCCGTCGTGCTCGCCGAAGTCGTGCACCACGGTGATGCCGCGGTGCTGGAGGGCGGCGGCCACCCGCGCCTCGCGCCGGAACCGCTCCTGGAGGACACGGGTGAACCCGGCGTCCCCGGAGTGCCCCATGGGCTTGAGGCACTTGACGGCGACCCGGCGGCCCAGTGACTCGTCGAGCGCACGCCACACCTCGCCCATGCCGCCTCGGCCGATCAGTTCGTGCAGCCGGTAGCGGCTCTGGATCAGCATGCTGTCGTCGCGGCCGCCTCTCGGCTCCGCAGTGCCCACGCCCGCCGTCCCTGTCGCCGTTCTCGTGTCCGTACCGGTGGTCATCCCGGTGGTCATGCCGGCGGACCGGTCGGCGGGCGGTGCCGCGCCGCCGGGTCCGTACTGGCCGTTGCGGTGTCCAGCCTCCATCAGCGCCGTGCCCCCGTGCCTGTCGGTGCTCTTCGGTGCTTCCCCGCCCCCAGTATGGCTGGGAGGGGCGACAAAGGGGGACAGCGCGTCAGGGCACTTCGGGCTCGCCGGACGGCAGACGCCGGACCGAGGGGCGCGTGTCGGGGCCGAGCCGGGCGACCGCCTTGGGGATGTGGCCGGGCGGCAGCCGCCAGCGCACGGCGGCCGGCACCGCCCGCAGCAGCCGCCCCGCGACCCGCAGCGGGCGGTCGGCCGCCGCCCGCGGCGGCGCGTCGCGCCCGTACAGCGCGTGGGCGTACGGCGGCAGCGCCCCGAACGCCGTGCCCGCGACCGCCGGCCACACCAGCGCCCGCAGCGGGCGCAGCACTGCGGGCACCGGCGGCGCCGTCAGGAACCGCACCACGTCGAACGCCTCGGGTGTGGCGGCCAGTTCGGGGCGGACCTCGGCGAAGTAGCGGGCCAGCCGCGCGGTGTCGCCGGGCACGCCGGCCGGGTCCAGGCCCACCAGCCGCGCGGCCTCGCGCTGCTCACCGACGTAGGCGTCCGCCTGCGCGTCGGTCAGCGGGAAGCCGGAGCGGCGCGCGACGTGCAGGTAGGAGTCGATCTCCGCGCAGTGCACCCACAGCAGCAGTTCCGGGTCGTCGACGCCGAACCGCTCCCCGGTCGCGGGGTCGACGGCTGAGAGCCGGCGGTGGATGCCGCGGATACGGGCCCCGGCCGCCTCCGCGTCCGGCGCGGTCCCGTAGGTGATGCGGCCGACGAAGGACGCGGTGCGCAGCAGGCGGCCCCACGCGTCGCGGCGGAAGTCGGAGTTCTGCGCGACGCCGCGCACCGCGCGCGGGTGCAGCGCCTGGAGGTAGAGCGCGCGGATGCCGGCGATCCACATGATCGGGTCGGCGTGCAGTTGCCAGGTCACCGAGTCCGGGCCGAAGAGCCCGGCGTCGGGGTCGGGGCTCGGGCTGGGGTACGAACTCGGGTCCGCACCGTGCATGGCCGCCTCCTCCGCCGTGCCCGACCGCGGCAAGGTACACCGCTCACCGCTCACCGTTCGCTTTTCACCTTTCCCCGTCCACGGTAGTCGGCGCGGTCGGGCGGGCGGAGGGCGCGGACCGGTCAGCCCCAGATCGCCTGGGCCAGCGCGCTCCCGGTGAACGCGGCGCCCAGCCCCGCGGTCAGGCTGCCCGCGATGTTCGCCGCCGCGTAGAACCGGCCGCGGTTCTCCACCAGCCGCAACGTCTCGTAGGAGAACGTCGAGTAGGTGGTGAGGGCGCCGCAGAAGCCGGTGCCGAGCAGGAGTTGGACGTGGGCGGACAGGGCGCCCTCGGCGGCGGCGCCGACGACCAGGCCGAGGATCGCCGACCCGCTGACGTTCACCGCGAAGGTGCCCCAGGGGAAGACCGTGTCGTGCCTGGCCTGCACCGCGCGGTCGGTGAGGTAGCGCGCCGGGGCGCCGACCATCGCGCCGGCGATCACCAGTAGCCAGTTCACCGGACCTCCCGGCCGGTCACCGCGGCCACGACCCGCCGGGTCGCGTTCGCCCCCGCCCACACCGAGCACAGCGCGGCCGCCACGGTCAGCGCCAGGTAGGCCAGCGCCGGCCGCGGATGGCCGTGGTCGGCCAGCCCGCGGATGTCAGTGGCGTAGGTGGAGAAGGTGGTGAAGCCGCCGAGCACCCCGGTGCCGAAGAACGGCCGGACCAGGGGGTGCGCGGCCCACACGTCGGTGATCAGCACCATGAACACGCCGATGACCGCGCAGCCCGCCACATTGACCCCGAACGTGGTCCAGGGGAAGGCGTCGTGCGCGGTCGGCCACAGCAGCGCGGCGCCGTAGCGGCCGCACGCGCCGATCGCGCCGCCGACCGCGATCACCGACAGCACCACGGCCGGGTGCTTGCCGAGTTCGGTGCGCTGATCGGGGACGTGCAGGTCGATGTCGGGGTCGACCGGCTCCTCGAAGAGGGCTGGGCGCGGTTCTGCCACCTCAAGTCTCCTACTCGCATCGGTACGGCGCACCCGGCCGCGCCTCGGGGCGCGGGCACGCGGGTGCGCTTCGCAAGCAGGGACCGTTGGCGGCATCCTTGCCGCGGTTCGGGTACGGCGGGCCCCACCGCCGTGCGGCCCAAAGGAGGTCCGCACCGACCATGGTAGCGGCCTGCCCGCGTGCCGCGGGGGCCGCCACCGCCGGCAGCGGCCGCCTCACCCGGCGGCGCGCTCCGCCCTCGCGGGCAGGCGCACCCGGGCGACGGCCATGGTGAACACCCCCGCGAGCAGCCCCCAGAACGCGGAGCTGATGCCGAGCAGGGTGACCCCGGAGGCCGTCGCGAGGAAGGTCACGACCGCGGCTTCGCGGTCCGCGCCGTCCGCCAGCGCGCTGGACAGGGAGCTCGCGACGGTGCCGAGCAGCCCGACCCCCGCGGTGCCGAGCACCAACTCCTGCGGCATCGCGGTGAGCAGGTCGCCGATGGTGCCGCCGAAGACCGCGACGCACAGGTAGAACACGCCCGCCCACACCGCCGCGAGGTAGCGCCGCTCGTGGTCGGGGTGGGCGTCGGGGCCGGTGCAGATGGCCGCGGAGATCGCGGCGAGGTTGAGCGCGAAGGCGCCGAAGGGCGCGAGGACGGCGCCGGCCGCGCCGGTCCAGCCGATCAGCGGCGAGACGGGCACGTCGTACCCGTCGCCGCGCAGGACCGCGACGCCCGGCAGGTTCTGCGAGGCCATGGTGACCACGAACAGCGGCACCCCGGCGCCGATCAGGGTGTGCCAGTCGAGGCGCGGCGCGGTGAAGACGGGTGCGGCGGGGGTGAGGCGGATGTGGCCCGCCGCGCCGCCCCAGTCCCCGGCGGCGGTGGTCGCGGCGATGCCGACGAGGAGGGCGGCGAGCACCGCGTAGCGCGGCTGGAAGCGGCGTACGAGCAGGTAGGCGGCGAACATCGGGAAGACGACGCCGAAGCTGCCGTGCATGGCGCGGAACAGCCCGGTGCCGAACTCCATCAGCACCCCGGCCAGCAGGGCCGAGGCGATCGGCACCGGGATCGAGGCCATCGCCCGGGCGAACCAGCCGGTCACGCCGCTGAGGAGGATGAGCACCGAGGACAGCAGGAACGCGCCGACCGCCTCCCCCATCGACGCGCCGGTCAGGCCGGTGGCCAGCAGCGCCGCGCCGGGGGTGGACCAGGCGGTGACCACGGGCGCGCGGTAGCGCAGGGACAGGCCGATGCAGGTGGCGCCGAGGCCGACGCCCAGGGCGAGCATCCAGGAGGCGAGTTCGGCGGAGCCGGCGCCGGCGGCGCGGGCCGCGGCGAGGACGACGGCGGCCGAGCTGGTGGTGCCGACCAGCACCGTGACCAGGCCGGCGGTGACCGCGGACGGGGGCGCGGCCGCGTGTATGAGGGCCGTGGCGCGGCGGGGCGCGGAGGTGGACATGGCGTACTTCCCGGGGAGGTCGGAACATGCGGGGACGCGACCGTTCCACATACGGAACGTTCCGCGAACGGAACGCTAGAGTGGGCGCAGCGCGGCCGTCAATCGGTTACGGCCGCGGCCTGGCGGCGCTGGGAAGGTCGATGGAGCTGAACGAGCAGGTGGGGCGGCGCCTGCGGGCCCTGCGCGAAGGGCGGCGGCTGTCGCTGTCGGAGCTGGCCCGGCGGTCGGGCGTGGGCAAGGCGACGCTGTCGGAGCTGGAGGGCGGCCGCCGCAACCCCACCCTGGAGACGCTGTACGCGCTCACCACCGCGCTCGGCACCCCGCTCAGTTCGGTGCTCGCCGATCCGCTCGGCCCGCCCGCGCCGCAACCGCCGGGCGCGGCGCCCGTCGGCGGCGCCGAGCAGGTCGTCACGGCGCTGCTCACCGAGCGGCACGAGAGCCCCGGCGCCGTCACCGACGTCTTCCGGCTCCGTATCCGGGCCGGCGCGGTCCAGCACTCGCAGGCCCATCTGCCGGGCGTCCAGGAGCACTTGTACGTCCTCGACGGCACCGCGGTGGTCGGCGAGCCCGCCGCGCCGGTCACCGCGGGCCCCGGGCAGTACGCGCACTGGCACGCCGACCGCCCGCACCTGTACAGCGCGCCGCGGGGCGACGTGGAGGCGGTGCTCTTCGTCCGCTACACGCTCGGGGACGGGTCGGAGGGCAGTGGGGGCGAGGCGGGCGAGCCCGTCTCCGAGCTGCCGGGCGGCGCCGGTGCCTGAGGCCCCCGGCGGCGCCGCGCGGCCCCCACTCCCCCTGGTCCCCCGGCTCCCCGCGCCGTATCGCGCCCGCCCGGCCACGCGCGCCGACGCGGACGCGATCCACGGACTGGTCGCCGCCTGCGAGCGGGACCTGCTCGGCCGCGCGGAGACCGGCCCCGAGGCCGTCGCCGCGCGCCTGGCGCTGCCCGGCCTCGACCCCGAGCTCGACACGCTGCTGGTCCACGCGCCCCCGTCCGCTCCCGGGCCCCGCCTGGTGGCCCGGGCGTGGGTGCACGCCGGGCGGCGCAGCGAGGTGGACGTCCATCCCGCCCACCGCGGGCGGGGGTTGGGCACCGCACTGCTCGACTGGACCGAGGCGCGGGCCCGCCGGGCGGGCGGGGTGCGGCTGGCGCAGCCGGCCGAGGACGGCGACACGGCGGCCATCGCCCTGCTGCGCTCGCGCGGGTACGCGCCGTTCGTGACGCAGTGGCTGCTGGGCATCGAGGTGCCCGACGAGCCGCAGGTGCCCGATCCGCCGGCGGGCGTCACCGTACGGCCGTTCCACGCCGGGGACGGGCACGCCGCGCACCGGCTGGTGGAGGACGCGTTCCAGGGCTGGCAGCGGCGCCGGCTGCCGTATCCGGAGTGGGCCCGGCTCACCGTGGAGCAGGCGGCGTTCGCGCCCGCGATGTCACCGGTGGCGTTCGCGGGCGGCGAGATGGTCGGCGCGCTGGTGGCCCTGGACGTACCCGGATCGGCCGAGGGCTACGTCGACCGGCTCGCGGTACGCGCCGACCACCGCGGCCGGGGCATCGCCGGGGTGCTGCTGCGGGAGGCGTTCCGCGCCTTCCACCGGCGCGGGCGCCGCGGCTGCACCCTGTGGACCCACTCCGCGACCGGCGCCCTGTCGCTGTACGAGCACCTCGGCATGCGGGTGCGGCGCAGCTGCTCGGTCTACGCCAGGACCCTCACGGAGAGCTGACCCCGGCCGCACCGGCCGCCCCCTCCCCCCGGTCCGCACCGTCCGCCGCCGCGAGCCGGCGCAGCGCGAGCAGCCCGCCCACGCCGGGCACGAACGCCACGGCCCTGGTGCCGCGGTCGGCCGCGCGCAGCCGCCAGGTCGCCACGGCCACGAACAGGTACGCGCAGCCGTGCGCGGGGCCGACCAGCGACGAGACCGCCTTGAGGTGCACCGTGGCGAGGTTCGCCAGCAGGACGAGGAGCGAGAGGAGTTCGACGCGCGCGGCGACGCGCAGGGCGGGCGTCCGCATGCTCACGCTCCCGTCGTCGAGCCGGGGCGGACGATCATCAGCACCGTGACCGCCGCCCACAGCAGATTGAACACGCCGGTGAGCGAGGCGAGTTGCCCGGCGAGCGATCCGAGCGGAGCCGCCCCGGCCGACGGCACGGCCTCGAGGGCACGCTCCTGGGCCGGCAGGATCAGCAGCGCCAGCAGGGCCGCGGCCACCGCGGTCAGCACGATCGACGCGATGAGCCAGCCGCTGCCCAGCACGCCCAGGCTGCTCGCGGTGGCGAAGCCCAGCACGGGCACGGCGACGCCGATCCCCGCGTAGACGCGGCAGATGCGGTGCAGCAGCCGCAGGGTCGCGACGGACCGGTCGCCGTCGAAGGGGGCCGTGCCGTCGGCAGCGGGCCGGGCGGCGCGCAGGGTCCTGGGGAACATGCTCGCGGCCACCGCGACCGGGCCGATGCTCAGCAGCGCCGCGAGGACGTGCAGGGAGAGGAGGAACTTGGTCACGGCCGGCGCCCCGCGCTCCCGGCCGCCGGGCGACGCGCGGCCGCCGCGCCGCCCGGGTCAGCGCCGCCCGGTGTCGGGGCGGGGGCGGCGAGGGGGTACGGCAGGGCGGACGGGACGCGCATGGAGCTTCCTTCGGGTGCGGGGGCCGGTCGGGCCGGTTCGCCCCTGACGCTAAGGTGCCGGCCGGCGCCGCTCCAGTGGCACCAATGCCACCTTCCAACGGGATCTCGCCAACACCCGTGCTCCGGCGTCCTGTACTGCCTGAGCTGGGTATCTGCACGCGTCAAGGGACGTCCGGCCCCGTCAGCCCGTAATTCGACGGGGTATGTTCGCGCCATGCACACCGTCGCCGTACTCGCGCTGGACCAGGTGATTCCGTTCGACCTGTCCACGCCGCTGGAGTCGTTCGCCCGCACCCGGCTGCCGGACGGGCGGACGCCGTACCGGGTCCGCGTCTGCGCGGAAGGGCCCCAGGTCGACGCGGGCGCCTTCACCCTCACCGCGCGCTGGGGCTTGGACGCGCTCGCCGGCGCGGACACGGTCGTCGTGCCGGGTACGGCCGTGCCGACCGCGCCGATCAGCCCCGCCGTCCGCGACGCGCTGCGCGCCGCCGCCGCGAGCGGCACCCGCATCGCCTCCATCTGCACCGGCGCGTTCCCGCTCGCGGCCACCGGCCTGCTGGACGGCCTGCGCGCGACCACGCACTGGCTGGTGACCGACCTGCTGGCCGCCACCTACCCGCAGGTCGAGGTCGACCCCGACGTGCTGTACGTCGACAACGGCCAGATCCTCACCTCCGCGGGCGCGGCCGCCGGTCTCGACCTGTGCCTGCACATGATCCGGTCCGACCACGGTTCGGCGGTCGCCGCCGACGCCGCACGGCTGTCCGTGGTCCCGCTCGAACGCGAGGGCGGCCAGGCCCAGTTCATCACCCGCCCCTACCCGCCCAGCCCGCAGGGCGCCGCGCTGGAACCACTGCTCGCCTGGCTCCAGGAGGACCTCGGACGCGAGCTGACCCTCGCCGACATGGCCGCCCGGGCCGGCATGAGCACCCGCACCCTCATCCGGCGGTTCCGCGACCAGACCGGGGTCACCCCGCTCCAGTGGCTGCACCGCGCCCGGGTCCGGCAGGCCCAGCACCTGCTGGAGACCACCCCGCACACCGTCGAGCGGATCGGCGCGCAGGTCGGCTTCGGCTCCCCCACCGCCTTCCGCGACCGCTTCAAGCGCACCACCGGCGTCAGCCCCCAGGCGTACCGGCGCGCCTTCGGTGCCCGGCGCTGACACCGCCCGCGGCGCCCGCCCTTTTCCCTCGTACCGATGTGCGAACGTACCGATGTGCGAAGACGGGAGCGGGTGGGCAGGCTGGAGGGCATGGACGCGGAACACGGAACGCAGGTGATCGTGGAGCCGCCGACCCCCGGCGGCCGGCGGATACGGGTCGGCCGGGAGTCCCTGGGGGTGGCCCGCGGACCGCGTGACCTGCTGGAGTTCCTGCGCCGGGCGGGCCTGGACCCGGACCAGGTCAGCCTCGACGACCCCGAGCTGTTCGTCTGGCACGGCGGCGGCCCGGAGGTGTGGACCGTGCCGGACGACGCCTCCTGACGAGGCCTCCCGACGGCGCTCAGTGCGCGGGGCTGTCCGCCCGCATCGGCACGCCGCGGAACGTCTGCACCAGGATCGTCAGCGCGCCGAACGTCACGCACTGGTCGGCGAGGTTGAAGATGCCGGAGTGGCCGACCTGGAGGAAGTCGAGCACCGCGCCGCGGCCGAAGCCGGGGTGCCGGAAGAGCCGGTCGGTGAGGTTGCCGCCGGCCCCGGCGAAGAGCAGGCCGAGGCCGACCGCCCAGCCGGTCGAGCGTACCGACGACGACGCCCAGGCGATGAAGGCGAGCACGCAGGCGGCCAGCACCGTGAAGACCACGGTGGCGTGCGGCGCGAAGGACCCGGCGGCGCCGGGGTTGCGGAAGGCGGTGAGGGTCACGCCGCCGCCGAGCACGTGCACCGGCTGCCGGCCCTCCACGGTGACCGCGGCGACGGCCTTCGTCACCTGGTCGACCGCGAGCCCGGCCGCGGCCGTGATCCACAGCGCCCGCCGCGGCGAGCCGCCCCGCCCCGTACCGCTCACGCCGCCCGCCGTGTCCGCGGTACCCGCGCTGTCCGCCGTGTCCGCGCTGTCCGCCATCGGCCGCCTCCGTGCGCTCCGGTGCCCCTGCCCGCGTCCATGTCCATGCCCGTGTCCATGCCCGTGCAATGGCTGAACGTTCACCCTCACGCACTCTACGCCCACAGAATTGCCACAGAAATCGTTAACACTTGGTCAAGGCCGGGTCAACAGTTGCCAGCCTGCGGATCGATGTCATAAGAAGCACGATCCGGTCACGATAAACGGGTCTTCATATCTGGACACAAGAGGACAAAAGCCACCGGCTTTTCCGAAGTTGTTTGCACTGTGCACGGCACGGGGTAGGCGGCGACGCGAACCAGAGGGTCCGCATCCAGGGGGCGGTCGCCGCCCCAGGACACCCGGTTCGCCGCCGGTTAGTTTCGTGAGGAACCCGCCGGCCGCGCTCCGACGGCCCTCGGGTTCGGCCTGTCCCCTGCCCCGAGAGGCAAACGTGTCACAGCTCGTCATCGAGCACGTATTCAAGGTCTTCGGCCGCAAGCCGAAGGAAGGTATCCGGCGGCTTCAGGAGGGAGCCGACCGTGCGGAACTGAGAGAGGAGGGCACGACCGCGGCGGTGATCGACGCCTCCTTCGCAGTGGAGCAGGGCGAGATCTTCGTCGTCATGGGCCTGTCCGGCTCGGGCAAGTCCACCCTGCTGCGCATGCTGAACGGCCTGCTGGAGCCCACCTCGGGCAGGGTGATGTTCGACGGCCAGGACCTCACCGGCCTGTCCGCGAAGGCCCTGCGCGACCTGCGCTCCCGCAAGATCAGCATGGTCTTCCAGCACTTCGCGCTCTTCCCGCACCGCAGCGTGCTGGAGAACGCCGCCTACGGCCTGGAGGTCCAGGGCCGCCCGGCCCAGGAGCGCGAGTCGAAGGCGGCCGAGGCGCTGTCCCTCGTCGGCCTGGAGGGCTGGGAGCAGTCCTGGCCCGACGAGCTGTCCGGCGGCATGCAGCAGCGCGTCGGCCTGGCCCGCGCGCTCGCCACCGACGCCGACCTGCTGCTGATGGACGAGTCGTTCTCCGCGCTGGACCCGCTGATCCGCCGCGACATGCAGGACCAGCTGCTGGAGCTCCAGCAGCGGCTGCACAAGACGATCGTCTTCATCACCCACGACCTCAACGAGGCGATGCGCCTGGGCGACCGGATCGCGGTGATGCGCGACGGCCGGATCGTCCAGATCGGCACGGCCGAGGACATCCTCACCGACCCGGCCAACGACTACGTCGCCAGCTTCGTACAGGACGTCGACCGCTCCCGGGTGCTCACCGCGGCCTCGATCATGGAGGAGCCGCGGGTGATGGTCAGCCCCAACGACGGGCCGCGCGCCGCGATGCGCGCGCTGCGCACCGACCAGGCGTCCGCCGCCTTCGTGGTCGAGCGCGGGCGCCGGCTGGTCGGCACGGTGACCGAGGGCCGGGTGACCGAGGCGCTGCGCAAGGCCGAGGGCACCGTACGCGACCTGATGGACACCGACTGCGTCACCACGCACGCCGACGCTCCGCTGTCGGAGCTGCTCACCCCCGCCTCGCAGTCGAAGCTGCCGCTCGCGGTGCTCGACGACAACGGCCGGCTGACCGGCGTCATCCCCCGGGTGACGCTGCTCGCCGCGCTCGGCGAGGGCCAGGAGGACACCGGCAGCCACCGGCTGCCGGACTTCGTGGCGCTGGACGACAGCCCCGCGCCGGACGGCCCGGACAGACCGGACGGCGGCGACAGCGGCGGCAGCGGCAGCCCCGACGACGGTGACGACGCCGAGGGCAAGGAGGCCACCCATGCCTAGGCTCCACTTCGGCAACTGGGCCGAGGACGTCGTCCACTGGCTCACCCACCACCTGTCCTGGCTCTTCGACTTCGTCAGCCACATCGTCAACGGCATGTACAACGGCGTGGAGTGGGCGCTCGGCGGCCCGTCACCGCTGCTGATGGCCGCGATCCTCGCGGTGCTCGCGCTGTGGATGCGCGGGCTGACCGCGGGTGTGCTGGCCTTCGTGGGCTTCGCGCTCATCGACTCCGTCGCGCAGTGGGACGAGGCGATGCAGTCGCTGTCCCTGGTGGTCGTCTCCGCGGTGATCGCGCTGGTGATCGCGGTGCCCCTGGGTGTCTGGGCCGCGCGGCGGCGCGCCGCGAGCGTGCTGATCCGCCCGGTGCTCGACGTGATGCAGACGCTGCCCGCGTTCGTGTACCTGATTCCGGCGATCATCTTCTTCAGCCTGGGCACGGTGCCCGCCGTCATCGCCACCATCGTCTTCGCGATGCCGGTCGGCGTGCGCATGACCGAGCTGGGCATCCGGCAGGTCGATCCCGAACTGGTCGAGGCGGCCGAGGCGTTCGGCACCCCGCCGTCCCGCACCCTGCTGCGCGTCCAGCTGCCGCTGGCGCTGCCGACCATCATGGCCGGCGTCAACCAGGTCATCATGCTGGCGCTGTCCATGGTCGTCATCGGCGGCATGGTCGGCGCGGAGGGCCTGGGCTCCACCGTCTTCGGCGCGATCAGCCAGGTCGACATCGGCCTGGGCTTCGAGGGCGGCATCTCCGTGGTGGTGCTCGCCATCTACCTGGACCGGATCACCGGCGCGCTCGGCGACCAGGTCTCGCCGCTGGGCCGCCGCGCCCTGGCCCGCGCCCGCAGCGCCACGCACGGCCTGAAGGTGCTGAACTACCGGCCGCGCCCGGCGATCGGCCTGTCCGCGGTGGTCGTCCTCGCACTGGTCGCGGGCGGCATCGGCGCCTTCTCCGGCACCAGCGACAGCTCCTCGCCGACGACCGCGTCCACGAACGTGGGCAAGGGCCAGACGGTCAAGATCGGCGACTTCAACTGGGACGAGTCCGTGGCCTCGGCCAACCTCTGGAAGGAAGTCCTGGACGCGCGCGGCTACAAGGCCCAGGTCAACACCTACGACCCCGGCGCCGCCTTCACCGGCCTGGCCAACGGCAACTTCGACTACCTCACGGACGCCTGGCTGCCCACCACGCACGCCTCGTACATGAAGCAGTACGCCGGCAGCTACACCGACCTCGGCAAGTGGTACGACCAGACCTCGCTGGAAGTCGCGGTGCCGTCCTACGTCAAGGGCGTCACGTCCATGGCGGACCTCAAGGGCAAGTCCTCGCAGTTCGGCGGCAAGATCATCGGCATCGAGCCGGGCGCCGGTGAGATGAAGCTGCTCAGCACCAAGGTCCTGCCCGGCTACGGGCTCGACAAGGAGTACAAGCTCGTCGCCAGCTCCACCGCGGCCATGCTGTCGGAGCTGAAGCGCGACTACGAGCAGAAGAAGCCCGTCGCGGTCGTGCTGTGGTCGCCGCACTGGGCCTACAGCACCTACAAGCTGACCAAGCTCAGCGACCCCAAGGGGCTGTGGGGCGCCAGCGACTCCATCCACAACATCGCCAACAAGAACAGCGCGGCCAAGCTCCCCCAGGTCAGCAGCTGGATGAAGAACTTCACGATGAGCGAGTCCCAGCTCAGCTCGCTGGAAGCCGACATCCAGGCCGCCGGCCAGGGCGGGACCGCCGACGGCGTGAAGAAGTGGATGAAGGACAACCCCGGCATCGTGGACAAGATGGCACCGGTCGCCGGGTCGAGCGCCACGAACGTGGGCAAGGGCCAGACGGTCAAGATCGGCGACTTCAACTGGGACGAGTCGATCGCCTCGGCGAACCTCTGGAAGGAGGTCCTCGACGAGCGCGGCTACAAGACGCAGGTCAACACCTACGACCCCGGCGCCGCCTACACCGGCCTGGCCAACGGCAACTTCGACTACCTGACCGACACCTGGCTACCGACGACCCACGCCTCCTACATGAAGCAGTACGGCAGTCAGCTGTCGGACCTGGGCAAGTGGTACGACCAGACGTCCCTGGAGATCGCCGTGCCGTCCTACGTCAAGGGCGTCACGTCGATGGCGGACCTCAAGGGCAAGTCCTCGCAGTTCGGCGGCAAGATCATCGGCATCGAGCCCGGCGCGGGCGAGATGAAGCTGCTCAGCACCAAGGTCCTGCCCGGCTACGGGCTCGACAAGGAGTACAAGCTCGTCGCCAGCTCCACCGCGGGCATGCTCGCCGAACTCAAGCGGGACTACGACCAGAAGAAGCCCGTCGCGGTCGTGCTGTGGTCGCCGCACTGGGCCTACAGCACCTACAAGCTGACCAAGCTCACCGACCCCAAGGGCCTGTGGGGCGCCAGCGACTCCATCCACAACGTCGCGAACAAGAACAGCGCCACCAAGATCCCCCAGGTCACCACCTGGATGAAGAACTTCAAGATGAGCGAGTCCCAGCTCAGCTCGCTCGAAGCCGACATCCAGGCCGCCGGCCAGGGCGGGACCACCGACGGCGTGAAGAAGTGGGTGAAGGACAACCCCGACATCGTCGACCAGATGGCACCGGTCGGCACGAGCTGACGCCGCCTCCGGCGGCAGCGGCTGACGGGGCCGGGGACACGTACCGCGTGTCCCCGGCCCCTTGGCGCGCCCGCCGCCCTACGCCGCCTTGTCCCCGACCTCATCCACGGGCCTTCACCAGCCCGTGGACGAACGCGTACTTGACCGCGTGCGCCCGGTCGCGCAGATGCGCCTTCGCGAACAGGTTGTTGACGTGGGTCTTCACCGTCGCCTCGCTGACCACCAGCCGCTCGGCGATACCGCGGTTGGTCAGCCCCTCGCCGATGAGCGTGAGCACCTCGACCTCCCGCGGGGTGAGGTCGGGGGCGAGCCCGGCCAGCGGCTGCTCCACCGGGGCCGCGCTCTTCACCGCGGCCGCCAGCAGCCGCTCCTGGACCGCCGGATCGAGAACGGCCTGCCCGGCGGCGGCCGCCCGCACCGCGCGCGCGATGTCCTCGCGGCCGGACTCCTTGGTCAGATAGCCGCGCGCCCCGGCGCCCAGCGCGGCGAGGATGTACTGCTCGTCGGCGAGCGTGGTGAGGACCACCACGGCGACGTCCGGGAAGCGTTCGGAGATCAGCCGGGTCGCCTCCACGCCGTCCGTGCGCGGCATGTTGAGGTCCATCAGGATCACGTCGGGGGCGTGCTGCTCCGCGGCGGTCACCGCCTCCCCGCCGTCGCGCGCCGTGGCGACCACCTCGAGGCCCGGTTGCAGGTCGAGCACCACCGCCAGCGCCTCGCGGATCGCGGTCTGGTCGTCGGCGACGACCACCCGCACCGGCTGCTCGCCGCGCTCCGCCCCGCCCCCGTACGGCTGCGGGCCCACCCGGCCCGGGTCGCGGCCGCTCATGCCGGTATCACCACACGCACCTGCCAACCTCCCGCGTCGTCACCGTCCACGATCGGTCCGGCCGTCACCGTGCCCCCCACCAGCTCGACGCGCTCGCGCATCCCGACCAGCCCCATGCCGCTGCCGGCGCCGGCCAGCGGCCGGGAGCCGTCCGGCGGCGCGGAGTTGACCACCTCGAAGGTGGTCGCCTCCGGCCCGTAGGCGAGGTGCAGCCGGACCGGTGCGCCGGGCGCGTACTTGTGCGCGTTGGTCAGCGCCTCCTGGGCGCAGCGCACGATCACCTGGGCGGGCCGGACCGGCAGTTCGTGCGGCGGACCGTCGAGGGTCAGCGTACCGGTGCCGGGGATCGAGCCGAGCATGGAGCGCAGGGTGTCGAGCAGCGGCAGCGCGTCCTCACGCAGGTCTCGGACGGTGCGCTGGACCTCGGTCAGCCCGGCGCGCACCAGGCTCTGCGCGCGCTGGGTGGCCTGCCGGGCCTCGGCGGCGGCGCCGGACTCCAACAGCGCGTCGGCGACCTCCAGTTGCATGTTGACCCCGGCCAGCGAGTGCGCGAGCACGTCGTGCACGTCGCGGGCGATCCGGGCGCGTTCGGCCAGGGCCTCCGCGCGCGCCTCGGCCCGCGCGGCCAGTTCGGCCTGCTCGGCGGCCGAGCGCGCCGAGCGCAGCGACTCGGCGTGCAGCCGGTTGGAGATGCCGACCAGCACGGTGGTTCCGGCCAGCACCCCCAGGTACCACGGCACCTCGCCGGGGTCGCTGCCGATCGGGAAGAGCCGTACGGCCGCGCACATCACGGCGGTCGCCGCGGCGACCGCCAGCGCGCGGCGGCGTTCGAGGCGGAACCCGGCGTGGCCGGCGAGGTAGAAGGCGAAGAGCGAGGCGGCCCCGGAGTGGTCCTGGCTCATCAGCGCGGCCGCGGCGACGCCCCCGAAGCACAGCAGCGCGGTCTGCGGCCCGGGCGACAGCGCCCCCTCGGGGATCAGCCGCATCGTCAGCAGCAGCGAGTTGAGGACGAGCAGGCACAGCACCACCAGACCGGTGCCGGACGTCCCGCGCGGGTGGACCAGCACCGCGCACACCGCGATGCCGGTGCCGCTGATGAAGAGCTGGAGGAGGTTGTTGTCCTGCGCGAGCCAGTGGGCCGTGGCGCGAAGTCGGTGCAACTGAAGCTCTCTTCCCGCGGTCGGCCGGGCGCCCGGCCGACCGGTCTGCTGATCAGCCGGTCGAGCGGCCTGCCGGCCAGCTGCTGCGAAAAGCTACCAGCGCCGACGGAACGGTGGCACCGGCGCCCTCGGTGCCCTCCCGCCATCCGGGGCGCGCAGGTCGTGCGGGTCATGCGGATCGTGCGGCGCCCCGGGCGCCGTACGGCCGCAGCGCGCGGCCCGGTGCAGCGCCACCAGCGTCTCGGCCACCATGCCGAGCCCGACCGCGAGCAGCACGCCCCGGGACCATCCGAGCAGCGCCAGCGCCGTGTGCAGCGCCGCGTCGAGCAGCCACAGCAGCAGCGCGCCGGAGCCGTACCGCAGCCAGGGCGCGCCGTCCCGCTCGCCGATCCGTACGGCCGCGCCGCGGGCCAGCCCGACGGCGACGCTGAGCAGGCAGCCCGCCCCG
Organism: Streptomyces sp. CA2R106; assembly: GCF_037034245.1. Classification (NCBI taxonomy): domain Bacteria; kingdom Bacillati; phylum Actinomycetota; class Actinomycetes; order Kitasatosporales; family Streptomycetaceae; genus Streptomyces; species Streptomyces sp. CA2R106. The sequence continues at coordinate 72,382 of NZ_JBAGKC010000016.1, forward strand.
GCCAGTGCGGCCGTGGCCGCGGCCGGGCCGGTCGGGTGGGCGCCGCTCAGCGAGATCAGGCCCTCGCAGGCGAGTGCCACCGGCGCCACCAGCGGCAGCCCGGCGTGCGGCGCCTCGCCGAGCGTCCGGCGGGCCAGGACGTAGCCGACGCCGGACACGAGGAAGACGATGTCCAAGGGGCTCATCCCGGGCCCTCCCACGTGCGTTTCCACCGGCACACCGCACGGCATGCCGCCGACACCCGCACGCTAGGCGCCGCTCCCGGCCGGGCGATCCACCCCCGGGTGGAGATCCGGGTGGAGATCGGGTGGAGATGCGGACCGCGCTCCACGTCGTGACGTTTTCCGATCACCGGCGGATACTGGAGGGCATGGATCGCACGCCCGGACGAGTGACCTGCGCACCGGGCCCCGGCGTACCCGGACCCGCCGCGCCGCAGCACCGCGCACACCCGCGGGACGCCGTCACCCAGCACCCTTGACCCAGCCTCTGACCTGCTACGACACAGGCGGCTGCCCTGGCTGCCGGCCTGGCGAGGAGATTCCCGTGAAGATGCTGATCAACGTACCGGAGACCGTCGTCCCGGACGCGCTGCGGGGCTTCGCTGCGGTGCACACCGACCTGACCGTCGACGTGGAGCGCCGGGTGATCGTCCGCCGCGGAGCGCCGTACGACGGGCAGGTCGGGCTGGTGTCGGGCGGCGGGTCGGGGCACGAACCGCTGCACGGCGGCTTCGTCGGGCGCGGCATGCTCACCGCGGCCTGTCCGGGCGAGGTCTTCACCTCGCCGGTGCCGGACCAGATGGTGCGGGCCGCGGCCGCCGTGGACAGCGGCGCGGGCGTGCTGTTCATCGTGAAGAACTACACCGGCGACGTGCTCAACTTCGACATGGCCGCCGAGCTCGCCGAGGACGAAGGCGTGCAGGTGGCGAAAGTGCTGGTCAACGACGATGTGGCGGTGACCGACAGCCTCTACACCGCCGGCCGGCGCGGCACCGGGGCGACGCTGTTCGTGGAGAAGCTGGCCGGCGCGGCGGCCGACGCGGGCGCCCCGCTGGACCAGGTCGCGGCCCTCGCCCACCGGGTCAACGAGGTCTCCCGCAGCTTCGGGGTGGCGCTCAGCGCGTGCAGCACCCCGTCGAAGGGCGGCCCCACCTTCGACCTGGGCGAGGGCGAGCTGGAGCTGGGCGTGGGCATTCACGGCGAGCCGGGCCGGGAGCGCCGCGCCATGATGACCTCGGGCGAGATCGCGGACGTGGCGGTGGACGCGGTCGTGGAGGACCTGCGCCCGGACGCGCCGGTGCTGCTGCTGGTCAACGGCATGGGGGCGACGCCGCTGCTGGAGCTGTACGGCTTCGCGGCCGAGGTGCACCGGGTACTGGCCGCCCGCAAGGTCGCGGTGGCCCGTACCCTCGTCGGCAACTACGTGACCTCGCTCGACATGGCGGGTGCCTCGGTGACGATCTGCCAGGCCGACGAGGAGCTGCTGCGGCTGTGGGACGCGCCCGTGTCGACCCCGGCGCTGCGCTGGGGCTGCTGACCGCGGTGCCCGGCCGGCGCCGGGTCCGCGGGCGCGCACCGCGCGCCGTGCCGGTTCGACCCACCGTGGAAAGGCTCACCGTATGAACGCCGTGCCCGAACAGCCCGAACTGCCGGCCGACATAGACGCGGCCCTGCTGCGCCGATGGCTCGACGCGGCGACGACCGTGATCGAGCGGGAGGCCGCCCAGCTGACCGAGCTGGACTCCCCGATCGGCGACGCCGACCACGGCAGCAACATGCGCCGCGGATTCCTCGCCGCGCGCACCGCGATCGAGCAGGAGCCGCCGGACACGCCCGGCGGGGTGCTGGTCGCGGTGGGCCGCCAGCTGATCAGCACCGTCGGCGGCGCTTCCGGCCCGCTGTACGGGACGCTGCTGCGGCGGACCGGGAAGGCGCTGGGCGAGGCGCCGGCGGTCACCGCGGCGCAGCTGAGGGACGGGCTGGCGGCCGGGGTGGAGGCGCTGTGCCAGCTCGGCGGGGCGGTGCCGCAGGACAAGACGATGGTGGACGCGCTGGTGCCCGCGCTGGACGCGTTCGGCGCGGCGCTGGCGGCCGGTGACGGCACCGCGGTGGCGCTGACCGCGGCGGCGCGGGCCGCGGAGGAGGGCGCCGTGGCGACCACCCCGCTGCGGGCCCGCAAGGGCCGGGCGAGTTATCTGGGCGACCGCAGCATCGGCCACCAGGACCCGGGCGCGACCTCGGCAGCCCTCCTGCTCACCGCGCTCGCCGACACCGCAAGGGAGGCGTCCTCCTCATGACCGGCAGCCCCGACACCTCTGACCGCACTGACCGCACTGGCAGCACTGACACCGGCGCAAGCACCGGCACCGGCGGGGAGTCCGCGCAGGCGCTGGTCGGGATCGTGCTGGTCTCGCACAGCGCCGCGGCCGCGAACGCCGTCGCCGATCTGGCGTCCGCGCTCAGCGGCGGCGGCGAGGTCCCGCTCGCCCCGGCCGGCGGCGGCCCGGACGGCGGGCTCGGCACCAGCTCCGACCTAATCGCCTCGGCGGCGCGCAGCGTCGACCGGGGGGCGGGCGTGGCGGTGCTCGCCGACCTCGGCAGCGCGGTGCTCACCGTGAAGGCGCTGCTGGCCGACGAGGAACTGCCCGCCGGGGCGCGGCTGGTGGACGCCCCCTTCCTGGAAGGGGCGGTCGCCGCCGTCGTCACCGCGTCCACGGGCGCGGACCTCGACGCGGTGGCGGCGGCAGCGGCGGAGGCGTACACCTACCGCAAGCAGTGACGGTTCCCCGGTGCCCCCGCACGCGGCGGGGGCACCGGGGCACGCCGGTCGGCGCGGGGGTCAGCGCGGGCGGTCAGCGCCCGTAGCGGAGCAGGTTGCGGACCATGCGGCAGGTGATGTCGGACGGCGGGTGGACGCCGATCCGCTCGGCGGTGCGGCGTATCCTCCCGTTTCCGGCCTGGGCCGGTTCGTAGACCCCCGAGTCGAGCAGGGCGATGGTCAGGCGCATCGTCTTCAGACGGCGGTTGTGTGCTACATACCACTCGCGGGGCAGGCCCGCGGGCAGCGGCTTCTTCGGCAGTGCGGCCAGCGGCGGGGATGTCTGTCGGCGGTGGTCCAGGGGCAGTGCGGCAGCGGCCATCGGCTTCCTCCTGAGGCGTCGGCCCACGCTTTCGAACACTGTCGATTTTACCGCCAAGCACTGACAAAGCCCCCTGGCCGGGCGGGGGTTCGGCGCTTACGGAAGCAGGCCCGCGGCGGCGGTCCCGGGGGCCGGGTCGACCGGCGGCGCCGGGGCGGGCGCGAACCACGTCGGCTCGTCGCGCAGCGCCTCCTCGATCCGGCCGCGGGCGATCGGCCCGAGCGGCGGCAGCTCGTCCAGTGCGAACCAGCGCACGTCCAGCGACTCGTCGTCGTTGACCCGGGCCTCGCCGCCCACCGCCCGGCAGCGCAGCACGATGTCGATGTATTGCGCGCGGTCGCCGTTGCCGTGGACCACCGGTTCGTTGCTGAAGACGCTCAGCACCCGCTCGACCACCGCGGAGACACCGGTCTCCTCCTGGATCTCCCGTACCGCGCTCTCGGCCGGCTGCTCGCCCGGGTCGGGGATGCCGCTGATCAGCGCCCAGCGGCCGGTGTCGGTACGCCGGTTGAGCAGCACCCTGCCGCGGTCGTCGAACACCACCATGACCACGCCGGGCAGCAGGAGGAGAACGTTCCCCGCCTTGCCGCGGATGTCCTGGATGAACTTGGGAGTCGCCATGCCCCGAGCCTACGAGATGCCAGGTGAACGCCACATCAGCACCAGGTTTCACGCGCTCGAAGAGCTTCCTGTGCGACGTGTCCACAGGGTGGGCCGTCACCCGTTACGGTGATCCGGACAACAGCGCCCACGCGGGGAACGCGGGTGCGGCGGCACCGTCGCGTCCGCGTGGCGGCAGGGGGTCGGGGATGGACACGACGACCGGCGGCGCGCCGCCGCACGGCGGCCGCACGGGCCGCGCCACGGGGCCGCGCCCCGGCGGGCGGCCGCTGCGGCAGGCCCGGCAGGAGCGGCGGCCGTCGGCGAGCGGGGTGGACGCCGCGGGGATGGCCGTGCTGGCGTGCTGCGCGGTCTGGGCGGTGGTCTGCGCCGGCGGGCGCGCGGCCCGGCCGGAGGGCGCGCTGCTCGCGCTGCTGGCGGTCACCGCCGGATACGCGGCCGGGCGGGTGCTCGGCGCGATGCTGCCGAAGCTGACGCTCGCCGCGGGCGCGGTGACCGTGCCTGCGCTCGTGCTGGTCCCGGCGGGCCGGCTCTCCCGCGGCGGGAGCGCGCCGCCGCTGGGCTACGCCAACGCCGACGCCGCGCTGCTCGTCCTCGCCGCCGGAGCGGCCTGCTGCGCGGCCTGGGGCGTCACCGGTCCGCTCTGGCGGCTGCCGGCGGTGGTGTGGCGGAGCCTGCTGCGGCTGCTGGCGCTGACCTGCGCGCTCTCGGCGCTGCTGCTGGGGTCGTCCGCGGCCTTCGCGGCGGGCGTGGCGGTCGTGCTGTGCTCGCTGGCCGCCGCCCGGATGCGGCACCGGCTGACCGGCCTGGCCGGGCTGGCGCTGGCCGCGGCGCTGGCGGTCGGCGGCAGCTACGCGACCGCGGTCGACGCGCTGCCCGGCGGGCTGTCGCAGTCGCTGACCGGGCAGCTCACCCAGCCGCGGGTGGCGCTGTGGCACGAGGCGGTAAAGCTGGCCGAACGGCATCCGCTGCGCGGGGTCGGGCCGGGGCGCTTCGCGGAGGAGAGCACCCCGCTGCCCTCGGACACCCCGACCGCGCAGACCCCCCAGTCCGCGCCCTTCCAACTCGCCGCGGAGCAGGGCGTGCCCGGGGTGGTCCTGCTCGGCGGCGCGTACCTGTGGACGCTGTGCGCGCTGTGGCGCTCCCCGCGCTCCACTCCGGCGGTGCTCACCGCCGCCGCCGCGCTGACCGGGCTCGGCCTGCTCGCCACCGTGGACCATGTGCTCAGCTACGCGGCGGTCACCTCGGCAGCGGGCCTCCTGGCGGGCGTGGCCACCTCCCGGCCCTGGCCGGCGCCGGCGGGCTGACTCAGCGGCCGGCGGGGTCCTGGGGCGCGGCGAGGCCGAGCATCTCGCGGATGGCGCGCACCGCGCCCTCGGCGTCGTCGACGGTCACCGTGAACCAGCGGCCGCCGCCGAGGTCGATGACGATGCCCGGCCCGCGCCGTACGACGACGGCCGTGCCCTTCTCCGGTCGCCAGCGGTAGCCCCAGCCGCCCCAGGAGCGGGGGCTGATCACCGGGGCCAGCCGGGCGCCGCTGACCTCGCCCATGGGGATGCGGCGGCGCGGCACACCGATGTGCCCGCAGCGCACCTGGACCGCCTCGCGGTCGACCCGGACGTGGACGTGGGTGAAGGCCACGGTGCCGAAGAGGACGAGCAGCCCCACGGCGAGGCAGCCGACCACCGACATCACGAGCGGGACGAGGCTGGCGGTGGGGCCGGGGCCCTCGACCGCCAGGGAGATACCGAGCGCCACACAGGCGGCGCCCACGGCAGCGGGAACCCACTGCATACGGTTGCGGGCCCGGCCCGTCCACACACGGGACGCGCCGGTCTCCGGCCGGGGAGCGTGCGTCATGCCCGCAGCGTACCCACCCGCGGCGCGCCTGGCACCGTCCGGACGTCAGGCCGTGGCGGCCGTCACGGCCAGGGCGGCGCCCTGGGGGTAGGCGAGGGCGGCGGCGGGCAGGGGCGCGGGGCGGCCGTTGAGGAGGACCTCGAGGGTGCCGCCGCCGGGCGTGGCGGCCACCCTGCGCAGGGCCTGGGCGGCCACGGCGTCGGCGGACCCGTACAGCGCGGCGCCCGGTAGGACGGCGGAGATGCGGTCGGCGACGAGTTCGTAATGGGTGCATCCCAGGACGACGGCGCTTACCGCCGACGGGGTGAGGGCCGCCGCCGCGGCGATCGCCGCTTCGACGGCGTCCTGGTCGGCGTGCTGCACCGCGTCGGCCAGCCCGGGGCAGGGCACCTCGGTGATCCGGGCGCCGTTGCCGAACTCGGCGATCAGGCCGCGCTGGTAGCTGCTGCCGGTCGTGGCGGGGGTGGCCCAGATCGCCACCTCGCGGTGGGCGGCCGCCGCGGGCTTGATCGCCGGGACGGTGCCCACGACCGGCAGCCCGGGCTCGAACGCCGCCCGCAGCGCGGGCAGCGCGTGCACCGAGGCGGTGTTGCACGCCACGACCAGGCCGTCCAGCCCGTAGGCGGCCGCGGCCCGCGCGCAGTCCAGGGCCCGCGCCGCGACGTCCTGCGCCGACCGCGGGCCCCACGGCATGCCCGCCGGGTCCGACGCGAGGACCAGGTCGGCGTCCGCCCGCACCCGCCGCACCGCCGCGGCAGCGGCGAGCAGCCCGACACCCGAATCCACCAAGCCGATCTTCACGCCACCACTCTAAGCGCTCCCCCGCGACGCGCTGCCGCTGCCGCGGCCCGCACCGCCGCGCGGGCCCGGGCGCGCCGCAGGAGGTGCCCCGCGCGGGCGCCGGGCGGGAACTCGGGCAGACTGCGGGGGTGAGCGTGATGACTGGGATCGCAGGGGTGTCGTTGGTGGCGTGGGTGTGGCTGCTGGCGGGGCAGGGAGGGTTCTGGCGCACCGACGTGCGGCTGCCGCGGGGCGGCGGGCGCGCGCCGGTGCGGGCGTGGCCGGACGTGGCCGTGGTGGTGCCGGCGCGGGACGAGGCCGAGGTGATCGGGATCAGCCTGTCCTCGCTGCTCGCCCAGGAGTACCCGGGCCGCGCGGAGGTCTTCCTGGTGGACGACGGCAGCACGGACGGCACCGGCGAGCTGGCCCGGGAGCTGGGCGCGCGGCCGGGCGCGCTGCCGCTGACGGTGACCTCCCCGGGCGAGCCGCCGCAGGGGTGGACCGGCAAGCTGTGGGCGGTGCGGCACGGGATGGCGCTGGCCGGTGAGCGCACCGGCGCGGAGTACTTCCTGCTCACCGACGCGGACATCGCGCACCGCCCGGGCAGCCTGCGGGCCCTGGTGGAGGCGGCGGTCGGCGAGGACCTGGACATGGTCTCCCAGATGGCCCGGCTGCGGGTGGAGACGGGGTGGGAGCGGCTGATCGTCCCGGCGTTCGTGTACTTCTTCGCGCAGCTCTACCCCTTCCGCTGGATCAACCGCCCGCGCGGGCGGACCGCGGCCGCGGCCGGCGGGTGCGTGCTGCTGCGGGCGTCCGCGGCGAAGGCGGCGGACGTGCCGGACGCGATCCGGCAGTCGGTGATCGACGACGTGGCGCTGGCCCGCGCGGTGAAGCGGTCCGGCGGGCGGATCTGGCTCGGGCTCGCCGAGCAGGTCGACAGCGTGCGCCCGTACCCGGACCTGGCCGAGCTGTGGCGGATGGTGGCGCGCAGCGCGTACGCCCAACTGCGGCACAATCCGCTGGTGCTGGCGGGGACCGTGCTGGGGCTGGCGCTGATCTACCTGGTGCCGCCGGTCGCGGCGGTCGGCGGGGCGGTCGCGGGCGCGTGGCCGCTGTGCGTGCTGGGCACGGCGGCGTGGGCGGTGATGGCGGGGACCTATCTGCCGATGCTGCGCTACTACGGCCAGCCGTGGGCGCTGGCCCCGCTGCTGCCGTACACCGCGGCGCTGTACCTGCTGATGACGGTGGACTCGGCGGTGCAGCACTACCGCGGCCGGGGCGCGGCGTGGAAGGGCCGCACCTACGCGAAGCCCGACGCGACCGTGTGACGGCGGGCGGGCGTGCGGAGGCGGTGGACCGGCGCAGGCGTGAGGGCACGGCGGACCGGCGGCGTACGGCGTGGCCGTACGGCCGCGCGACCGCCTCCTCAACCGTACCGTCCGGCGCTCTCCGCCCTGCGTGCGGGCTTGTTGACGTATCGTCAGGAGCGGCGGAGCACCCGCGCGGCACACCCGGGAAACGAGGCTTTTACCTGATCACATCCTGAGATGGTGACCGTTTTCCGGGGATTCGCTCGTATTAATGAACCAAGGTCACTCACAGCACGCAAAACAACCATCCAATCGGTCTCCCCAACGACCACATCGTGGGCTTAACTTATGGCCCATGACCACCCCCCGCGGTTCGTACGGTGGCGGCTACGGCAGCTACTACCCTTCGTCTGCGTCCTTCCCGGACACCCCGATCTACGACAGCCTCGTGGCCGAGCGCGGCACCCCGCAGATCGCCCCCATCCGCGTGCCCGCGCCGTACCCCTCGTACGACTCCGGCGGCTACAACTCCTTTGGCAGCAGCGGGAATCTGCCTGCCCTGCCCGCCGCGCTCCCGGCGCTGCCGGCCGGCCCCTCGGCCCCGGCGGGGCAGATGGGCCAGCAACACCAGCAGCCCCAGCCGCAGCACCAGCAGGGGCCGGGCGGGTACCAGGGCGGGGGTTACCAGCAGCAGCCCGCGGCATATGCGCCGCAGCAGGCCGCCATGCAGCGCCCGGCGCCGGCCAACGGCTACGGCGGCTACCCTGCGCAACCGCAGCAGGCGTCGCCGTCCGGCTACCAGGCGGCCCGCCCGGCACCCCCGCGGCCGATGGCGCCCCGGCAGGGCCCGGTCGGGCACCCGGAGGAGAACTACCAGCGCCGCAACCTCGGCCTCGGCGTCCCGCCGGCACAGCCCGGAGGGGGCTACTACCAGGGCTGAGCCCAACAGCAGGCCGGGCTGCGGGCGGCAGCTGACCGGATGGCACGATGGTCGCATGACCATGCCCACCGTCAGCGCGCTGCACCTCTACCCGGTCAAGTCGATGCGTGCCACCAGCACGCCGGCGGCGGTCGTGGAGCCGTGGGGGCTCGCGGGGGACCGCCGCTGGATGCTGGTCGACGCCGCCACCGGCAAGGCGGTCACGCAACGTGAGGACGCCCGGCTGGCGTTGGTGGACACCGCGCTCGACGACCGCGGCGGGCTGCGGCTGTCCGCACCCGGCCGGGCGCCCCTGCATGTCGACGTGCCGCCGCCCGGCCCGCTGGAGACCGCGCGGATCTTCGCCGGATCGCTGGAGGTGCGCGCCGCCGGCGACGCCGCCGCGCGGTGGTTCACCGGCTACCTCGGCACCCCGGTGCGGCTGGTCCACCTCGACCGGCCCGACCTGCGCCGGCCGATCGCGCCCGAGTACGCCGTGCCCGGCGAGACCGTCAGCCTCGCCGACGGCTTCCCGCTGCTGGTCACCACCACCGCGTCGCTCGACGCGCTCAACGAGCTGATCGCCGCGGGCGACCGGGCGAAGGAGGGCCCGCTGCCGATGGACCGGTTCCGGCCGAACGCCGTCGTGGACGGCACCGCCGCGTGGGCCGAGGACGGCTGGAAGCGGGTCCGGATCGGCGAGGTCGTCTTCCGCGTGCCCAAGCCCTGCGGGCGGTGCGTGATCACCACCACCGACCAGCGCACCGGCGTCCGCGGCCGCGAGCCGCTGCGCTCCCTGGGCCGGCACCGCAACCTCGACGGCCGGCTGGTCTTCGGCCAGAACCTCGTGCCCGAGTCGTCAGGAACCCTGCACGTCGGCGACGCGTTGAGCGTGGTGGACTGACGTTCCACCCGCCTTTTCCGCACCCCCGCGGAAAGGGCGTGCATTGAACCGCGCCGGTTGCGGTAGTTGATGGGTGTGAAGGGGGTGGCCGCCGATGAAGGGTCGCACGACAGGCACCGTGCGCGGATGGCGCTGGCGGCGCAATCCGCTGCGCCGGCGCACGGACGTGGTCGAGACATGGCTCGCGCTGTTCTTCGCCGTCGCCCTGTGCGCGACACCGCTGCTGGGCTGGTGGGCGGACAGATCGGTCGGCCGCGTGCTGAGCCACGAGGTCGCCACCGAGCACGCCGAGCGCACCCTGGTGACCGCGACCCTCGCGCGCGACAAGGCGTCCGGCTCAAAGACGCGTCCCACCGAGCAGTTGCGCTGGACCGGCCCCGACGGCAGCACGCGGACCGCCACGGTCTCCTCCGACATCGAGGTGCTCCAGCAGGGCCGGATCAAGGTCTGGACCGACCGCGCCGGCAGGTTGGCGCCGCCGCCGCTGGACTCCGCCACCGCCGGCACGCACGCGGTGCTCGCCGGGGTCGCCGCCGGGTCGGCCGCGGCCGGACTGCTGGTTCTCTCCCGCCAGTTGCTGATGTGGCGGCTGATGCTGCGCCGGCTGGAGTCCTGGGCGCGCGAGTGGGCCCGGGTCGGCCAGGACTGGGGCCGCGCCGGCGCCGGCGGCTGACCCGTCCGCGGGGGCGCGAAACCGCCCACCGGCGCGCTGCCGCAAGCCCGTTACGATGTCCACCGGGTGGCCGCGCGTCACCAGCATGCCTCCGGCCGCGCTACGGTTTGATCCCCGGTCGGCGACGCAAGAGGGTGGGGGCTGAGCAGCCCGATGGCACATGGCGTGGTGCAGGTGACCAATCCGAGCAGTTCTCGGTGGCGCCGCCGCACAGGCGAGTACGAGACCCTTGCTGCCGCGCTGGACGCGGCCGGCGACGGCGACGTGCTCTCGGTGGGTGCCGGCACCTACCGGGAGAACCTCCTGGTGGACCGCGCGGTGACGCTGCGCTGCGCGGACGGGCCCGGCACCGTGCGGCTCGCCCCCACCTCGGGGGTGGCGCTCACGCTGCGGGGGGCCGCGCTGGTGCAGGACCTGGTGGTCGAGTGCCAGGACGTCACGTCGGCCGCGCTGCTGGTCGAGGCGGGCGCCCCGGAGCTGTCGGGGGTGCGGATCAGCACCCGCTCGGCGGTCGGCCTGGAGGTGCGCGACGGCGCCCGGCCGACGGTACGGCGCTGCACCGTGGACAACCCGGCCGGGGTCGGGGTGAGCCTGCTGGAGGACGCGGGCGGCCTGTTCGAGGAGTGCGAGGTGGTCTCCGCCGGGCAGAACGGCTTCGCGGTGCGCGGCGGCGCGACCCCGCGGCTGGAGCGCTGCCGGGTCCACCACGCCACCGGCGCGGGCCTGTCGGTCACCGGCGAGGGCAGCTCGCTGGAGGCGGTGAGCTGCGAGGTCTTCGAAGTCCGGGGCACCGGCGTGCAGTTGTCGGCGCAGGGCAGCGGGCAGTTCACCGACTGCCAGGTGCACCGCACCACCGGCGACGGCATCACCCTGGACACCGACGCGGTGCTGGCGATGTCCGACTGCGTCATCCACGACATCCCCGAGAACGCGGTGGACCTGCGGGCCCGTTCGGTGCTGACCCTCACCCGCAGCACGATCCGCGGCTTCGGCCGCAACGGCCTGTCGGTCTGGGACCCGGGCACCCGCGCGGACGCCAACCAGTGCGAGATCCACGACAGCACCGGCGACTACCCGGCGGTGTGGGTGAGCGACGGCGCGGTGACGATACTGGACTCCTGCCGGGTGCACGACGTGCCGGACGCGCTGTTCGTGCTGGACCGCGGTTCGCGCGCGGACGTCGTGGACAGCGACTTCACGCAGATCCGCAACACCGCGGTGTCGGTGAGCGACGGCGCCAGCGTGCAGCTGGACGACTGCCGGATCAAGGAGGCGGCCACCGGCGCGTGGTTCCGCGACCACGGCAGCGGCGGCACCCTCTCCCAGGTGACCGTGGACGACACCGCGACCGGGGTGATCGTCACCAAGGGCGCGGACCCGGCGCTGGAGCGCTGCACCGTCACCAACCCCGCCGAGGCCGGGGTGTACGTCTCGGCCGGCGGGCGCGGCGCCTTCACCGGCTGCCGGGTGGTCGGCAGCCGCGGCTTCGGCTTCCACATCATCGACGGCTGCCGCTCCCACCTGACCCGCTGCCGCACCGAGCGGTGCGCCCGCGGCGGCTACGAGTTCGCCGAGCCGGGCCCGGTCACCGAGGACTGCACCAGCGACCGCGCCGCGACCGACGACCTGCCCGCGCCCGTACCGTCCGCGGCGCACACCGCCGGCGGGTCCGCCGCGGACGGTACGCCGCCGGCTCGGGCGCTGAGCACCGGCACGCAGTCGTACGGCCTGCTGGGCGGCGTCCCGGCGCAGCGGCCGGCCGAGGTGCCGCCGCAGGACGCGCCGGTGCGGGTGGCCACGCGGGAGAGCGACGTGGTGCTCGGCGACCTCGACGCGCTGGTCGGCCTGGACAGCGTCAAGCGCGAGGTGCGCACCCTGATCGACCTGATCTCGGTCGGGCGGCGCCGGGAGCAGGCCGGGCTCAAGGCGCCCTCACCGCGCCGCCACCTGGTCTTCACCGGCTCCCCCGGCACCGGCAAGACCACGGTGGCGCGGCTGTACGGGGAGATCCTGGCGTCGCTCGGCGTCCTGGAGCGCGGGCACCTGGTCGAGGTCGCCCGGGTCGACCTGGTCGGCGAGCACATCGGCTCGACCGCGATCCGCACCCAGGAGGCGTTCGACCGGGCGCGCGGCGGGGTGCTCTTCATCGACGAGGCGTACGCGCTCGCACCGGAGGACGCCGGGCGCGACTTCGGGCGCGAGGCGATCGACACGCTGGTGAAGCTCATGGAGGACCACCGCGAGGCGGTCGTGGTGATCGTGGCCGGCTACACCGCCGAGATGGAGCGGTTCCTCGCCTCCAACCCGGGTGTGGCGTCCCGCTTCTCCCGCACGATCACCTTCGGCGACTACACCGCGCAGGAGTTGCTGCAGATCGTGGAGGCGCAGGCGACCGAGCACCAGTACCGGCTCGGCGACGACGCCGCCGAGGCGCTGCTGAAGTACTTCAGCGCGATCCCCAAGGGTCCCGCCTTCGGCAACGGCCGTACCGCGCGCCAGACCTTCGAGGGCATGATCGAGCGGCACGCGGTCCGTATGGCGCACGTCGACGATCCCACCCACGACGAACTCCAGCTGCTGTACCCCGAAGATCTCCCCAACCTGACGTGACGGCTGACCCGGCGGTGGAGTCGGCCTAAGATAAGCGGTCGGCCCATAGGACAACCTCACGGACGGGACGAGGTCACGGGTGAGCGACAACCAGAACCTGCTCGCGGAGCAGCGCCGGGCCCTGATCCTGGACGAGGTCCGGCGGCGCGGCGGTGTGCGGGTCAACGAGCTGACCCGCCGGCTGAACGTCTCCGACATGACGGTCCGCCGCGACCTGGACGCGCTGGCCCGCCAAGGCGTGGTGGAGAAGGTGCACGGCGGCGCGGTGCCGGTGGTGGAGCCGAGCAGCCACGAACCGGGGTTCGAGGCGAAGTCCGGGTTGGAGCTGGGCGCGAAGGAGGCGATCGCGCGGACGGCCGCCACCCTGGTGCCGCCGGGCGCCGCGATCGCGCTGGCCGGCGGCACCACCGCCTACGCACTGGCCCAGCAGCTCCTGGACGTGCCGGACCTGACGGTGGTGACCAACTCCGTGCGGGTCGCGGACGTCTTCCAGTCCGGGCAGCGCACGGCCGGCGGCGCCCACGGCGCCGGCGCGGCGACCGTGGTGATCACCGGCGGGATGCGGACGCTGTCCGAGACGCTGGTCGGGCCGGTCGCGGACCGGGCGATCCAGTCGCTCCACTTCGACCTGCTCTTCCTGGGCGTGCACGGCATCTCGGTGGAGGCGGGGCTGTCCACGCCGAACCTCGCGGAGGCCGAGACCAACCGCCAGTTCGTCCGCTCCGCGCGGCGCGTGGTGGTGATCGCCGACCACACCAAGTGGGGCACGGTGGGCCTGAGTTCCTTCGCCGCCCTGGAGGACGTGGACACCCTGGTCACCGACGCGGGCATCCCCGAGGTGCTGCGCGAGGAGATCGCCGAGCACCTGCCGGACCTGATCGTGGCCGGCGAGCCCGCCCCGCCCGCCGCCGACTGACCGCGGCGGCGCGCGGGCCGGATGGCCGCCGGGCCGGCCGCGGCCGCAGCGGGTTCAGCCGCTGCCGGTTCAGCCGTTGCCGGTGACCAGCGACCACGCGTGGCTCGGGGAGAGCACCACCAGCAGGACCACCACGAGCAGCAGCACAGCGGCCACCCCGCGCAGCCGGCCGCGGCGCAGCGTCCGCCGGTCGCCCTCGTCGGTGCGGCCGGTCCGCCAGGAGGTGTCGGCCGGTGCGGCCGCGGTCCTGCGCCGGCCGCGGCGCCGCCGACCGCCCTGCGCGGCGGCCTGCTCCTGCTGCTCCCGCAGCCGGCGCGCGACGATCCGGGCGCGCGCGGACGGCTCCTTGGGCGCGGACGCGCGGATGTCCCGCTCGTTGTCGGAGAGGAACTGTTCCCACACCTCGTCCGGGATGGACGACTCCCCTTCCGGGGTGGGCGCGGAGTCTGTGGTCATCGGGCGGGCTCTCATCTCGTCCAGGACGGCCGGGGTGAGGTGCCGGGCTGCACGCCTCCCCCAGGCGGTACGGCTTCGATCCAATATACGTTCGTGCGGCGCCCGGTGGCGCGGGCTCCGGCAGCGGCCCGGAAAACCGGGGTGCCGGGCGGGCCCGGGGCCGTCGCTCAACGGTACTCGGCCAGCCGCGGCCGGACCGCCAGCAGTACCAGCGCCGCGGCGGCGCCGAGCGCGCCCGCCGGCACGGCCGGCCACCCGCCGAGGGCGCCGCGGGCGTCGCCGGCGTGGTGGGCGAAGTCGTCGAGGCGGCGGGCGGCGAGCTGGTCCAGGGTGGTCGCGAAGTCCCAGAAGTCGAAGGCGATGTCGCCGCGGCCGACGGTGGTCAGCAGCACCGCCGCCTCGTCGGTCCGCCCGGCGTCCTTCAGGCGGCGCAGCGCGGTGTCGTCGGCGCGGAAGCGGCGGTAGCGGGTGAGGACGTCCTCGTAGGCGGGGCGCTCGGCGGCGGTGGCGTAGCCGTCGGGGGCCAGCAGGGTGTCGAGGCGCTTGGTGAGGGCGGTGTAGCGGGCCGCGTCGCTGCGGCCGAGGTCGTCGCCCTGCACGAACCAGCGGCTCTCGGCCGCGGCCGCCTGCGCGGCCACCGCCCCCGCCTCGGCCAGCCGGGACCAGGGCCGCAGCCCCTGGCTGTCGGCGGTGCCCGCGGCGCCCGCGCCGGAGCTGAGGGCGACGGTGCCGGCCAGGCACACCGCGAGCACCGCGGCGGTCGCGGCGACCAGCGGCGGGCTGAGCAACCGCCGGTAGGCGCGGGCCAGTTCGCGCTGCCACCACAGCAGGAAGAGCAGGGCGGCGGCGCCGAGCGCGCCGACCACGGCGATCCAGCGGCGGGTGTCGGTGTGCACTTTCGCGGCGGCGCGGCCGGCCTGCTGCCGGTAGTCCGCCGCGAGCTTGTCGGCCGTCGGCAGCAGGGTCTGCGTCATGACGGCGCCGGCTTGGGCGTTCATGGCCACGGTGACGGCGGGCGGGTGGCCGGCCAGGCGGTCGGGCGACTGCTCGTCGACGAAGGCGGCGCGGCCGCTGAGGTCGTCGTAGCGGCTCAGTCCGTCGAGGAGTGCGCCCATCTGGTCGCTGTGGGCGCTGTCGCCGCTCAACTGCCTTAGCGCGTCGCTGACTTCCGTGCGCCGCTGTTGGGCGGTGATGAGCGCTTCGAGTTGGTTGCCGACGTAGGCGCCGCTGCCGTCGGCGGACATGCCGGGCGCGAGGGTGTCGGCGTGCTGGGCGTCGAGGTCGGCCAGCGCGAACCTCAACTGGGCAGCGACGGCGGCGCGTTCGGACACCGTCGTGCGCAGTCGCGAGGTGTCGCCGCGGACGGTGACCGCGCCGATCACGGCGGTGGCGCACAGGGCGGCGAGTAGCAGGACGGCCAGCGCCGCGCGGGCGCCGAGCAGGCCCGGGCCGGTCAGCCGCAGCCGCAGCCGGCGGCGGGCACGGTAGGGCTCGGGCGGGGCGGCGGGCGGTGTCGACCGCGCCTCGGGCTCGGCCGGCCCGGCGGCCCCTCGGCTCGTCAACTGCGACGTGGTCATGCGGTGACGCTAGGTGCGGGCGGCGAAACCCCGGTGGCTGTCCGGCGGCCGTACGGTGTCCTGGCTGTAACGGAACGGAACGGGCGGCGGAACCAGGGCAGTTGGGGGCGCGCGGTGCGGCGGGAGCACCGTCAGCGGGCGTCCTCGGCCCGGTCCTGCGCGCCCTCGCCCGGGGCGGGCGGCTGTGTGCGCCACAGGGCGTGCTCGCGGCGGGCCCAGGCCCGCTCCACCCGGCCGGTGCGCAGGCCGCGGCGCGCCTCGGGGTCGGCGGCGGCGAACCAGACGTGCCCGGTGATGACGGCGGCCACCAGCAGCGCGAGCCAGTCGTGCACGAAGGTGGCGCCGGTGCGCCACACCAGCGGGCTCAGCCGCGGGAACCACATGAGCAGCCCGGTGCCCAGCATGACCAGGACCGCGCCGACGGCGAAGGCCGCGTAGAGCTTCTGGCCGGCGTTGAACTTGCCCGCGTGCAGCCGGTCGCGGCGCCGCTCGCGCAGGGCGGTGCGCAGCCAGGCCCGGTCGTGCGGGAAGAACCGGCCCAGCCGCCGGGTGTCGGCACGGTAGGCGCGCGAGGCGAGGCCGAGCAGGAGCGGCACCGGCAGCAGGATGCCGGACCACTCGTGGACGGTGACCACCAGCCGGCGGCGGCCGACGATCTCGGCGAGCGGCGGAAAGTACAGGCAGGCGGCGCTGGCCACGCAGACCGCCATGAGGGTGTTCAGGGTGCGGTGCACCCAGGTCTCGGCGCGGGTGAAGCGCCGTACCGTGCCCGGCGGGGCCGGGCGGTCACGACGTCGGCGCGTCATGGCGGCCGTTGGACTTTCCGACCCATCCGTCGACGTCATATCCGTACTGCTCCCAGTAGCCGCGTTGCACGTGCTCGGTGACGGTGATGCCGGACAGCCACTTCGCGGACTTGTAGAAGTACATCGGGGCCGCGTAGAGGCGCACCGGGCCGCCGTGGGCGGCGGTGACCGGCTTGTCGTTCATGGTCAGGGCCACCAGCATGTCGCTGCGGCGGGCCTGGGCGAGGGTGAGGCTCTCGGTGTAGACGCCGTCGAAGCAGGTGAAGTGCACCGCGGCGCCGGGGGACTTCACGCCCGCGGCGTCGAGCAGGGTGGACAGCCGCACCCCGGAGAACGCGGTCTTCGGCACCCGCCAGCCGGTGACGCACTGCACGTCGCGCACCAGCCGCACCTGGGGCAGCGCGCGCAGGTCGGCGAGCGCGTAGGAGGCGGGGTGGTCCACCAGGCCGCCGACGGTCAGCCGGTAGTCGCTCTCGCCGCGGTGCGGGATGGAGTCGGAGACGGAGTAGAACCGGAAACCGCCACCGCCGGGCAGCAGTCCGGTCACCCCGGTCGGGTCCTTCGCGCTGACCGAGGCGAGGATCGAGTCGAGCCGGCCCTGCACGGCGCCGCCGACCGCGACGCCCGCGGCGCCGAGGCCGAGCATGCCCAGCACCACCCGCCGCCCGACCGGCGTGCCGCGGCCGTCCTCGGGGCCGGGCGCGGCGTCCGCCGCGGGCCCGGCCGTCTGGTTGTCCATGCAACGATTCGAGCACGCGCAGGTGCCGAAAGCCAGTGGCGGCGGCCGATTCCGTCCTTCCTCACACCGGCGGCGGGCCGCGGCCCGTCAACTCCCGCCCGGCCCGGCCCCGTCGGCTGCCCCGTCGGCTGCCGCGTCGACGGCCGCGAGCAGGTCGGCCAGCGCGGCGTCGAAGGCGGCGGGCTGCTCCAGGTTGGGCAGGTGCCCGGCGCCCTCGACGACCACCAGCCGCGAGCCGGCGATGTGTTCGTGCAGGAACCGCGCGTCGGAGACGGGTGTGAAGACGTCGTCGCGCCCGACGGCCACCAGCGTGGGCACCGCGATCCGGGCCAGCGTCGGGGTGTAGTCGGGGCGTTCGGCCCGGCCGCGCAGAGCGGCCGCGGCGCCCAGCGGTGGCGCGCCGAGCATCATCCGCAGCACGTGCGCGGCCACCTCGGGGCGGTCGCGTACGGTCGCGGGGCCGACCATCGAGTCCAGCACGCCGTGCGCGTAGGCCGCCATGCCGTCGCGTTCCAGCACCGCGGCCCGGTCGTACCGCTCCTTGCGGCCGGCCTCGGTCTCGGCCTGCGCGAAGGTGTCGGCGAGCACCAGCCCGGCCACGCGCCCGGCGAACCGGCGCTGGAACTCCAGCACCACCTGGCCGCCCATGGACAGCCCGCACAGCACGGCCCGCGGGATGCCGAGCGCGTCGAGCAGCGCGGCGAGGTCGCCCGCGAACACGTCGAGTCCGGTGCGGCCGGGCTGTACGGTGCTCGCGCCGTAGCCGCGCAGGTCGGGGACGACCACCCGGCGCGCGGCGCCGAACGCGGCGGCCTGCGGGGCCCACATCGTGCGGTCGAAGGGGTGCCCGTGGACGAGCAGCAGCGGCACCGGCCCGGTGCTGCCGCCGCCGGGCGCGTCTCCCTCCCCGGCGCTGTCGTCGTACCCGATGGTGACCCCGCCCACGGCTACCGTGCCCACCTGGCGCTTCCCCCTGCCCGTCCGGCGGCGCCCCGGTCGGCCCCGTGCCGGGCAAGGTACGCCCCGGTGCGGCGGGCTGTCACCGTGCGGCGGCGCGGAGAAGTCCGTCGAGCCACGCCTGGTGGCCGTTGAGCATCGGGTTCGGCACCTGCCCGGCCAGTTCCGCGGCGGGCCGGCCGATCTGGGATTCCTGCGTCAGGACGCGGACCCGCCCGCCGTCGAGGTCCTCCACCAGCCACGCGTGCAGCACGTCGAGCCGCTCATCGGGGCCGCCGTCCTGCCGGGCGGTCCAGGACAGCCGGCCGGGCGTGCCCGCCGCGGGGGCGGCGAACTCCACGACCCGGGCGGCCAGCGGCGGGAAGCCGAAGGTGCCGAAGCGGAAGTCCCGGCCGTCCGCGAGCACCGGGCCGCCGCCGTCGGGGAAGGAGATGTCGGCGACGTTGTCGTAGTACGACTCCCAGGTGGAGGTGTCCGTGAGCAGGCGCCACACCTGCGCGGCGGTCACGCCCCTGACGACGACTTCGTTGGAGACGAAGTTGTCGCCGGTGCCGGGCAGGTACTTCTCGGGCCAGTTGATCGCGTTCTGCGTGGTCATGACGGGGTCCTTCGCGGTCGTGCGGTGGGTCAGCGGTTCTCGGCCGGCGGCGGCTCGGTCAGCGCGGCTGGCTCAGCGGTTCTCGGCGCGGCGCGGCGCGGTCAGAGCTTCTTGAGGAGTTCGGCCGCGAGCGGGCCGGAGGAGGCCGGGTTCTGGCCGGTGACGACATTGCGGTCGACCTCGACGTGCGGGGCCCACGGCTCGCCGACCGAGACCTCCACCCCCGCCGCGTTGAGCCGGTCCTCCAGCAGCCACCTGGCCTGGTCGGCCAGTCCGCCCTGGCGTTCCTCGGCGTTGGTGAAGGCCGTGATCCGGTGGCCGGCGTAGGCGTTGGTGCCGTCCGGCCGTACGGCGGCGAGCAGCGCGGCCGGGCCGTGGCAGACCACGCCCACCGGCAGGCCGCGCTCCAGGGCCCGGGTCAGCAGCCGCCCGGAGTCCGCGTCGACCGCCAGGTCCTCCATGGGGCCGTGGCCGCCGGGGACGTAGACCGCGTCGACGCCCTCCAGATCCGCGTCGGCCAGGGCGATCGGCGCCGCGAACTCCGGGGCGCCGTCCAGGATGTCCCGCACCCGGCGGGCGTTGTCCGCGCCGCCGTTGACGGCGGGCGCCAGGCTCGCGCCGTCCACCGGCGGGACCACGCCGCCCGGGGTGGCGACGGCGATCTCGTGGCCGGCGGCCCGGAACATCTCGTACGGGACCGCCGCCTCCTCGGCCCAGTAGCCGGTGGGGTGGGCGGTGCCGTCGGCCAGCGTCCACCGGTCGGCTCCGGTCATCACGAACAGAATCTTCGCCACGTGTCTCTCCCGTGTCCTCGATGTGCCGTCTGCTGCCGCCGCCGTGGCCGGGGCGGCCGCCGCCCGCGTCGGCGCCGGGGCCGACGGGCTGCCTCTTCGACCGTAGGCCGAAACGCCATCCGGCAACCAATCGGTCCGCCGATGTCCGCCATCGGAACTCCGATGCCGCCGATTGTTACGGTGGCGGCCATGGGGCACCCGATACCGGCCGACGGCAAGCAGCTGCCGCCACACGCGGACCTGAACCTGCTGCGGACGTTCCTGGCGGTGTACCGGACCGGCTCCTTCACGGCGGCCGCGCCGCGCCTCGGGCTCTCCCAGCCCACGGTGACCGCGCAGATCCGCGCCCTGGAGCAGCAGACCGGCCGCGAGCTGTTCACCCGCCTGCCGCGCGGCGCGCAGCCCACGCCGTACGCGCACGAGCTGGCCGGGCAGGCGGCCGGACCGCTGGACGCCCTGGCCGCGCTGGCGGAGACCGGCGCCGTGGCCGCGCCGGTCCGGCTGGCCGGGCCGTCGGAGCTGCTGTGCGTACGCGTGCTGCCCGCGCTGGCCCCGCTGACGGCCGACGGCGTACGGCTCCGGGTCGCCCAGGGGCTGCCGGAACCGCTGCTGGAGGAGATGCGCTCGGGCCGGCACGACCTGGTGATCGCCACCCGGCGCCCGCGCGGCCGGGCCCTGGAGTCGGTGCCGCTCGCCGACGAGGAGTACGTCCTGGTCGCCGCCCCCGCCTGGGCCGGGCGCCTGCCGCCGCGCACCGGCGGGGACGGCCTGTGCGCGGCGCTGCGCGAGGTCCCGCTGGTGGCGTACGCCGAGGACCTGCCGATCGTGCGGCGCTACTGGCGCACCGTCTTCGGCCGGCCGCTCGGCGCCCGCCCGGCGGTCACCGTGCCGAACCTGTACGCGGTGCTGTCGGCGGTGAACGCGGGCGCCGGATACAGCGTGCTGCCTCGCTCCTTGTGCCAGGAGTACCTGGACACGGGCCGGTTGGCGCTCCTGCACGACCCAGCGGAGCCGCCGCTGAACACCCTCTTCCTCGTCCGGCGGCCGGGCGCCGACACCCATCCCGACGTGCGCCGCGTCCAGGACCGGCTGCGGCAGGCCGCGGCCGCCTGGTAGCGCCGGGGCCGCGCCGGCGGGCCGCGGGTGCGGGGGCGCTCCGGACGGGCGGGCGGTAAAGGCGCCGTAAGACTCCGAGTTGCGCCCGCCCCCACAACGGGTGAACCTGATTACGCATCACGGAGTACTGCCGCAGTCACTCTACGCATTCCCGCTCAAGTGTTCCCATCGGAGCGGTGCATCCCGGCCCCGCAGGGCGCCGGCCCCACCGCGGAGGGAGTCGCAGCCGTGATCATGCAATCCGACCAGACCGACCCGGTACGCCATGAGTGCGCACTCGAACTCGAGGCGCATCCGTACCGCATCCAGCAGATCCGCCGCATCGTGTCGGCCCAACTGCGTTACTGGCGGGTGGAGTCGCTCGTCGACGCGGCCTCCACCGGCATCAGCGAACTGCTGGCGAACGTGCACCGGCACGCGCGTCCGGACAAGCAGTGCGCGGTGCAGCTCACCCTGGTGCCCGGCCGCCTCACCGTGGCCGTCACCGACCACGACACCCGGCTGCCGCACCTCCAGCCGATGGAGCCGACCGCCACCACCGGCCGCGGGCTGGCGATGGTCGAGGCGATGTGCGACAGCTGGGGCACCGACCTGCTGCCCGACGAGAGCGGCAAGGTGGTGTGGTTCGTGCTGCGCACGCCCACCCAGCAGCCGAAGCTCGTCCCGCTGCGGTCCGTCACGGTCCCGCTGGAGGAGACCGCGGCGACCGCGGCCCCGGAACTCGCCGTCGCCTCGGTCGCCTGACCGCCCGCCGGGCCCGCCGGACGCGACCGGCCCGAGCGGCCCGACCCCGCCCCACCGCAGCCGCGGGCATGCACCGCAGAAGTGAGCGCCGGACCGGCCGCCGCCTCCCGTGAGCAGGGAGGAGGCGGCCGGTCCGGCGGGCGGGCGGCGTTGTCGTCCGGCAGGAGGGCGGGAGGCGGGCGGCGTTGTCGTCCGGCGGGCCGGCGGCGTTGTCACACCCTCGCCCTACCGTGGAGGCATGTGGCGGAGCACAGGCATGGGCTGGCGGGAGGAGGGCGCCCGCTGGACGTGGTGGCACCCCTCGTACGGCCGGCGTGCGAGCCCGCTGCCGCTCGGCGCCGAGCTGCGGTTGGCGCTGGACGCCGCCGCGGTCCGGCGCTGCGCGGGCGTGTGGCGCGCGGACCGCGCCGTCCCCTGCCCGCGGGGCGCCGAACTGCCGCCGGCCGCGCGGCGCGACCAGTGCGAGGAGTGCGGGGCGCTGGACCGCAGGTCGTCGGTGGCCGCGGACACCGTGCCGGACGACCCGCGGCCGTACCGCGTGTACCTGGCGTACTTCGGGCCCGGCCTGCTCAAGGTCGGCATCACCGCGGCGGCCCGCGGGCGGCTGCGTCTGCTGGAGCAGGCCGCGGTGTGCTTCGCCTTCCTCGGCGAGGGCCCCCTGATGGCGGCACGCCGCACCGAATCGGTGCTGGGCGCCGCCCTCGGCGTGCCGGACCGGGTCGCAGACCCGGCCAAACGGGCGGCCCGGCACCGGCTGCCGGGCCCGGCGGACCGCGCCGCGGAAGTGGCGCGGCTGCACGCGCGGGTCACGGCCCTGCGCGACCGGCTGCCGGAAGCGCTCGCCCTCGCGGAGCCGCGCTGCGTGGACCACGCCGGGCTGTTCGGGCTCGCCGCCGACCCGCCGCCCCCTCCCCCGGCCGCCGAGGTCACCGCGCTGCTGCCCGGGCACGCCCTGGCCGGCACGGTCCGCGCGGTCGCCGGGCACGACGTGTACCTGGACACGCCCGGCGGCCCGCTGCTCTTCGACGCGCGGCTGGCGGCGGGCTGGCCGCTGCGCCGTCCTGCCGCCGACCAGGACCCGGCGGTGTCCGCCCCGGCCCCGACCGCGCCGCTGCGCTCCCCTCCCCCGCTGCCGGAGGCCCTGTTCTGACCGCTCTTCCGACGGCGCGCCGGACACCGTGCGCCGGCCCTGCGCGGGCGCGCGGTGGACCGGGCGGGTCTCACCACGTGACCGGGCGCGTTTGCCGGGCCCGAAGTTCCGGGCAATTCGTAGGGGTCTACGGAGAAGGGGGCACCGTGATCATCTGGGTGAACGGGGCGTTCGGCGCCGGCAAGTCCGGCGCGGCGCGCGAAATGCTGGACCTGGTACCGGAGAGCACCCTGTACGAGCCCGAGGTGCTCGGCGAGTGCCTGCGCCGACTGCTGCCGGAGAAGCGGCTCCAGGAGGCCACCGACTACCAGGACCTGGCGATCTGGCGGCGGTTGGTGGTGGAGACCGCGGCCTCGCTGCTCGCCGAGGTCGGCGGGGTGCTCGTCGCACCGATGACGCTGCTGCGCCAGGAGCACCGCGACGAGATATTCGGCGCGCTCGCGGCCCGCGGCATCGAGGTGCGGCACATCCTGCTCGACCCGGGAGAAACGATCCTGCGCGCCCGGATCACCGCCCGGGCCGAACACCCCGGCGAGCCGGGCGCCGACGACGCCGCCCGCCGCTGGGCACTGGACCGTATCGCCGACTACACCGCGGCGCTGCCCTGGCTGACCGGCGACGCGTACGTCGTCGACACCGCGGGGCTCGACCCGCGGCAGACCGCGGTGGCCGTCGCCGAGGCGGTCGGCCGCGGCGAGGGTGTGTGCGGCATCGTGCAGACGCCCGAGCCGCGCGCGGAGACGGTGGCCGCGGGTGTCCTGCTCTTCGACGACGCCGACCGCGTGCTGCTGGTCGACCCGACATACAAGCCCGGCTGGGAGTTCCCCGGCGGCATCGTCGAGCGCGGCGAGTCGCCGGTCCGGGCCGGGCACCGCGAGGTCGCGGAGGAACTGGGCATCGAGCTGACCGGCGGCCTCGAACTGCTCGTCGTGGACTGGGAACCGCCCCAGCCGCCGGGCCACGGCGGGCTGCGCCTGCTCTTCGACGGCGGCCGGATGCCCTCGTCCGACATCGGCCGGCTGCTGCTGCCCGACACCGAACTGCGCGGCTGGCGCTTCGTCACCGAGGACGAGGCCGCCGGACTGCTGCCCCCGATCCGGCTGGACCGGCTGCGCTGGGCGCTGCGCGCCCGCGAACAGGGCCGCGCCCTCAACCTCGCCGCCGGCCAGCCCGCCCGCTGACCGGCCGCCGACCGGCCGCGCCGCGCCCGGCCCCGTTCCGCGGGTGCCGGGCGCGCCGCGGGAGCGCGGACGGGTCAGTTCGCCCGGGCGGCGGCGTAGCGGCGCAGGAAGAGCGCCTCGGTCAGGGCCAGGCGCTCCAGTTCCTGCGGCGAGACGCTCTCGTTGACCGCGTGGATCTGCGCGTCCGGCTCGCTGAGGCCGATGAGGAGGATCTCGGCGGACGGGTAGAGGGTGGCGAGGGTATTGCACAGCGGGATCGAACCGCCCTGGCCGGCGATCGCCATCTCCTGGCCGTACGCCTCCCGCATGGCCGCGGACATCGAGGCGTACGCGGGGCTGGCGGTGTCGGCGGCGAAGGGCTGGCCGCTGCCGCGCCGCTCCACCCGCACCTTCGCGCCCCACGGCGCGGCCGCGCGCAGGTGGTTCTCCAGCGCCTCCGCGGCCTCGGCGGCGTCGGTGCCGGGCGGCACCCGGACGCTGACCAGGGCGCCGGCCTCCGCCTGGACGGACGGGGTGGCGCCGACCACCGGCGGGGCGTCGATGCCGAGGACGGTCACGGCCGGCCGGGCCCACAGGCGGTCGGCGATGGCGCCGCCGCCGACGAGGCCGACCCCGTCGAGCACCTTGGCGTCCTTGCGGAAGTCGGCCTCCTCGTAGGCCAGTCCGGTCCACTCGCCGGTGTTGTCCAGGCCGTCCACGGTGGTCGCGCCGGAGGCGTCGCGCAGCGAGGCGAGCATCTGGATGAGCGCGGCCAGCGCGTCGGGGGCGGCCCCGCCGAACTGCCCGGAGTGCAGGTTGCCCGCGAGGGTGGACACCCGCACCTCGGCCATCGCCATGCCGCGCAGCGAGGCCGTGACCGTGGGCAGGCCGACCCGGAAGTTGCCGGTGTCGCCGATGACGATGGCGTCCGCGGTGAGCAGTTCGGGGTGCGCCTCGGCGTAGCGCTCCAGGCCGCCGGTGCCCTGCTCCTCCGAACCCTCCACGATCACCTTGACGTTGACCGGTACACCGCCGTGCGCGCGAAGCGCCCGCAGCGCGGTCAGGTGCATCAGCAGGCCGCCCTTGCAGTCGGCCGCGCCGCGCCCGTACCAGCGGCCGTCCCGCTCGGTCAGCTCGAACGGCGGGGACAGCCACTGCGCCTCGTCCAGCGGCGGCTGCACGTCGTAGTGCGCGTACAGCAGCACCGTGGGCGCGCCGGCCGGGCCGGGCAGCAGGCCGTAGACCGACTGGGTGCCGTCCGGCGTGTCGAGCAGGGCGACGTCCTCGAAGCCGTCCGCGGTCAGCGCCGCCGCGATCCAGTCCGCCGCCTTCCGCAACTCGCTGCGCGGGTACTGCCGCTCGTCGGCCACCGACGCGAAGGACACCAGCTCGGCCAGTTCGGTCCTGGCGCGGGGCATCAGCGACGCGACGGTGCCGGCCAGCGGGCCGGACGGCTCAGCCTGCGGCTCGGACGGCTGCGGGGCCTCGGACTTCGGATCTGACGACATGAACGCTCCTGGTAGGGACGGGCGGCACGGCCGGACGAACGCCGGCAAAGCGTGACAGGCACCGGCAGACCGGCGCCCCCGCCGGGGCCGGCGGGCCGCTGCCGATGGTGCCACAGCGAGCCCTGGGCCACGGGCGCAATAGGATGCTTGCGGACAGCGCTGAACAGCGAGGACAGCCGAGCGTGGCGAGCGGGAGCGAAAACGACGTGAGCGGTGAGCAGCCGGCCCAGGGCAGCAGTGCGGAGAACGACGGGACCGAGCCGGTCTGGGACGTCGTGGTGGTCGGCGCGGGACCGGCGGGCGCCTCGGCGGCCCACGCGGCGGCAGTGACCGGCCGGCGGGTCCTGCTGCTGGAGAAGGCCGAGCTGCCGCGCTACAAGACGTGCGGCGGCGGCATCATCGGGCCGTCCCGGGACTCGCTGCCACCGGGCTTCGAACTCCCGCTGCGCGACCGCGTGCACGCGGTGACCTTCAGCCTCAACGGCCGGCTGACCCGCACCAAGCGCTCGCGCCAGATGCTCTTCGGCCTGATCAACCGGCCGGAGTTCGACGCCGGGCTGGTGGACGCCGCGCGCGAGGCCGGCGCCGAGGTGCGCACCGGGGTGACCGTCTCCCGGGTGGAGCAGCACGGCCCGGGCGTGCCCGACCGCCGTACGGTCGCGGTCGTGGTGACCGGCAGCGCGGGGGCCGGGCGCGGCGAGGAGCAGACCGTCTACGCCCGCGCGGTGGTCGGCGCCGACGGCAGTGCCAGCCGGATAGGAGCACATGTCGGGGTGAAGCTCGACCAGGTCGACCTGGGCCTGGAGTCGGAGATCCCGGTGCCCGCGTCGGTCGCGGAGGACTGGGCCGGCCGGGTGCACATCGACTGGGGCCCGCTGCCGGGCAGTTACGGCTGGGTTTTCCCCAAGGGCGACTCGCTGACCGTGGGCGTGATCTCCGCGCGCGGCGACGGCGGCGCCACCAAGCGCTACCTCGACGACTTCGTGGCCCGGCTGGGCCTTGCCGGGTTCGAGCCGAGCGTCTCCTCCGGGCACCTGACCCGCTGCCGCGCCGACGACTCGCCGCTCTCCCGCGGCCGGGTGCTGGTCTGCGGCGACGCGGCGGGGCTGCTGGAGCCCTGGACCCGCGAGGGCATCTCGTACGCGCTGCGCTCCGGCCGGCTGGCCGGCGAGTGGGCGGTGCGGATCGCCGAGGCCCATGACGCGGTGGACGCGCGCCGCCAGGCGCTCAACTACGCCTTCGCGGTCAAGGCGGGGCTGGGCGTCGAGATGGGCGTGGGGCGGCGGATGCTGGCGCTGTTCGAGCGGCGCCCCGGGCTGCTGCACGCGGCGCTCACCACCTTCCCGCCGGCCTGGCGGGCGTTCGCCGGGATAACCCGCGGCAAGCGGTCGCTGGCCGAGCTGGTGCGTACGCACTCCCTCGCCCGCCGCGCGCTGGACGCCGTCGACCGCACCTGACCGGACGCGCGGGGGGGCCGGGCCGGCGGGTGCTCAGCCGGGCCGGTCGGCCCGCCGCTCGCCGCCGCTGCGGGCGGCCTGCCGCACCACCCGCCGCGGCCGGTGCGGGGTGACCAGCGGTACGAGCGGCGCGGCCGTGTCAGGGGCAGCCGTGTCAGGGGCGGCCGTGTCGCCGGGGCCGCCGCCGTAGCCGCGCGGGAGGAGCGCCGGTGCGGGCGGCGCGGCCCGGCGCTGCTGCCGGGTGCGGCGTTCGAAGCGGTGCAGGGTGAGCACGACCCGGCCGAAGAACAGCCCGGCCGCCAGGACCGCCGCGGCCCCGAGCCACGTGTCGCGCACCGCGCCCGCCAGCACCGGCGCGGCCGCCACCACGAACCCGGCCGCGCCGAGCACCGCGGCGGTGGCCAGGGCGTACATCGCCTCGACCGCGGCGGCCTCGCGCTCGGCCTGGGTCCGGCGCCCGGTCAGCCCGTGCCCGCCGCTGCCGGCCCTGTTCCCGGTGTTCCTCATGTCCGCCTCCCCCTGCGCTCGCGCCGCCCGCCCCTTGCCCATGGCGCCGGCACGGCGGTAGACGGCGTACGGTCCGGCCGCGTTCCCCCGAAGGCGCGTGCTGCGCCCGGCGGTCGGCCGCCGGTGACAACAACGGGCCGGCCCCGCGCGTTCCCTCCTCGCGCGGGGCCGGCCGGTCGTGCCGGGACGTCCGTGGGGACGCTCCGGTGGTTCGGTCGCGTACGGTCTTGCGGGTCAGTCGCGTACGGTCACCCGGCTGCCGTCGTCCTCGGCGGCGCGGGCCGCCTCGGTCTCGGAGGAGGCCACGAGGATGCCGTAGCTGGGACGGCGCCGGCGCAGCCCGCTCAGGGTCAGCAGCAGCCCGGCGAAGCCGACGCCGGTGACGACCCACAGGCCGGTCCGGTAGCTGTCGAGGGTCTCCTGCGGGCTGGCGGCGTGGCCGCTCGCGCCGGAGGTGACCACCGCGGTGACCACGGCGAGGAAGATCGCGCCGCCGACCTGGAAGGAGGTGTTCAGCAGCCCGGAGACCATGCCCTGCTCCTCGTCGCGCACCCCGTTGGTCGCCTGGATGTTCAGCGCCGGGAAGGCGGTGGCGAAGGCGGCGCCCAGCAGCAGCATCGACGGCAGGATGACGGCCGCGTAGCTGGGGTGCAGGCTCAGCCGCAGGAACAGGACGTAGCCGATGACCAGGGAGGTGAAGCCGGCCGCGATCACCCGCGGGGTGCCGAAGCGGTCGACGACCGGCCCCATCCGGGTGGACAGGATCGCCACCAGCGAGCCCGCGGGCAGGAACGCCAGCGCGGTCTGCATGGCGCTGTAGCCGAGGATGTTCTGGAGGTACTGCGTGACCAGGAACTGGAAGGCGACGTAGGACCCGAAGAAGGTGGCGGCGCCGAGGTTGGCGCGCACCTGCCGGGAGTCGCGGAGCACCCCGAGCCGGACCAGCGGGTGGGACGAGCGCTGCTCGATGGCGGTGAACGCGGCGAGCAGGGCGGCGACCGCGGCGAAGGAGCCGAGGGTGCGGGCGGAGGCCCACCCGGCGGACGACGCGGAGACCACGGTGAACACCAGGAGCAGCATGGCCCCGGCCCCGGTGACGGCGCCCGGGAGGTCGAAGCCCCGCCCGCCGGCCTTCTCGCGCGGCGACTTGGGGATCAGCTTGAGCCCGGCGACCAGGGCCACCACGGCGACGGGCGCGGGCAGCAGCATCGTCCAGCGCCAGCCGGCCTCGGTGAGGAAGCCGGAGAGCACCAGGCCCATCGAGAAGCCGGTGGCGCCGCAGCTGGAGTAGATGGTCAGCGCCTTGTTGCGGACCGGGCCCTCGGCGAAGCTCGTGGTGATGATGGACAGGCCCGCGGGCGCGGTGAACGCGGCGCTGAGGCCCTTGACGAAGCGGGTGGCGATCAGCAGGTCGCCGGAGTCGACGAGGCCGCCGAGCAGCGAGGCGACGGCGAAGACCGCGAGCGCGATCAGGAAGACGCGGCGCCGCCCGAGCAGGTCGGCCGCGCGGCCGCCGAGGAGCAGCAGGCCGCCGTAGCCGAGGATGTAGCCGCTGACGACCCATTGCAGCGAGGACGTGGACAGGTGGAGGTCGCTGCCGATCGAGGGCAGCGCGACGCCGACCATCGAGACGTCGAGGGCGTCGAGGAAGAGCGCGGCGCACAGCACGAGGAGGGTGCCCCATTGCAGGGCGCTCCATCGCTCGTCGTGGCGGGGGACGGTAGGGGACGGCAATGACGGAGAGGTCATGCCGAGAAGAGTACATGCATACGCATCCAATGCAAGCGCATTAATTGCTCGTGCATAATCGTCCGTTTTCTGCTACCGTGGCGCCATGACCGGCGACAAGGGTGAGCGCGCGCTCGTGCAGGAATGGCGGGACATCCTCGCTGTTCACGCCCGTACGGCTTGTGAGATCGACCGCGAGCTGCATCAGTACGGACTCGGCGCCAGCGACTTCGAGGTGCTGGACGTACTGGCCGGCGACGCGGAGGACGGCTGCTCCTTCCGCGTGCAGGAGCTGTCCGACCGCGTCCACCTCAGCCAGAGCGCGCTGTCCCGGCTGGTGGCCCGCCTGGAGAAGGAGGGCCTGGTCGACCGCGGCACCTGCAGCGAGGACCGGCGCGGGGTGAAGGTCGCCATCACCGCGGCCGGCCGCAGGCGCTACGAGCAGGCCCGCCCCCACCACCGCGCCGTCCTGGAGCGGATGCTCGTCAAGTCCTGAGCCGTCCCGCCGGGCCCGTCCCGCTTCCGCTCCTCAAGGCGCGGCTCAGGACGCGGCGCCCGAGGCGTGCCACAGGTCCATGACGGACCGGTCGCCGCGCAGGGTGAGGCGGTCGTGCGGGAGGCGGTTCCACAGGGCGAGGTACAACTCGGCGGCGGGCGCGCTCACTTCGCAGTCGGCTGGGCCGTCCGGGCCGCCGCGCTCGGCGCGGGGCGGTTCCTGGGTGAAGTGCAGCGTCCAGCCGGGGTCCCCCGCCACGTCGTCCGCACGGACCCGCAGGGTGCGGGGCTGCGGACTGCGCGCCCGCTTGCGGCCCTTGAGCTCGAAGCGGAGCAGCATCTCGGCCACACCGTCCACGGCGAAGGCAGGGTCGATCGGCGCCGGGGCGAGGCCGGCGGCGGACTCGGCGTCGACCCGGTGTACGGCCGTCTCGTGGGCCTGGCGGCGCACCCAGAACTCCAGCGGCGAGGGCGCGGGCAGGAAGGTCCAGCACGCCACGTCCGCCGGGGCTGCGGCCAGCACCTCCACCAGCCGCGCGTGCGCGCGCAGATACCAGTCGGCGAGTTCGCCGCCGTCGTCCCCACTGCCGTCGGCGCCCTTGCCGCTCGGCGCCGCCTCCTCGTCCATCCCGACCGGCTCGGTCCGCCCCTCGGCCACGAACCCGGCCGCCCAGCGGTGCACCGCCCCGGTGTGCCGCAGCAGGTCGCGCACCTGCCAGCCCGGGCAGGCGGGCACGGGCGCGTCCAGGCCCGCGCGCCGCGCCGCCCCGGCCAGCAGCGGTCCCTCACGGCGCAGCGTCTCGACGAACTCGGTGTTCTCCACAAGGGAATTGTGCGGCTCCAGCGCCGCCCGTCAACCGCGCGCCGCCGTGGGGGAGCCCTTCGAGGACCCGGTTTCCGTAGGTCAGGCCGTCTGCGGCGGCGAGGTGTGCCGGACCGACCAGGCGATCACCGCGGCGACGGCGGCGAGCACGGAGACCGTGGTCAGCGCGGTCGGCAGGCCGACGGCGTCGGTCAGGAAGCCGATCGAGGGCGGGCCGAGCAGCATCCCGCCGTAGCCGAGGGTGGAGGCGGCGGCCACCCCGCCGGCGCCCGTCAGCGCCCCGGCACGCGCGATGGCGGTCGGGAAGAGGTTCGCCAGACCGAGCCCGGTGAGCGCGAAGCCCACCATCACCAGCGCCGTGACCGGCGCGAGCGCGCCCACCAGCATGCCGCCGCAGGCGGTCAGGCCGCCGAGCACCAGCGCGCGGCTCTGCCCGAGGCGGGTGAGCAGCGCGGTGCCCGACAGCCGCCCGAGGGTCATCGCCGAGGTGACGCAGGCGTAGCCGGCGGCCGCGACGCCGGGCCCGTTGTGCAGGTCCTGCTGGATGTGCAGGGCACCCCACTCGGCGAGCGCCCCCTCGCCGTACGCCGAGCACGCCGCGATCAGGCCGAACACGGCGACCAGCAGGGCGGTCCGGTGCCCGGCCGCCGCACCGCGCGCACCGGCCCGCGCCGGTGGGCCCTCCGCCGCGGCCTCGGC
Organism: Streptomyces sp. CA2R106; assembly: GCF_037034245.1. Classification (NCBI taxonomy): domain Bacteria; kingdom Bacillati; phylum Actinomycetota; class Actinomycetes; order Kitasatosporales; family Streptomycetaceae; genus Streptomyces; species Streptomyces sp. CA2R106. The sequence goes on from NZ_JBAGKC010000016.1 coordinate 103,431, forward strand.
CACGGCTCGCTGTACGGCCTCCGGTACGGCCCCTGGCGCCGTCGTGCGCCGCCCGCCGCCGGCGGACCCGCCGGGGACCGGATCGGCGCGGACCGTTCCGCCGTGCGCCGTATCGCCGTACGCTGTACCGCTGTTGCCGGTCCCGACGGTCCCGGCAGACCCGGCCGCCTCCGGACGGGGTGCGGCCTCGGCCCGGGCGGCGGGCGCCGTCACGCGTGCGTGGCCGATCCGGTGCGCCAGCATCACCCGCCCCGCGAACAGGACCGTCAACAAGCCGATCGGCGTGAGCAGCATCAGATGGGTGGCGGGCGACAGGTGCGAGGCGAGCAGGCCGCCGATGCCCGCGCCGAGCAGCCCGCCGAGGCTGTAGGCGGCGTGGAAGCTGGACATCACCGGGCGGCGCAGCGCGGCGACCAGGTCCACCGCGACGCTGTTCATCGCGACGTTGAGGCCGCCGTAGGACGCGCCGAACAGCAGCAGCACCAGCCCGAGGGCGAGGGCGGAGTGGGTGCGCGGCGGCAGGGCCACGCTCACCGCCAGCAGGGCCGCGGTCGCGACGGTCACCCGCTCGTTGCCGAACACGCGGCACAGCCGCCCGGTGAGCACCATCGTGGCGATGGCGCCGACCGACACCCCCAGCAGGGCCAGCCCCAACTGCCCCGCCGAGGCGCCGACCTGGGCCTTGATCGCGGGGATGCGCACCACCCACCCGGCGAAGAGGAAACCGTCGACCGCGAAGAAGACGGTGACCGCGACGCGCAGGGCCCGCAGGCCCGGATCGGCGGCGAATGTGTGGTGGGATCGGGACAGCGCCGTCCCTATTTTGTTCAGCGTCGGCACAAAGTGAGAATAGATTGGTGACACAGATTCGGACAAGGCTTGAGCGCGGCCGAGGCGCGCTCGGTCCGGCGCTCGGCCTGGTGCACACCGGCCGCGCCCCGACCCGCGCCCTGCTCACCGCCGAACTGGGCGTGACCAGGGCCACCGCAGGCGCCGTCGCGGCCGAACTCGAAGCACTCGGCCTGATCCGGGTCGACACCCGGCCGACCGGGCCCTCCGGCGCCCAGGGCCGCCCCTCCCACCGGCTGGAGGTGGCCCCCGAGGGGCCGGTCGTGCTCGCCGCGCAGGTGCACGCCGACGGGTTCCGCGCCGCGCTGGTCGGCCTCGGCGGCGGGACCGTGGCCACCGCGCCCGGCTCCATGACCGTGCCGGCCGACCCGGCGCACGTCCTCGGCGAGGTCGTCGCCGCCGGCGCGGAACTGCTGCGCGCCCACGGGCGGGTGTGCGTGGGCGCGGGGCTCGCCGTGCCGTCCGCGGTCGCCGAGCCCGAGGGCACCGCGCTCAACCCGCTGCACCTGGCGTGGCCGGCGGGCGCGCCCGTGCGGCGCGTGTTCACCGAGCAGGTCGCCAAGGCCGGCATCACCGGCCCCACCGGCCGCCCGGTGCCCTGCTTCGTGGGCAACGACGTCAACGTGTCGGCGCTCGCCGAGCACCGCCACGGCGCCGGGCGCGGCGCCCAGCACCTCCTGGTGGTCGCCTCCGGCCACCGCGGGGTCGGCGGCGCCCTGGTGCTCGACGGCCGCCTGCACACCGGCAGCTCCGGGCTCGCCCTGGAGGTCGGCCACCTGACCGTCCGGCCGGACGGCCGCCCCTGCCACTGCGGCTCGCGCGGCTGCCTCGACGTCGAGGCCGACCCGCTCGCCTTCCTCGAGGCCGCCGGGCGCCCGGCCGGCCCGGAGGTCTCGCTGCTGGAGCAGAGCCGCGACCTGCTGCGCGCGGAGTACGACGACCCGGCCGTACGCGGCGCCGCGCACACCCTGATCGACCGCCTCGGCACGGGCCTGGCCGGGCTGGTCAACGTGCTCAACCCCGACCGCATCCTGCTCGGCGGCCTCCACGGCCACCTGCTCGACGCCGACCCCGACCGGCTGCGGGCCGTGGTCGCCGACCGCAGCCTGTGGGGACGCAGCGGGAGCGTGCCCCTGCTGGCGTGCGAGCTCAAGCACAACGGGCTGGTCGGCGCCGCGGAACTGGCGTGGCAGCCGGTGCTGGACGACCCGCTGGGCGCGCTCAGCTCCTGACCGCCCTGGCCCGGCAGGGTGACGCGCGCTCCGGCCGCTTCGTCGGAGCAGCCTGAGCCCGTACTGTGGTGCGGCCTCGGGCGGGGGCGCGGGAGGAGGGGACGACGTGAACGTGGGCAGGGGGCGGTCCGCCGCGTCCGCGTGGGTCGAGCGGTACGCCCGGCCGGACGCGGGCTTCCGCGGGGCGTACTTCAGCGGCTCGACGGTCGGGCTGCCGGACGGCGCCGAGCTGGCACCGTCCTCCGACGTCGACGTGGTGGTCGTCACCGCCGCGGACGACCCGCCGGCCAAGCCGGGCAAGCTCCGCCACCACGGTGTCCTCCTGGAAGTCAGCTACCTGCCCTGGTCGCTGCTCGCCACCGCCGACGGCGTCCTCGGGTCGTACCACCTGGCGGGCAGCTTCCGCACCGACACCGTCATCGACGACCCCACCGGGCACCTGCGCGCCCTGCACGCCGACATCGCGGCGCGGTTCGCCGCGCTGCCCTGGGTCCGCCGCAGGTGCGAGGACGCCCGCCGGCGGATCGAGACCGGCCTCGCGGCCCTCGACCCCGCCGCGCCCTTCCACCAGCAGGTGACGTCCTGGCTCTTCCCCACCGGCGTGACCACCCACGTCCTGCTGGCCGCCGCGCTGCGCAACCCGACGGTGCGGCTGCGCTACCCCGCCGCACGCGCGGCCCTCGCCGACCACGGACTCCCGGGCCGCTACCCCGAGTTGCTGGACCTCCTCGGCTGCCGGCAGCTGACCGCCGAGCGCGTCCGGCACCATCTGGCCGCGCTCGCCGAGACGTTCGACGCCACCGCCGCCGCGGCCCGCACCCCGTTCTTCTTCAGCAGCGACATCACCGCGGCCGCCCGCCCGATCGCCATCGACGGCAGCCGCGACCTCATCGACCGCGGCGACCACCGCGAAGCCGTCTTCTGGATCATCGCGACGTTCGCCCGCTGCCACACGATCCTGGCGGCGGACGCCCCCGGCCTGCACCGCGCCCTGTCCCCCGCCTTCCGCGCGGCCGTCGCCGACCTCGGCATCACCTCCACCGCGGACCTCCTGGCCGGCGCCCAGCGGACCCTGCGCTTCCTGCCCCGCCTGTGGGGGACCGCCGAGGACGTCATGGCCGCCAACCCCGGCATCCACGCGTAGCCGGCGAACTCCCGCTGCGGGGAGGCCCGTTCACCGGCCGCCCGGTGAGCCGCCGAACGCCTTGCAACGCCATGTCCCAGGCGTCTGTCAGACGTTAGCGTTGCCATCCATGGGCGCAGTAGTTGTCACCATCACGGCAGGTTTCGCCGGGTACCTCGTCACCTACTTCAACAGCCTGCGGTTGACGCAGCGGCAGGAACGGCTGGCGCGGGTGAACCGCCAGCTCTCCGAGTTCTACGGGCCGCTTCTCGCATTGGTTGAGGTCAACAGCCGTCTGTATCAAGCCTTCAGCGAGAAGCACCCCCGCCCCGAAGGACGCGAGCCGCTGTCCCACCAGGACGAGCAGGTCGAATGGCGGCTGTGGATCAACACCGTCTTCCTGCCCACTCACCGCGCCATCCGCGACCTCGTCAACACCAAAGCGGACCTGATGGACGAAGCCGAAATGTCCCCCCTCCTTTTGGAGGTCTACGCGCACGCAGCCTGGCACGAACTGTCCGCCGCGAAATGGGAATGCGGGGACCTGACCATCGAGCACCCACCACGCGCGTTCCCGGCAACCGCGATACGCGCCTACGCCCGCGAGAACTTCGCACGCCTCAAGTCCGAGCAGACAGCTCTCCTTGGACGGCAGCGCCGGCAAGGCCGGCGTACTGCCACCCGACGCTAGCTGCGTTCGGCGGGGCATCAACGCTCCCACGGGGCATGTGAGTGATGGCGGCCCAGGTGATCAGCGATTCCGAGTGCTGGATGAGGCGTTCGTAGTCGCGGGCGTGTCTGCGGGCGTGCATGATCCAGGCGTGGGAGCGCTCCACAACCCAGCGGCGGGGCAGGACGACGCATCCGGGGACGTTCTTCGGATCGACCCCCACCACGAGCCCGGCCTCCTCCCGCAGCTCCCGGCGCAGCGCGGCCCGCGGGGCCTCCCCCGCCTCGATCCCCGCCGCCGGGCGCCGCCCGCAACACGGTTCCGCCCAGGGGAGGAGGAGGTTCGTGCCTGGCGAGAGGTTTCCGTCCGAGGCGGCGCTCACCCCCTGTCGAGTTCCTGGCGCAGCGTGGCGGCGATGCGGGTGAGCGCGGTGGTGAGGTGGCGCCGCTGGGCGGCGGTGAGTGGGTCGAACACGAGCCGTTTGACCTGGGCGACGTGTTCGGGCGCGCTCTCGGCGAGTTTCTGCCGGCCGGCGTCGGTGAGGGTGGCAAGGGTGTACCGGCCGTCGCCGTGGTCGGGGCGGCGGGTGACCCAGTCGCGGGTCTCGAAGCGGTCCATGACCTTCGACAGGCGCGGCTGGGTGCTGTCGCAGTCCCGGGCCAGCTCACTGAGCCGCATCGTGTCCTCATCCGCCATGGACAGCCGGGCCAGCACCCCGTACTCGAAGTTGGAGACACCCGCGTCTCGCTGCAACTGGCGGTCGAGGGTCGCGGGGAGGGCGATCACGACTGTCAGCAGCGCCTGCCACAGGGCCTGCTGTTCGTCGTCGAGCCAGGGTGACGGCGTGTCCATGAACCCCATCGTACTTGCCCAGGCAACCCACGTCACATGCCTCGGCAACCCCGTGATCACTTGCCCGGTCAAGTGACATCACTTGCCTGGGCAACTCCTTTCGGAGTATCTTCTCACTTGCCTCGGCAAGGAAAATCGCTTGCCCAGGCAAGTCAAGGAGCTGATCACTGTGCCGCCGGCAACCAATCTGACCTCGCCTCTCGCATCACGCGGACCCGCCGCGGCGTACGACGACCTGCTCGCCCGGGTCCTGCCCCAGGCACGCGAGCAGAGGATGTGGGAGCCGTCGGACGGACCCCTGCCCAGCCTCTTCGTCAGCCACGGGGCCCCGTTCACCCTCGACGATCCGCAGTGGCTCGATGCCCTCTTCGACTGGGGCCGGTCGCTGCCCAAACCGCGGGCCATCGTCGTCGTCTCGGCCCACTGGGAACAGGCGCCGGTCGCGATCTCCGGGGCTGCGGCCGGCACCCCGCTGCACTACGACTTCAACGGCTTCCACCCCCGCTACAAGACCCTCCCCTACGCGACCCCGGACGCCACCGACCTGGCCCGGCGCCTGGCGGGCCTGATGGGCCCCACGCCGGTGCACCAGTTCACCGGCCGCGGCCTCGACCACGGCGCCTTCATCCCGCTCATGGCCATGTACCCGGCGGCCGACGTCCCCGTCGTGCAGCTATCCATGCCCAGCCTCGACGCCGACGACCTGCTCGGCCTCGGCGCGCGGCTGCGGCCCCTGCGCGAAGAAGGCATCCTCGTGCTCGGCTCGGGCTTCATGACCCACAGTTTCGCCGTCTTCCGCCGGCCGGAACTCGCCGCCGCCACCACTGCCTTCGACGCGTGGGCCGTCGACGCCCTCTCCCGGGGCGACGCCGACGCCCTCATCGACTACCGCGGCAAGGCGCCCGGCGCCGACATCGCCCATCCCACCGCCGACCACTTCGTCCCGCTGCTGTGCTCCCTCGGCGCAGCCGACGACCCCAGCAGCGCGATCAGCACCATCGACCGCATGGTGATGGGCAACTCGACCCGGTCGCTGCAACTGACCTGAACACCTCGACACCCCGGTCGACGTGCTCCACCCTCACGCCCCATCGCCCCATCGCCCCATCGCCCCATCGCCCCATCCGCGGCGACGGCATCAACACACCCAGGAGAAAACCCTCATGAAGGCCATGCGTTTCCACGAGTTCGGCGGCACCGAGGTCCTGCGCTTCGAAGACGTGGACCGGCCCGTTCCCGGCGCCGGGCAGGTGCTGGTCCGGGTCGCGGCCACCTCGTTCAACCCGGTCGATGACCACATCCGCGCCGGCCACCTGGCCGAGCTCATGCCGACCCCCCTCCCCTACGTGACCGGGATCGACCTCGCGGGCACCATCACCGAACTCGGCGCGGGCGTGACGGACCTGGAGGTCGGCGACCATGTCGTGGCCATGCTGCCCCTGGACACCGCCGGCGGCGCCGCCGAGTACGCCGTCGTCCCGGCCGACTCCATCGCACCGGCGCCGAAGACCCTCGCCCTGGCCGACGCCGCGGCGCTGCCGCTCACCGGCCTCGCGGCCTGGCAGACGGTGTTCGAACTGGCCGAGCTGAAGCCCGGTCAGAAGGTCCTGGTCAACGGGGCCGCAGGCGCGGTGGGCAGCATCGTGGTGCAGCTCGCCGTCGACGCGGGAGCGCACGTGACCGCGGTGGACGGCCCGCAGCACGCCGACCGCCTCCTGGGCTACGGCGCGGAGCGCGTCGTCGAGCCCCTCGACCTCGCCGCCGGCCCGGCCGCCGTGGGCGGTCCCTTCCAGGTCGTGGTGAACCACGTGCGGCACTCCCCGGAAGACCTCGCGCGGCTGACGGACTACGTCGCCGACGGCGGCGTCGCCGCCAGCAGCGGTGGCGCGATTCCCGAGGACCCCGCCCGCGGCGTGCGCAACGCGAACCTGTGGGTCCGCCCCGACGGCGCCCAGCTGGCCGAGCTGGCCGCCAAGGTGGACGCCGGCAAGCTCCGGGTCCACGTGGCCGCCCGCCGCCCGGTGACCGAGCTCGCCGCCGTCCACCAGGACGCCGCCGCCGGGCGACTGCCCGGCAAGACGGTCATCCTCGCCCCCTGACCCCCACGGTCCCGCACCGCCCGCCCCGCCGCCGACACCACCGGATCTCCTTTCTCGTCCCACCGGCGAGAAAGGAGATCCGCTCCGCGCCACCGGCGGCGGGCAGGGTGCGTCGGCGTCCTCGCAGCGACGCGCGACCACGTTGACCAGAGAGGATGGCATGCGGACGCGACTCCGGGCACGGCTCCACAGGCCGGCCCGCGGCCGGAGGCCAAGGAACAGCTTGTTCGGTAGCCGGAGTGGCTGCCCGGAGTGCTGGCGGTCCTCCGCCGCGGCGGCCTGAACGTCCGAGCCCGCGCGGCGGCGGCCCCCGCCGCCGGTCAGGTCCCCGCGCAGCAGCCGTCCCCGGTGGCGGCACGCGGGCCGTCGACGCGCGCGCCGAGGGTGTCGGCGTCGGCCTTGACGACGTAGACCTCCCAGGGCTCCCGGCCCGGACCGTGCACCCAGACCTTGTCCTGGAGGGCGTAGCAACAGGACGTGTCGCCCTCCTCGAAGGTGGCCAGGCCGACGGTCCTCAGGCGGGTGGTGGCGGCGTCGACCTGCTCGGTGGACTCCACCTCGACGCCGAGGTGGTCCAGGCGGGTGTCGTGGCCGGGCTCCCCCTCGATCAGGACGAGCTTGAGCGGGGGCTCGGTGAGGGCGAAGTTGGCATAGCCCGGGCGCCGCTTGGCCGGTTCGGCGCCGAAGAGCTTCGTGTAGAAGGCGATCGACGCCTCCAGGTCGCTGACGCGCAGGGCGAGTTGAGCACGGGACATGGCGGGACTCCCATCAGCATGTATTGATATCTGTCGATACAAGCTTGCGCCGTAGATCGAAGGACGTCAATATAGAAGCATGTCGAATCAAGAGCTGGTGGTGCTGGGCCAGGACGACGGCGGCGCCGGATGCTGCCCCGGGCTGCTGACCGCGCCGCTGGAAGAGGAGCAGGCGGCCGAGCTGGCGGCGGTCTTCAAGGCGCTGGGCGACCCGGTCCGGTTGCGGCTGCTGTCGATGATCGCCTCGCGGGCGGGCGGCGAGGTCTGCGTGTGCGACCTGACCCCCGCGTTCGACCTGTCGCAGCCGACGATCTCGCACCACCTCAAGCTGCTGAAGCAGGCCGGCCTCATCGACAGCGAACGCCGCGGCACCTGGGTCTACTACCGCCCCCTGCCCGCCACCACCGACCGCCTCGCCGCCCTCCTCACCCGCCCCGCGGGCGAACCGCTGCCCGCGGTCCCGGAAAGCGCCCGGTGAGCGCCCCTTCGGCCCGCGGGGGCGTGGCGAAGGGGCTGTCGTTCCTCGACCGCTACCTGGCCGCCTGGATCGCGGCCGCGATGGCCGCCGGAATCGGCCTGGGCCGTGCGGTGCCGAGCCTGGGCAGCAGGCTGTCCGGCGCCACCGTCGCCGGGGTGTCCGCGCCGATCGCGCTCGGGCTGCTGGTGATGATGTACCCGGTGCTGGCCAAGGTCCGCTACGACCGGATCGGCGCGGTCACCCGCGATCGACGCCTGCTGGTGCCGTCGCTGCTGCTGAACTGGGTCGCCGGCCCGGCCCTGATGTTCGCGCTGGCCTGGCTCCTCCTGCCGGACCTGCCCGCCTACCGCACCGGCCTGATCATCGTGGGCCTGGCCCGCTGCATCGCGATGGTCGTCATCTGGAACGACCTCGCGTGCGGCGACCGCGAGGCCGCGGCGGTCCTGGTCGCGCTGAACTCCGTCTTCCAGGTCCTCGCGTTCTCCCTGCTGGGCTGGTTCTACCTCACCGTGTTCCCGGGGTGGCTCGGCCTGCGGCAGACCGGCCTTGACGTCTCGGTGTGGACCCTCACCCGCAGCGTGCTGGTCTTCCTCGGCGTTCCGCTCGCCGCCGGCTACCTCACCCGCCGGCTCGGCGAACGGGCGCGCGGCCGCACCTGGTACGAAGCCGCGGTCGTCCCCCGCATCGGCCCGTTCGCCCTGTACGGGCTGCTGTTCACCGTCGTCGTGCTGTTCGCGCTCCAGGGCCGCGCGATCACCTCGCACCCCTGGGACGTCGTCCGCGTCGCCCTGCCCCTGCTGGCGTACTTCGCCCTCATGTGGACCGGTTCCATGGCCCTGGGCCGCGCCGTCGGACTCGGCCACGCCCGCGCCACGACGCTGGCCTTCACCGCGGCGGGCAACAACTTCGAACTCGCCATCGCGGTCACCGTCGCCACCTTCGGCGCCGCCTCGGGCCAGGCCCTGGCCGGAGTGGTCGGCCCGCTCGTCGAGGTCCCCGCGCTCATCGGCCTCGTCCACGTCGCCCACCACGCCCGCCGCCACTTCGCCGTCCCCGCCGCGGCCGCTGCTCCGGAGGAACCCGCCCATGCCTGAACACGCCCCGCCCTCGGTCCTCTTCGTCTGCGTGCACAACGCGGGCCGCTCGCAGATGGCCGCCGCCTACCTCACGCTTCTGGCAGGAGAGCGGGTGCGGGTCCGGTCGGCGGGTTCGCTGCCCGCCGACGAGGTCGATCCCGCGGTGGTGGCCGCCATGGCCGAGGTGGGCGCCGACCTCTCCGCCGAGGTGCCCAAGGTCCTGACCGCACAGGCCGTCGAGATGTCCGACGTCGTGGTCACGATGGGGTGCGGGGACGCCTGCCCGGTCCTCCCCGGCAAGCGCTACCTGGACTGGGCGCTCCCGGACCCCGCCGGGCAGGGCGTGGCCGCGGTACGGCCGATCCGCGACGAGATCGAGCGGCGCGTACGCCGTCTGCTCGCGGAACTCGGCATCGCGGTCTGACGGGGCGCCCCCGCACCCGCGCCGATGCGCGCGGGCCGGCGGGGCGCCCCGGCGGAGCCCTACGCCGTGGTCGGGAAGAGGCGCAGCGCCTGCGCGGCCGCGGCCGCCGCGCCGACCAGCCCGGCGTCCGTACCGAGCTTGGCGGGCACCACCTCGACGCCCGCGGCGAAGGAGAGCGTGGCGTACCGCGCCAGGTGCTCGCGCAGCGGGTCGAAGAGCAGCGGCCCGGCCGCGGAGACGCCGCCGCCGATGACGGCGACGTGGATCTCCACGAGCGTGGCGGTCGCCGCGATCCCGGCGGCGAGCGCTTGGGCGGCCCGGTCGAACGACGCCAGCGCGACGGCGTCCCCGCGGCGCGCGGACTCCGCGACGGACGCGGCCGTCGGCGCCGCGCCGGGCAGCGGCCGCCAGCCCTCGTCCAGGGCGCGCCGCGCGATGTTCGGCCCGCTGGCGATCCGCTCCACGCAGCCGCGCGACCCGCACGGGCAGCGGTCGCCGTCGAGGTCCACGCTGATGTGCCCGATGTGCCCGGCGTTGCCGGTCGGCCCGGGCAGCAGCGCGCCGCCGAGCACCAGCCCGCCGCCGACGCCGGTGGACACCACCATGCACAGCGCGTTGTCGTAGCCGCGCGCGGCGCCCTGCCAGTGCTCGGCCGCGGTCATCGCGACCCCGTCGCCGGTCAGGACGACGGGCAGGCCGCCGACGGCCTCCGAGACCCGCGGCACGAGGGGGAACTCGCGCCAGCCGGGCACGTTGACCGGGCTGACGGTGCCCTGTGCCGCGTCCACCGGCCCGGCGCTGCCGATGCCGACGGCCACGACCCCGCCCCACTGCGCGGCGGTCCGGAGTTCGGAGAGCACCGCTCTGACCGCGCTCATCACCAGTTCGCCGTCCGGGCCGCCGGGCGTGGGGCGCAGTGCGCGCGCCAGCAACCGCCCCTCGGCGTCGATGAGGGCTCCGGCGATCTTGGTGCCGCCGATGTCCAGTGCGGCCACGAGCGGACCGGTCGCGCTGTCAGGGTGCATCGCTGCGGCGTCTCCTTGTGCGTTGTGCGTGCGTGGTGCCCGCGGTGGGGGTGTGCGTGCGTGTCGTGCGTCGTGCGCGTCGTGCGTGTGCGGCGCGTCGTGGGTGTGCGGCGTGCGTGTCGTGCGTCGTGCATGTCGTGCGGGTGCGTGCGTCGTGCGTGGCGCGTGGTGCGCGCGGGGTACGTCGTGCGTGGTGCGGGGACGTGCGTACGTACGTCGTACGTGTCAGTCGGACGCCGTACGCGGCGTATGCGTTCCGCCACGGCGGAGCCGATACGCAGCGTGAGCGTTCGATCGCGTTGTGTTCATCCGGTGCTGGTTGCGGGCTCCCTGTCGGCAAGGGTGCGGACGAGGGTAGTCTCGCCTGATCGTGACAACGTTGTCCATCTCTTGTCGCAGGGAATACTACGACCGTGACCCAAACACCTGGACGTGCACCCCGGCCCACGATGAAGGATGTCGCCGCGCGGGCGGGCGTCGGCCTCAAGACGGTGTCGCGGGTGGTGAACGAGGAACCCGGCGTCACGCCCGACACCGCCGCCCGGGTGCAGGCCGCCATCGACGCGCTCGGCTTCCGGCGCAACGACAGCGCGCGGCTGCTGCGGACCCGGCGTACGGCGAGCGTCGGACTGGTGCTGGAGGACCTGGCGGACCCCTTCTACGCCGCGCTGAGCCGGGCCGTGGAGGACGTGGCGCGGTCGCACGGCGCGCTGCTGTTCACCGGGTCCAGTGCGGAGGACCCGCGCCGGGAGCAGGAGCTGGTGCTCGCGTTCTGCGCGCGCCGGGTGGACGGCCTGGTCGTGGTGCCCGCCGGGGACGACCACCGCTACCTGCTGCCGGAGATCGCCGCCGGGGTCGCGACGGTCTTCGTCGACCGGCCGGCCGGGCGGCTGGACGCGGACGTGGTGCTCACCGACAACGCGGGCGGCACCCGGGAGGGCGTGGCGCACCTGATCGCGCACGGCCACCGCAGGATCGGCTTCATCGGCGACCAGCCGGGCATCCACACCGCGGGCGAGCGCCTGCGCGGGTACCGCGAGGCGATGGCGGCGGCCGGGCTGCCGATCCGCCCGGAGTGGTACGCGATGGGCCCGACGACGCCCGAGCGGGTCGAGGCGGCGCTCGACGCGATGCTGGGCGGTGCCGAGCCGGTGACGGCGCTGTTCGCGGGGAACAACCGGGTCACGGTCACCGCGGTGCGGGTGCTGGCGGGGCGGCTGGAGCGGATCGCGCTGGTCGGCTTCGACGACTTCGAACTGGCCGACGTCCTCGACCCGGCGATCACCGTGGTCGCCCAGGACGCCCCGGGCATCGGCCGGGTGGCCGCGCAGCAGCTCTTCCGCCGGCTGGACGGCATCATCTCCGAGGGCACCAGCCGCACCGAGCTGCCCGTACGGCTGATCGCCCGCGGCTCCGCCGAGTTCCCGCCCCCGCGGTAAGCGGGGCCCGGCCGGGCCCTGCTGCCTGGCTCGGGCCCGGCTCACCGGGCGAGCGCGGCGCATACGTCGCCGGTCAGCCGGTCGGCGTCGTCGAGGGCGGCTGCAAGTGCATCCGGGCCGGTGCCGAGCGCGGCGAACAGCCGCTGCGCGCGGGCCGCGAAGTCCGCGGGGGCGCCGGCGAGTTGACCGGCTGCCCGCACCGCGCCCTTCTCGTTGAGCACCCAGCTGCCGGCGTGGGCGTGGAGCGCGTGCACCAGGAGCCCGACGGCGCGGAAGAGGCATCCGGCGACGTAGAAGGCGTCGCCGCGGGCCGCCCCCTTGCGCGCGCCGGCGAGGATGAACGGCGCCTCCCAGCGGGCGTTGGCGACGAGGGCCTCGCGCAGCGGCTGCGGGTAGTGGCGCACCTGCTCCTTCAGGGCCCGGATCTCGCCGCCGGGGTCGGCCAGTACGCGCCCGACGGCCACCTCGCCGACGTAGGCGTGGGAGTACACGCCCAGCGGGTGGCCGGGTTGGGTGCCGATCTCGAAGTGCCCCTGCTGGCACTCCCGCCAGATCCGGTGCACCCGGTCCAGGTCGCGGTAGATCCAGTCGACGCGGTGCCCGTCGACGGTCAGCCAGGCGCCGCCGTCCACCCACGGCCCCCACCCGCCCGGCTCGGTCACCTCCACGGGCGCACCGGTCAGTTCGGCCGCCAGCGACCGCAGCTCCGCGGTGTCCAGCGGCTGCCGGTAGTACAGCCCGAGGTCGTAATCGGAGCCGGGGCCATGCGCCCCAACCGCCCGGCTCCCGCCCAGGCACACCCCGACCACCCCGCCCACCCGCGCCAGCCGCTCCCCGACCTCCACCAAGCGCTCCATGGACCCAGTCTGCAAGCGTCGCGCCCCGCCCGCCGCACATTTTCCTACCGCGGATCACCCCGACCGCGCATCGCCGCACCCCGCGGATCGTCCGGACCGCGGGGCAACCGTACGACGCGGGGCGTCACGGCGCGCGGGCGTACCGTGAGGGCGTGGCAAACGAGGATCTGGGGCGGACCCTGCGGCGCCTGCGGAGACTGGCGGGTCTGACGCAGGAGGAGCTGGCGGAACGCTCCGGCGTTTCGGTCGACGTCATCCGGCAGTTGGAGCAGCGGCGCAAGCACTCCGCTCGGCTGCCCACGTTGCACGCCCTGGCGAACGGTCTGGGGGTGGAGCTGACGACGCTGCTCGGGGACCCGCCGGGGCTCGCGGCCGGCGGCGACCACGACGGCCCGCGTTTTGTCGCGGTACGCCGGGCGATCATGCCGCCGCTGTGGGCCCCCGGGCCGCCCCCGCCCGCGGCTGACTTCTCGCCGGACCGGCTGCGGGAACGGATCGCCGACGCCTGGACGCATTACCACGCGGCCGAGTTCGACACCGTCATGAAGGTACTTCCCGACCTGATCGCCGACGCACGGTCGGCCGCCGCCGGCAGCGAGGCAGGCCGGGCGGACGGATTCGCCGCCCTGGGCAAGGCGCTTCAGCTCGGCGGGCACGTCGCGGTGCGCATGGGGAAGACCGACCTGGCGCTGACCGGCCTGGAGCGCGCGATCGAGGCAGCCGAGCGCTCGGCGGACCCGCTGCTCGTTCCCATGATCGTGAACTCCGTCGCGTGGACCTACCAGCGGCAAGGCCGGCTCGCCGATGCCCTCGACGTCGCCGAGCGCGCCGCCGGCGCGATGCAGGAGGCCGGGCACACCGGCACCGCCGACGGGCTCAAGGTGTGGGGCGGCCTGACCATGAGCGCGGCCACGTCCGCCGCGCGCAGCGGCGACTACGAGCGCGCGGCAGGGATGATGGAGACGGCCGAGAGGCAAGCGGCCCGCGTGTCCAAGCTGCCCGCCGGGACCGACCACCGGATGGTCAGCGTCTTCAGTCCGTCGTCCGTCCGCATCGAGCGGGTACGGCTGGCCGTCCAGTACGGCCACTCCGCCGAGGCCCTGGAACTGGCCGAGGGCATGCGGCTGTCCAAGGACACCCCCGCGTCGTGGCGAACCTGGCTGCTGCTCGACGTCGCGCGCGCCCACACCGACCTCGGGGACGCGCCCGGTGCCGTCCGGACCCTCGAATCCCTGCGCCGCGTCGCCCCGACGTGGATGCAGCACCACACCCTCGCCGTCGCCGTCGTCCGCGACCTGTGGTCCCTCCCCAACCACCCGCCCGGCCTCCGTTCCCTGGCCGAGTTCCTGGGCATCGTCGCTTAGCGTCCCGAAAGTAGTACGCAGCGTCCCTGTCGCCCCCTCCCCCGGACAGAAAGCCTGGACCCGCACACCCCGGACTCACCGACGAGCCGGGGCCGACGTCCACGCAGGTGCGAGGAAGGACCGGCGACTGCCCATGAGCACAGACAGCGCAGCAGAGGGAACCGACTGGGAGTGGCTGTCGGCAAGGGAGCTGTACGCGAGCGAACTGGCCCACCGGCGGCAGCAGTCGGGAATGACGCTGGTCCAGCTCGCAGAGCTGTGCCACTACGAGCAGTCGTACCTGCACCGGTTGGAGCGCGGAACACGCCTGGGCACGCTGGAAACGGCAAGCGCGCTGGACCGCGTCTACGGGACCGGGGAGCTGCTGGCAAAGCTGTGGCGCCTGGCGAAGCGGGAGAGCAGGGACAGGCCGTTCCTGGGTCTGGCGTCGCTGGAGGCGAGCGCGGCCGGCATCCAGGAGTACGCCGTCAGCGCGGTACCCGAGCTGCTCCAGGTCCGCGCCTACGCCGAGGAGCAGCTTCGCGCCTCCCGTCCGGGCAGCGGGCAGAAGCTGGACGCGCAGGTCGCCGCGCGGCTGAAGCGCCAGGAGCGGCTGACCGGTCAGGACCCTGTGCACTACCGGGCGTTGATCGACGAAGCCGTGCTACGCCGCGAAGCCCGTGACCCGCAGACGGGCGCACCGTCGCCTACGCCCGGAGCAGTTGCGGCAGCCGCCTGCTCGAAGACCCCGAGGACGTGGAGCCGCTCCGACTCGCCTATGACGTCCTGCGGGACACCGCGCTCGCCCCGGCGGAGTCGCTGGCCTTCCTCCGTCGCCTGTTCGACGGGCACAGCGCCGGCGGGGGTCGGCCGTGAGGGGCCGGGTCAGGCGGGCGCGCGCGGGGTGGCCAGGGCGGTCAAGGTCGGGGCGGGGAGGGGGAGTTCGGCCGGGGTGAGGGCGCCGGCGTGGAGGCCGCGCAGGAGGTGGGCGGCCAGGGCGCGGGCGGTGGCGGGCTCGTCGAGGACGGCCGGGGCGGGGGCGGCGGCGCGGGAGGCGTAGGCGGCGAGGCGGGCGGCGACGGCGGGCAGGCTCTCGCGGTAGAAGGCGTAGGCGGCCGCGTAGCGGGTCGGGAGGTGGGCGGGGTGCATGTCCCAGCCCTGGTAGTAGGCGCGGGCCAGGGAGCGGCGCACCAGGCCGTAGTGGAGCTGCCAGGCGGCGTGCACGTCGGCGGTGGAGCCGACCGGGAGCACATTGGTGGAGCCGTCGGACAGGCGTACGCCGGTGCCCGCGGCGGCGACCTGCATGACGGCCTTGGCGTGGTCGGCGGCGGGGTGGTCGGGGGCCTGGTGGGCGGCGCTGACCCCGCAGGCCGCGCTGTAGTCGAAGGTGCCGTAGTGCAGTGACGTCACGCGGCCGGCGGCGGCGTCGATGAGGCGGGGCACGGTGGCGGTGCCGTCGGGCCCCAGGACGGCCTGGGTGGTCTCGATCTGGATCTCGAAGCCGAGCCGCCCCTCGGGCAGTCCGGCCGCCCGCTCGAACTCCCCGCACAGCTCGGCCATCGCGGCGACCTGCTCGGGGAAGGTGACCTTGGGCAGGGTGAGGACGAGCCCGTCGGGGAGCGGGCCGGCGTCGAG
Organism: Streptomyces sp. CA2R106; assembly: GCF_037034245.1. NCBI lineage: Bacteria > Bacillati > Actinomycetota > Actinomycetes > Kitasatosporales > Streptomycetaceae > Streptomyces > Streptomyces sp. CA2R106. The sequence continues at coordinate 119,288 of NZ_JBAGKC010000016.1, forward strand.
CAGGGTGGTGAGGAACAGGTCGAGGGTGCGGATGCCGCGGTCGCGTACGGCGGCCTCCATGCACTTCATGCGGATGCCGGCGTAGGGCGGGGCGGTGCCGTCGGCGGCCGCGGCGGCGAGGGTGCGGGCGGCGGTGACGGCCGCGGCGTCCTCCTCGGCGTCCGGGCGCACCCCGTAGCCGTCCTCGAAGTCGATCCGCAGGTCCTCCACGGGCTCGCGGCGCAGCTTGGCGCGGACCCGTTCGTGGACGTCGGCGGCGAGTTCGCCGGTCAGGCCGAGTACGGCGCCGAACGCGGCGGCGTCGGGCGCGTGGGTGTCGAGCGCGGCGAGCGCCTGGTCGCCCCAGGAGCGTACGGTGCCGGCGTCGTAGGCGTCGGCGGGCACGTAGACGGTGTGCACGGGCTGGCGGGTGGCGCGCTCGCCGGGGTAGCGGCGGGCGAGTTCGGCGTCGGTGGCGGCCAGCGCGGCACCGATCCGCGTGCGTACGGCGTCCGCGAGTGTCGTTTCGGCCGGCATCTGCGCCCTCCCCGGATTTCAAGAAACTTCAACAAACCGTTGAAGCGCAAGCTAGCGGGGGCGGGCGGGGCGGTCAACAGCGCCGCCGGCCCCCGCACGCGTGAGGCGTACGGGGGCCGGGGCCGGGGCGGCGCTGGTGCGGCTCAGCCCTTGCGGGCCTTGACCTCTTCGGTCAGCTGCGGGACGACGTTGAACAGGTCGCCGACCACGCCGTAGTCGACGAGGTCGAAGATCGGCGCCTCGGCGTCCTTGTTGACCGCGACGATCGTCTTCGAGGTCTGCATGCCGGCGCGGTGCTGGATCGCGCCGGAGATCCCGTTGGCGATGTACAGCTGCGGGGAGACCGACTTGCCGGTCTGGCCGACCTGGTTGCTGTGCGGGTACCAGCCGGCGTCCACCGCGGCGCGCGAGGCGCCGACCGCGGCACCGAGCGAGTCGGCGAGCGCCTCGATCACGGCGAAGTTCTCCGCCCCGTTGACCCCGCGGCCGCCGGAGACCACGATCGCGGCCTCGGTCAGCTCCGGGCGGCCGGAGGACTTGCGCGGGGTGCGCGAGACGACCTTGGTGCCGGTGGCCAGCTCGCCGAAGGCGACGGTCAGCGGCTCCACGGCGCCGGCGGCGGCCGCGGGCTCGACCGGAGCGGCGTTCGGCTTGACGGTGATGACCGGGGTGCCCTTGCTCACCACGGACTTGGTGGTGAAGGCGGCGGCGAACACCGACTGGGTGGCGACCGGGCCGTCGGCGCCGGCCTCGACGTCGACGGCGTCGGTGATCAGGCCCGAGCCGAGCCGCAGCGCCAGGCGGGCGGCGATCTCCTTGCCCTCCGCGGAGGACGGCACCAGGATCGCGGCCGGGCCGACGGCCTCGGCCGCGGCCTGGAGCGCGTCGACCTTCGGGACGACGAGGTAGTCGGCGAACTCCGGCGCGTCGGCGGTCAGGACGCGGGTGGCGCCGTGCTCGCCGAGGACGGCCGCGGCGGCCTCGGCGCCGGGGCCGAGGTGGACCGCGACGGGCTCGCCCAGCCGGCGGGCGATGGTGAGCAGTTCGAGGGTCGGCTTGCGGACGGCACCGTCCACGTGGTCGACGTAGACGAGGACTTCAGCCATGGGAATCGTTCTCCTGCGGTTCGGGAAGGGGCGGCGGCCGGCGGATCGGGGCGGCCGGCAACGACAGCGGCTCAGATGAACTTCTGCGCGGCCAGGAACTCGGCGAGCTGCTTGCCGCCCTCGCCCTCGTCCTTGACGATCGTGCCGGCGGTGCGCGCCGGGCGCGCGGTGGCGTCCTGCACGGCGGTCCAGGAGCCGCCGAGCCCCACCTCGGCCTCGTCCACGCCCAGGTCGGACAGGTCGAGCGTCTCCAGCGGCTTCTTCTTCGCGCCCATGATGCCCTTGAAGGACGGGTAACGGGCCTCGCCGGACTGGTCGGTGACCGACACCAGGGCCGGCAGCGCCGCCTCCAGCTCCTCGCTGGCCACGTCGCCGTCGCGGCGGCCGGTGACCTTCCCGTCGGCGACCGCGACCTCGGACAGCAGCGTCACCTGCGGGATGCCCAGCCGCTCGGCCAGCAGCGCCGGCACCACGCCCGCGGTGCCGTCGGTGGAGGCCATGCCGGTGACGACCAGGTCGTACCCGATGTGCTCGATGGCCTTGGCCAGCACCAGGGAGGTGCCGATGACGTCGGTGCCGTGCAGCGCGTCGTCCTCGATGTGCACGCCCTTCGCCGCGCCCATCTGGAGGGCCTTGAGCACCGCGCCGCGCGCGTCCTCGGGGCCGACGGTGACCGCGGTGACCTCCGCGTCGTCGGCGGCCTCGGCGATCTGGAGCGCCTGCTCCACGGCGTACTCGTCCAGCTCAGACAGCAGGCCGTCGACCGCGTCGCGGTCGGTGGTCAGGTCCTCGGCGAAGTGACGGTCGCCCGTGGCGTCGGGCACATACTTCACTGCGACTACGATCCTCAAGCTCACGCCTGCTCTCCTACTGCTTCCGTCCTGCACGTCTTCGTGAACTGCCCAGATTAGGGCCTGGGCGCGCGCGGTGGCCGCGTTCTGCCAGGGCGCGGCAACTGCCCCTGCGAATATATTACTCGTCAGTACACAGAGGTGCGGGTCCCTCCGCAAGGCCCGCGAACTGTGACGTGCCCGACCCGCGCCCCGCCACACCCGGTGGCCGGAAAGCGCCGGCGGCCGTCCGCTCAGACCGCCGCGCCCAGCGCGGCGATCACGTCGGCCCGGCGCGGCTGCCCGGCGGCGCGGCGCACCACCGCGCCGTCCGCGTCGAGCACGAGGACCGTCGGCGTCTTCAACACGTCCAGCCGCCGCACGAGTTCGAGGTGCGCCTCGGCGTCGATCTCCACGTGCCGCACCCCTTCCACCATGCCCGCGACCTCGCCGAGTATGCGGCGGGTGGCGCGGCAGGGCGCGCAGAAGGCGCTGGAGAACTGCACCAGCGTGGCCCGCTCGCCCAGCGGCTCCCCGAGGTCGCCCGCCGTCAGCCGCTGCCCGCCGTCCTTGGCCCGCACCCTGATCCTCCCGTCCCTGCGCCGGTGCACCAGTCCGTAGCCGCCGGCGACGACGAGCACGGCGAGGCAGACGATCGCTCCGACCATGCCGCCCACTCCCCTTCCGCCACCGGCCCGTCCGCTGCGCGCCGCGGGCACTCTCCGCTCCATGTGCCTATGGGCCCGCCGCCCACGGCAAGCCCTACCCGGCAAGCGTTCACAGGACCGCAATGATTCCCGCGGCTCCGGCGTGTCGCGGGTGGGTGATGATTCCAGCCATGGAGATCGATGTGCGCGGGCCCCGCTTCGGCGCCGCGGTGACCACGGTGGTGCTGGCGGTGGTGCTGGTGACCGGCAGCGGCTGGCTGCTGGCCGCGCAGGCGGTGGTCTTCGCGGTCGGCGCGGCCGCCGGGGTGGCCAGGTCGCCGTACGGCTGGGTGTTCCGCACCCTCGTCCGGCCGCGGCTCGGGCCGCCGACCGGGACGGAGGACGCGGCGCCGCCGCGCTTCGCGCAGGCCGTCGGGCTGTTCTTCGCGGCGCTGGGCACGGTCGGCTACCTGGTCGGACCGCAGTGGCTGGGGCTGGCGGCGACCGGGTGCGCGCTCGCCGCCGCCTTCCTCAACGCGGCCTTCGCCTACTGCCTGGGCTGCGAGATGTACCTGCTGCTGAAGCGGGCCACGACCGCCTGAGTGCCGCCGCCGGGTCACGGCAGCCCGGCCGGCAGCCGCGCGGCCAGTTCCGTACGGCTGCCGGCGCCGCGCAGTGCGGCGAGCACCGGCGCGGGCGGGACGGCGTACACCGCCGGGTAGTCCAGCTCGCCGTACGCAGGCCGTACGGGGAAGGCCAGTTGCTCCCGGTCGAGGCGGAAGCGAGCGTCGACCCCCGGCTTGTTGCCGCGCGGGTCCTGCCGCGCCCAGCGGCCGGTGCCGGGCAGCAGCAGCGCGATCAGCCCGTGCAGGACGGTGCCGCCGCCGCCGTCCGCGAGCCGCTGGTAGCACAGCCCGGCGGGGATGCCCTCGACGCGCAGCAGCGCCACCAGGGCGTGGGACTTGGCGTAGCAGATGCCGTTGCGGGTGGCCAGCACCTCCGAGGCGCGCAGGCTCACCCGGTCGTCGCCGCTGTCGAAGGTGTGCGGCACCTCGTCGCGTACGTAGGTGTACGCCGCTTCCGCATATTCATACGGTCCGGGCGCGCCGGCGCGCAGCAGTGCGGCGGTGCGCAGGACCTGCGGGTGGCCGTGGTCGATGACATCGTCGGCGCGCAGATACGCCGACGGGTCGGCGGTCTCCGGTACGGGCTCCATGGTGGGGAGCCTACGGAGCCACCGACCCGTCGGTCAATGAGTTTGCATGCGACAGCATATCCATGCGGCCGGCCGTCGCGCGGTGGTCGCGGGGTCGCGGGCCGCCTCAGCCGGCCTACATCTCCTCGGCGATGGCAGCGGCGAAGCCGTCCACGTCCGCCTCGGTGGTGTCGAAGGAGCACATCCAGCGCACCTCGCCGGTCGCCTCGTCCCAGAAGTAGAAGCGGTAGCGCTTCTGGAGCCGCTCGCTGACCTCGCGGGGCAGCAGCGCGAACACCGCGTTGGCCTGCACCCGCTGGGTGACCGTCACGCCGTCGATGCCGCTCACCGCGCGCTCCAGCCGGCGGGCCATCGCGTTGGCGTGGGAGGCGCTGCGCAGCCACAGGTCGCCTGCGAACAGCGCCTCGAACTGCACCGACACGAAGCGCATCTTGGAGGCGAGCTGCATGGACAGCTTGCGCAGGTGCTTGAGCGCGCGGACCCGCTCGGGGTTGAGCACGACCACGCACTCGCCGAGCAGCAGGCCGTTCTTGGTGCCGCCGACGGACAGGATGTCCGCGCCCGCCTCGGTGGTGAAGGCGGCCAGCGGCCGGTCCAGGCTCGCGGCGGCGTTGGCGATCCGGGCGCCGTCGATGTGCACGGCCATGCCCAGCGCGTGGGCGTGGTCGCAGATCGCCCTGATCTCCTCGGGCGTGTAGCAGGTGCCCAGTTCGGTGCTCTGGGTGATCGACACCACCTGCGGCTGCGCGCGGTGCTCGTCCTCGAAGCCGTACGCCTGCCGGTCGATCAGCTCGGGGGTGAGCTTGCCGTCCTGCGTCGGCACGGTGAGCAGCTTCAGCCCGCCGACGCGCTCGGGCGCCCCGCACTCGTCCACGTTGATGTGTGCGGACTCCGCGCAGACCACCGCGCCCCAGCGCTCGGTGACCGCCTGGAGGGCGGTGACATTGGCGCCGGTGCCGTTGAAGACCGGGAAGACCTCCGCGGTGGGGCCGAAGTGGCCGCGGAAGAGCTCCTGGAGGTGGTCGGTGTACGCGTCGGCGCCGTAGGACACCTGATGCCCGCCGTTGGCCAGGGCGAGGGCGGCCAGCACCTCGGGGTGCACCCCGGCGTAGTTGTCGCTGGCGAAGCCCCGGATGTCCGGGTCGTGCCGCCGTACGGCGTCGGTGCGGCCGCCGGGGGCGGCGGGGTCGAGAGGGTCGGTCACGGTCGGGGCGTCAGCCACTGTCGGGTCCCGTTCACTTGCTGGGGGCTTGCGTGCCAGACGTCCGCGATCGCGTCGGCGAGGTCGCGTACGTCGGTGAAGCCGGCGAATTTGGCGTTCGGGCGCTGGGCCCGCATCTCATCGTGCACCAGCGCCTTGATCACCAGGACAGTGGCCGCCGCAGTGGGATTCTCGCCGCCGAGCTTGCGGAAGGAGTCGCCCATCGCCAGCGTCCATGCCTCGGCCGCCGCCTTGGCCGCCGCGTAGGCGGCGTTGCCGGCGGTGGGCGCGCTCGCGCCGGCGGCGCTGATCAGGACGTAGCGCCCGCCGGGGCTGCGCAGCAGGCCGTCGTGGAAGGCGAGCGTGGTGCGCTGCACGGTGCGCACCAGCAGGTCGTGCAGCAGGTCCCAGTCGGCGAGGTCGGTCTCGGTGAAGGTCGCGGAGCCGCGCCACCCGCCGACCAGGTGCACCAGGCCGTCGACCCGGCCGTGGGCCTTCTCGATCCGCCCGGCCCACTCCCGCGTGCCGTCCAGGTCCAGCAGGTCCACCACCTCGCCGGTGATGTCCGCGCCGCCCGCGTCGTAGCGCGCGGCGTCGACCGCCTGCGCGAGCCGCTCGGGGTCCGCGTCGGCGGCGATCACATGGCTGCCGGCCCGGGCCAGCCGCTGGAGCACCGCCCGGCCGGCCGGTCCGCCCGCGCCCGCGACCGCGATCACCGCGCCGTCGAGCCCTCCCGCGTACGTCTCGGTCGTCATCTCCGCCTCCTCGCTGGCACCGGTCACGCGGCACCTCGCAGCGCGCTGTCGCCGGTGATCCCCTTGGTCGAGGCGATCACCTCACGGAGCTTCTTGGCAAGGGCCTCGTAGAACATGCTGAGCGGAAACTCGTCCGGCAGCACGTCGTCCACCAGCTTGCGCGGCGGGAGCGACAGGTCCAGGGCACCGGCGCCCTTGGCCCAGACGGAACCGGGGTGGGGGGACAGGTAGGTCGCGACCAGGTCGTAGGCGGCCAGCCAGTGCACGAGCTTGGGCCGGTCGATGCCGTCGCGGTAGAGGGCCTCGATCTCGCCGCACAGCTGGTTGGTGACCTGGGGGGCGCGCTCCCAGTCGATGTGCAGGGTGTTGTCCGTCCAGCGTACGGCGTCGTGCTTGTGCAGGTAGGCGAAGAGGAGCTGGCCGCCGAGGCCGTCGTAGTTGCGGACCCGCTCGCCGGTGACCGGGAAGCGGAAGAGCCGGTCGAAGAGGATCGCGTACTGCACGCCCAGGCCCATCGGGTGGCCCTCGGCCTGGAGCTTGACCGCCTCCTTGAAGGAGGTCAGGTCGCAGCGCAGTTCCTCCAGGCCGTACATCCAGAACGGGGCGCGCTGCTTGATCATGAACGGGTCGAACGGCAGGTCGCCGTGGCTGTGGGTGCGGTCGTGGATCATGTCCCACAGCACGTAGGTCTGCTGGGCGAGCTGCTGGTCCTCGACCAGGCGGGCGGCCTCCTCGGGCAGCTCCAGGCCGAGGGTGTCCACGGCGGCGGAGGTCACGGCGCGGAAGCGGGCGGCCTCGCGGTCGCAGAAGATCGCGCCCCAGGTCCAGCGCTCGGGGACGCTGCGGACCGCGACGGTCTCGGGGAAGAGCACCGCGGAGTTGGTGTCGTAGCCGGGGGTGAAGTCCTCGAAGGTGATCGGCACGAACAGCGGGTTGTCGTACCGGGTGCGCTCCAGCTCGGCGAGCCACTCCGGCCACACCACGCGGAAGACGACGGCCTCCAGGTTGCGGTCCGGGTTGCCGTTCTGGGTGTACATCGGGAAGACGACCAGGTGCTGGAGGCCGTCGCGCCGGTCGGCGGCGGGCTGGAAGGCCAGCAGGGAGTCCAGGAAGTCCGGTACCGCGAAGCCGCCGTCGGCCCAGCGGCGCAGGTCGGTGGCGAGCGCGCGGTGGTAGGCCGCGTCGTGCGGCAGCAGGGGGGCGAGCTGTTCGAGGGCGTCCACGACGCGGCCCAGGGTCCGGGCGGCGTCGTCGCGGGAGGGCGCGTCCTCGGCGTCGAAGTCGATCGAGCCGTCCTTCTTCTGCCACGGCCGGATCGCCTCGACGGCCTGCTTCAGCACCGGCCACTGAGGGTGCCCGAGCACGCCGTCGCCGGATATCCCGCCTCCGGTTGCCACCTTCGACGAAAGAACTTCGCCCATGACCCCTCCTCCACGAAAGAAACTGTCGTGCGAACAGCGTAGTCACGCCCGGGCCCCGCCTTCAAGGCCACCCCCTTGAAAACGTCCTGCCCAAGCCGCCGAAAGCCGTTGATTTTACGGTTCGATGCCAGGATGGGTCGCTAAAAGTTGCGGCGCGCGCCCAGGTGTGCAGCCGAAGAACCCCTCGGCCACCGCACGGTCACCGCCCGGCCGCACCCGCGCACTAGGGTGCCGTCATGAGCTTCCTGACTGTGGGCCACCGCGGGGTCATGGCCGTCGAGCCGGAGAACACCCTGCGGTCCTTCCGCCGCGCGGAGCGCGAAGGCGTGGACCAGATCGAACTGGACCTGCACCTGAGCCAGGACGGCGCCCTGGTGGTCATGCACGACGCGACCGTGGACCGCACCACCGACGGCGCCGGGCCGATCCGCGACCTCACCCTCGCCGAGATCCGCCGCCTGGACGCGGGGCTCGGCGAGCAGGTGCCCGTTTTCGAGGAGGTCCTCGACGCGGTGAGGTGCCCGGTCCAGGCCGAGATCAAGGACGTCGCCGCCGCACGGGTGCTCGCCTCGGTGCTGCGCGAACGCGAGGAGACCGGCCGGGTCAGCGTGCTGTCCTTCCACGACGAGGCGCTCGCAGAGATCCACGCCCTGCTGCCCGGGGCCGCGACCGTACTGGTCGCCAGTGAGCTCGGCCCGGACCTCGTGCCGCGCGCCCAGGCGGTCGGCGCCCGCCTGGTCAGCCTCGACCTCACCCGGCTCACCCTGGAGGTCGTCGGCCGCTGCCACGACGCCGGGATCGCCGTCATGGCCTGGAGCGTCAACACCCCGCAGGACTGGGCCCTGGTGCGCGCGCTGCGGCTGGACGGCGCCGCCACCGACCTGCCGCCCGCGCTCGGCCGCGACCTGAAAGAAGAAGAAGCGGACCGGATCTGAGCGCCCGGATCTGCGCGCAGACCCCGCGGCGCCCGGCCCGCGACGCCCGGCGCGGGCCGCGGTCACCGCGCGCCGCGGTGCGGCCACCGACCGCGCCCGGACGCGCCCGCCTGTTGAAACATCGCGGACACAATGGTCCGGCATCCGGACGGAGTGCCCAATCGCGTGGACAGACCGGCCGCCCGGGTGCCAAGGTCCCGCCATGCGCCCCGCGATCTCTCCGTCCCGGCACGGCGCGGCCCTCGCCGCGGCCGCCCTGCTCGCCCTGGCCCTGGCCGCCTGCGCCCCGCAGGACGACGACAACTCCTCGGCGAGCGCCGCACCCTCGGCAAGCACCTCGGGCGCCGCCGCGTGCCGCCCCGCCTCGCTCGCCACCCACACCGGCGGCAAGTTCACCGTCGGCACCGACAACCCGGCGTACGCCCCCTGGTTCGTGGACGACAAGCCGTCCAACGGCAAGGGCTACGAGTCGGCCGTCGCCTACGCGGTGGCCAAGCAACTCGGCTACGGCGCCGACCAGGTGGTGTGGCAGAAGGTTCCGTTCAACAGCGCCTTCTCCCCCGGTGCCAAGTCCTTCGACGTGGACATCAACCAGGTCTCCATCACCGACGAGCGCCGCAAGACGGTGGACTTCTCCCCCGGCTACTACGACGTGCGGCAGGCCGTCGTGGCACCCAAGGGGTCGAAGATCGCCGGGGCGCACTCCCTGGCCGACCTGAAGAACGCGAAGCTGGGCGCCCAGGTCGGCACCACCAGCCTCGACGTCATCGACGACGTCGTGAAGCCGACCAAGCAGCCCGCCGTCTTCCAGCGCAACGACCTCGCCGTGGCCGCCCTGAAGAACGGCCAGGTCGACGGCATCGTGGTCGACCTGCCGACCGCGTTCTACATCACCGGCTCCGAGATCCCCACGGCCACCGTCGTCGGGCAGTTCGCCACCACCGGCACCAAGGGCGCCGCCGCCGAGCAGTTCGGCCTGGTGCTGGACAAGGGCAGCAAGCTCACCTCCTGCGTCTCGCAGGCGGTCACCACGCTCCGCTCGAACGGCACGCTGGCCGCTCTGGAGAAGAAGTGGCTGTCGGACGCGGTGGACGCCCCGGTGCTCAAGTGACCGTCCAGGACCAGCGGGCGGACGATCGGGAGGGCGGCCCGGCCAAGGCGGGCGCGGACCCGTACCGGCCCTCCGCGCGGCGGCTGGCCCGCGAGCGCTACCGTCGCCGCCGCACCCGCCGCGCCTTCGCCGTCGCCGCCGCCAGCACGGCGGCGACGGCGGCCGTGCTGTACGCGCTGATCGTCAACTCGCCCGGCTGGGACCGCACCCGGCAGACGTTCTTCGACGCCCACTACGCGCGGATCTCGCTGCACCCGGTGCTGCACGGCCTGTGGCTGAACCTGCGGCTGCTGGTGGTGTGCGGGGCGGTCGTCCTGGTCGCCGGGCTGCTGATGGCCCTGCTGCGCACCCTGCGCGGCCCGGTGTTCTTCCCCGTCCGCGCCCTGGCGACGGCCTATGTCGACTTCTTCCGCGGGCTGCCGCTGATCATCTGCATCCTGCTGTGCGTCTTCGGCATCCCGGCGCTGCGGCTGACCGGGGTGACCAACAACCCGGTGCTGCTGGGCGCCTTCGCGCTCTGCCTGACCTACACCGCCTATGTGGCCGAGGTGTTCCGCGCCGGCATAGAGAGCGTGCACCCCAGCCAGCGCGCCGCCGCCCGCTCGCTGGGCCTGAGCAACGCGCAGGCGATGCGGCACGTCGTGCTGCCGCAGGCGGTGCGCCGGGTGGTGCCCCCGCTCCTCAACGACCTGGTCTCCCTCCAGAAGGACACCGGCCTGGTCTCGATCGGCGGCGCGGTGGACGCGGTCTACGCGGCGCAGATCATCGCCAGCCGCGACTTCAACTACACGCCCTACGTCATCGCGGGCCTGATCTTCGTGGTGATCACCATCCCCATGACGCGCTTCACCGACTGGGTGGCCGCGCGGATGAACCGGCGGCAGTCGCAGGGAGGCGCGGTATGAGCGCGACGGACCCGCTGGACGCGGCGGAGGGCGCCGCGGCGGCGAAGCCGTCCGCTGCCCCCGAGGACGCCGCGCCCGTGCTGCGGCTGGAGGCCGTACGCAAGACCTACGGCGGCAGCGTGGTGCTGCGCGACATCGCCCTGGAGGTGCCCGCGCACACCGTCACCGCGCTCATCGGCGCCTCCGGCTCCGGCAAGTCCACGCTGCTGCGGTGCGCGAACCTGCTGGAGGAGGTGGACGACGGGGCGATCTTCCTCGACGGCGAGGAGATCACCGACCCGCGCGCCGACGTGGACGACGTACGGCGCCGGATCGGCGTCGTCTTCCAGGCGTACAACCTCTTCCCGCACATGACGGTGCTGGACAACATCACGCTCGCGCCGCGCCGTGTGCACAAGGAGCCCCGGGCGCAGGCCGAGGCCCGCGCCAAGGAGCTGCTGGAGCGGCTGGGCCTGGCCGACCGCGCCCGGGAGTACCCCGACCGGCTCAGCGGCGGCCAGCAGCAGCGGGTCGCGCTGCTGCGCGCGGTCGCCACCCGGCCGCGGCTGCTGCTCCTGGACGAGATCACCGCCGCGCTCGACCCGGAACTGGTCGGCGAGGTCCTGTCGGTGGTCCGCGACCTCAAAGAGCAGGGCATGACGATGGTGATCGCCACCCACGAGATGGCGTTCGCCCGCGAGGTCGCCGACCAGGTGTGCTTCCTGGACGGCGGGGTGGTCCTGGAGCGCGGCACCGCGGCCGAGGTGTTCGGTGCCCCGCGCGAGCAGCGCACCCGGGAGTTCCTGCGGCGCGTCACGGAGTCCGGCCGGCTGTGAGCCGCGGGCGCGGTGCCGGTCGTACCGGCCGGCCCGGGCGAGGTGCGGTCGAACCGGCGGGCGCGGAGACCGTGCCGGCCGCGGCGGCCGGCGCGGCCGAGATCGCGCCCTTGCCCGTCAGCCGAGCCGCTTGGTCAGCAGCTCGAACTCCAGGTCGTCGCGGGTCGGCAGGCCGAACCGCTCCTGGCCGTAGGGGAAGGGCGACATCTCGCCGGTGCGGGCGTAGCCGCGGCGCACGTACCAGGCGATCAGCTCCTCGCGGGCGCTGATCACGGTCATGTGCATCTCGGACACGCCCCACTCCTGGGCGGCCACCCGTTCGGCCTCGGCGATGATCAGCTTGCCCAGGCCCGCGCCCTGGAGCTTCGGGCGGACCGCGAACATCCCGAAGTAGGCGTGCGGCCCGCGGTGTTCGAGCTGGCAGCAGGCCACGAGCCCGCCGTCGCGCTCCACCGCCAGCATCATGCTGTCGGGCTTCTCCACCACGTCCAGCACGCCCTGCGGGTCGGTGCGCTGCCCCTCGAGGAGGTCCGCCTCGGTGGTCCACCCGGCGCGGCTCGCGTCGCCCCGGTAGGCGGACTCGACCAGGTCCACGAGGGCGGGCACGTCGGCCGCGGTCGCGGGACGGAAGCTGAGGGATGCGGTGTCCATGCCGGTCAGATTATCGAAGGCGGGCGCCGCGGCCGAGGCCCGCGCAGGCATCGGAACGACATCACACCGGCCGCGCGGGGCCGGGGGCCGAGGGTCGGGGTCTGGGGGCTGGGGGCGCGCGTGGGGCGGCGCGCACTCCCCCGGGCACTCCCGCGCGCTCGTCTGCGCGCCCGCGGGGCCGGGTAGGACCCGAACGGACGGACGAACGGGGCGGCAGGGCGAAGAGAAGAACGGGGGGCTGAGCACCGATGGGCGAACCGCTGCTGGTGGCATGGCTCCTCGTCGCGCTGAGCGCCGCGTCGGCCGCGTCCTGCCTCGCGCGGGCGAAGGACCGGGGCGAGGCCGTGATGGGCGCCGGCATGGCGGTGATGGCGGTGCCCGCCTCCGTCCTCGACCCGCACCGCTGGGTCGCCCCGGTCTTCGCGGTCGTCTACGCGGCCGCCGCGCTGCGCGCCCTGCTCCCGGGCACCCATGCCGCCGGCCACCGGGTGCACCACGTGGTCTGCTCGGCCGCGATGGTCTACATGGCCGTGGCCATGGCCCAGGCACCCCCGGGCGACGGCCACGCCATGGCGATGGGCGGCGCGGGCACCCCGGCGGCGACCGGCCTGCTCCTCGCCTACTTCGCGGCCTACGTCCTGCGCGCCGGTGTCCGCCTCGCCTTCCCGCCCCTGCCGGCCACCGGCGCCCTCATACCCGGCGCACCCGGCACACCCGGCCCCGGCGGCGGCGGCGCGAGCGGACCCGCCCCGCTGCGGCACTCCGCCGAAGTCGCGGCCGCCTGCCGGGTGTCCATGGCCCTCGGCATGCTCGTGATGCTGCTCCTGCTGTAGTGCGGCAGTCCCGCAGTGGGGCGGCGGCGTGGTGCCGTGGCCAAAGGCGGCAGGGCGCAATGAGTTGTACGTCACATCGGCGTCCTTGCCGCGTCACAGTGCGCGGGGCGGCTCCTAGGGTGATCGGCATGACGGTCCCGTGTGTGCTGCTGGTTCTCGGCGCACTTGCGGCGGCGATGGCGCCGCGTCTGCTCGCCCGTGCCGAATGGCCCGAGCGCGAGCCGGTACTCGCCCTGTGGGTGTGGCAGTGCGTCGTCGCCGCGGTGCTGCTGTGCTGCGTGTCCGCGATGGCGCTGACCGCGTCCGCCGCCTGGGCGGCGGTGCGCGGCCATGTCTTCGCGTTCGCGCCGCACGGCGTCGAGGACGCCTACGGGCTGGCCGGGTACGGCCGTTGGGCGGGCACCCTCGCGGTCACGCTCGCCCTCGGCGGCGTGTGGACCGCCGCGATGCTCACCCGCGAGGTGCGTGCCGCACGCGGCCGGCGCCGCTCCCGCCGGGCCGAACTCCAGGTGCGCTCGCCGCGGCTCCCCGGGGAGACGGTGCCGCCCGGCGAGCGGCTGGTCGTACTGGAGGACCACCGCTGCGACGCGTGGTGGCTGTCGGGCGCGCGGCCGCAACTGGTGATCACCACCGCCGCGCTGGGCCGACTCAAGGGCCGCCAGCTCGACGCCGTCCTCGCCCACGAGCAGGGCCACGCCCGCGCCCGCCACGACCTGCTGCTGCACTGCGCGGGCGCGCTCGCGGGCGGCTTCCCCCAGGTCCCGGTCTTCGCCGCCTTCCGCGACCAGGTGCACCACCTGGTCGAACTGGCCGCCGACGACACCGCCTCGCGCCGTTTCGGCCGGCTCACCACGGCCCTGGCACTGGTGGAACTCAACGAACCCCGCGGTGTCTTCGGCCCCTCCCCGCAGCCGCTGGCCGAACTGCCGGGCCGGGTCAACCGCCTGCTGGCGCCGGCCCCGCGGCTGCCGGTCGCGCAGCGGCTGCGCCTGACGGTGCTGGCCCTGCTGGTCCCCGCGGTGCCGCTGATCATCACCTTCGGCCCGGGCCTGCACGCCCTGACCTGAACCGGCCGGGACCGTCCGCGACCGTCCGCGGCCGTCCCGGGCCGGCCCGCACCGCCCCACCCGCCGAGCATCCGAACCGCCGCGGAACGCGTCTGGAATGCTGGACCCAGCGACCACTACCGGGGAGGCACCATCAAGGCGGTCATGTTCGATTTCTCGGGCACCCTGTTCCGGATCGAGCCCTGCGAGCGCTGGCTCCGGGGCGCACTCGCGGCCGAGGGCGTCGAGGCGACGGACAACGAAGTCACCACGTACGCACGGGAGTTGGAGCGGGCGGGGGCGCAGCCCGGCGGGGCGCCACCGGAGGCGCTGCCGGCGGAGCTGACCGAGCTGTGGCAGACCCGGGACCTCACCGCGGAGCGGCACCAGGCGGCGTACACGGCCCTGTCCCGGTCGGCGGGCCTGCCCTGGGACATCCACGACACGCTGTACGAGCGGCACCGCAGTCCGGCGGCGTGGCAGCCGTACCCGGACACCGCGCGGGTACTGGCCGCACTGCGCGAGCGCGGGGTGCCGGTGGCGGTGGTGAGCAACATCGGGTGGGACCTGCGGCCGGTCTTCCGGGTGCACGGCGTGGCGGACCTCGTCGACGCCTTCGTGCTCAGCTACGAGCACGAGGTGCAGAAGCCCGACCCGCGGCTGTTCCAGGTGGCGCTCGACGCGCTCGGCGCCGGCGGCGAGGCGGCCCGCGAGACGGTGATGGTCGGCGACAGCGCGCAGGCCGACGGCGGCGCGACGGCGCTGGGGTGCCGGTTCCTGCTGGTGGACCCGCTGCCGGTCGCGGACCGGCCCGACGCGCTGCTGGCCCTGCTGGACCCGCCGGCCTCGTCCGGCGCGCGTCAGGACGCCGGGGCCGGGCGCCAGGAAGCGGGCGGCAACGGACCGTAGAACGGCACAACCGGGCGTCCGCTCCGACGATCCCCCGTGTCGTCGGAGCGGACGCCCGATCCCCGTACACCCGCCACTATCTGGCCCGGCGAGCCGCGTTGAGTATATTGGCTCAGAGCCAGTCAACGCAGGAGTTCATCATGTCCCCTCGCAGCGCATCGGTCAATGAAGCGATGCGACAGCGTTCGCGCGAACGCCTGTTGCAGGCGACCGTCGAGCTGGTCGAGGAACGCGGCTACGAGGCCACGACGCTGGCCGACATCACCAAACGCGCCGGTTCCGCCCGCGGCCTGGTGTCGTACTACTACTCGGGGAAACGGGCGCTGGTGCAGTCCGCGGTGCACCGGCTGATGAATCGGGAGCTGGCCGCGGCGCTGGCGGCCGAACCCGAGCCGGCCGACGGCGACGAGGTGCTGGCCCGCGCGATCGACGCGATCCTCGGGCTGACCGTCACGCACACCAAGTTGATGCGCATCCACATGTCCCAGATCCTGGCCGACGAGGGCTTCATCCAGTGCCCGGAGCAGCAGCGGCTGGCGGCACTGCTGGAGGAGGCCGTGGTGCGGTGGGGTTCGGAGACCGCGCGGGAGGAGTACCGGCTGCTGCGCGCGCTGCTGATGGGCGCGACCGTGGCGCTGCTGCTGCCGGGCGCGCCGATGCCGGTGGCGCGGCTGCGGTCGGAGCTGTTCCAGCGCTACCGCCTGGACTGGCAGTTGGGGGTGCCGCCCTGCGCGCAGGACCCGCGCGAGCCGGCCGGCCTCCCCGACGCCGCCACCCCCCTCAAACCCGCCTGACCCGGCCGCGGTCGCGGCTGCCGATCGGCGCCGCCCGGACCACGGAGTTCGGGCCCCGCGCGCGCTGCCGCCCGGGGCGTGGATCGTGGACTCGGGTGCGGGGCAGGGGGGTTGAGCCAGTAGAGTGACGGACTGTGACTGCGCGACCGTTGGACGAGATTGTCGAGGCGGGCTGGGCGAAGGCGCTCGAGCCCGTGGCGGACCGGATCGCGGCGATGGGGGACTTCCTCCGCGCCGAGATCGCCGCGGGCCGTACGTACCTGCCCTCGGGGGCCAACGTGCTGCGCGCCTTCCAGCAGCCCTTCGACGAGGTGAAGGTGCTCATCGTCGGCCAGGACCCGTACCCGACGCCGGGGCACGCGGTCGGGCTGAGCTTCTCCGTCGCGCCGGACGTGCGGCCGCTGCCGGGCAGCCTGGAGAACATCTTCCGCGAGCTGCACAGCGACCTCGGCGCGCCCCGGCCCTCCAACGGCGACCTGACCCCCTGGACGCGGCAGGGCGTACTGCTGCTCAACAGGGCGCTGACCACGGCCCCGCGCCGCCCGGCCGCCCACCGCGACAAGGGCTGGGAGCAGGTGACCGAGCAGGCGATCCGGGCGCTGGCCGCCCGCGGCCGCCCGCTGGTGTCGATCCTGTGGGGCCGCGACGCCCGCAACGCGCGCCCCCTGCTCGGCCCGCTGCCCGCGATCGAGTCCGCGCACCCCTCGCCGATGTCGGCGGACCGCGGCTTCTTCGGTTCGCGCCCCTTCAGCCGGGCCAACGACCTGCTCGTGCAGCAGGGCAGTCAGCCTGTGGACTGGCAACTGCCCTGAGCCGGGCCGCGGGGTAGTCTGCCCGGGTGACGACGCATTCCAACACCCCGGCCGGCTGGTACGCCGACCCGCAGGGCACTCCGAATCTGCTGCGGTACTGGGACGGCGCCCAGTGGACCGAGCACACCAACCCCGGCCAGGTCCCGGGCCAGCAGAAGCCCTCGCAGGAGGGCGGCAGCGCCTGGGAGCTGGACGTCAGCCGCTCGCCCGACCCCGCGCGCATCCAGCACCAGGTGCAGGGCCAGGCGGGCGTCGCCTCGCCCGGCTACGGCGGCGGCACCCTGTTCACCGAGCCGGTCCTGGTGGTGAACCAGAAGGCGAAGCTGATCGAGCTGGTCAACGAGTACACCGTCTTCGATCAGAACGGCCGGACCCTCGGCTCGGTGGTGGAGGTCGGCCAGAGCACCGCGAAGAAGGTGCTGCGCTTCGTCTCCAGCGTGGACCAGTTCCTCACCCACAAGCTGGAGGTGCGCGACGCGCAGGGCGTGCCGCAGCTGGTGCTCACCCGCCCGGCGAAGCTGATCAAGTCCAAGGTGCAGGTGCACCGGGCGAACGGCGAGCCGCTGGGCGAGATCGTCCAGCAGAACGCCTTCGGCAAGATCAAGTTCGGCTTCATGTACAACGGCCAGCAGATAGGCGCGATCAAGGCCGAGAACTGGCGGGCCTGGAACTTCGCCATCGTGGACCACACCGACACCGAGATCGGCCGGATCACCAAGACGTGGGAGGGCCTGGCGAAGACGATGTTCACCACCGCCGACAACTACGTCCTCCAGATCCACCGGCAGCTGGCCGACCCGCTGCTGAGCATGGTCGTGGCGTCCGCGCTCACCGTGGACACCGCGCTCAAGCAGGACTCGCGCGGGCTCGGCTGACACGTGCGGGAGTCCTTCGGGCAGCCGGGCGCGGACGGCGCCGGCCCGTGGGTGCTGGGGATCGACTCCGGCGGCTCGGGCGTACGCGTCGGACTCGCGCCCGCCGGTGCGCCGGCGGGCGCAGCCGTGGCCGCGGCCGACCGCCCCGCGGTCACCGGCCCGCACGGCATCGACGCGGCGAGCCTGCTGGCACGGGTACGGCCGCTGGCCGCGGAGCTGATGGCGTCCGCCGGGGCCGAGCGGATCGCGGCGGCCTGTGTCGGCGCGGCCGGGATGGCCACGCTCGGCGACGACCTGCGCGCCCACCTGCCGGCCGCGCTCGCCGACGCCTTCGGGGTACGGCACCTCGCGCTGGCCGGCGACGCGGTGACGGCGTACGCGGGCGCGCTCGGGCTGCGCCCCGGCGTGGTGGTGGCCGCGGGCACCGGGATGATCGCGCTGGGCACCGGCGCGGACGGCGGCGGCTGGCGGCGCGCGGACGGCTGGGGCCATCTGCTGGGCGACGCCGGCGGCGGCGCCTGGATCGGCCGCGCGGGCCTGGACGCGGCCATGCGCGCCCACGACGGGCGCGCCGGCGGCTCCACGGCGCTGCTGGCCGCGGCCCGGGAGCGCTTCGGGCCGCTGGACACGCTGCCGGGGCAGCTCTACCCGCGGCCCGACCGCGCCGCCGTGCTCGCCTCCTTCGCGCCCGACGTGGCCCGGCACTGCGGCAGCGACCCGGTGGCCGAGGGCATCCTGCGGCAGGCCGCGGCGCACATCCTCGAGGCGGCCGCCGCCGTACGGCCCGGCCCCGGCCCGGTCGACGTGGCGCTGGCCGGCGGGCTGTTCCGGATGGGCGAGCCGCTGCTCGGCCCGCTGCGGCAGCAGGCGGCCGGACTGCTGCCCGGGGCCGCCCTGGTGCCGGCCGCGGGCGACCCGCTGGACGGCGCGCTGCTGATCGCGGACGCCCTGCGGCAGGGCCCGCTGCCGCTGCCCGCCGACCCGGGCCTGCTCTCGGTCACGGTGGCGGAGCGCCCGCGGACGCCGCCGCGGGCACGACCGGAACCGTAGGGCCCCGGCCGCGGGGCAGCCGCCGTTCGGGGCACCCCAGGCGTACCGCCCGTCACACCCCGCCGTCGAAACGGACACTTCCGGGCAGGTCCGACCTCCTTCGCACCCGGGCGAACAAGGAGGCGGCGCAACGCGTTAGCATGCGTCGCCATGAGCAATGCCACAGGGCCCGCCTCCGGCCTCCCCGTTCGAATGCCGCGTCCGCGCCAGCCGGGACGACACCGCCGCCCGGAGGCGCTCAGCGCGCCCGAGGGTTCCCCGGCGCTGGTCCTCGCCGTGCCGGGCACCCCGACCGCAGCGGCGCTCAGCCTGGCCGAGGAGGTCGTGAGCATCGCCCGCTCGGAGCTGTCCGGGCTCGACCCCCGGATCGCCTTCGTGGACGGCGAGGACGGCGAACTGGGCGACTTCCCGTCGCTGCGCGGCGTTCTCGACCAGCTGGCGGTCGAACGGCCCGGAGAGGACACCTCGGCGGTCGTGGTGCCCCTGCTGGCCGGCCCCGAGGCGGCGGCGCTGCGCCGGATCAGGCAGGCCGTGGTCGACAGCAAGGCCCAGGTGGAGCTGACCGACGTGCTCGGCCCGCACCCGCTGCTCGCCGAGGCGCTGCACGTGCGGCTGTCGGAGGCGGGGCTCGCGCGCGCCGACCGCGCCCGGCTGTTCACGGTCGCCACGGCGGCCGACGGCATCATCCTGGCCACGGTGGGCGGCGAGGAGGCGGCGCAGGCGGCCGGCGTGACCGGGCTGCTGCTGGCCGCGCGGCTCGCGGTGCCGGTGCTGGCCGCGGCGCTGGACGTGGACGGCGCGATCGCGACCACCGCCGAGCAGCTGCGGGCCTCGGGCTCCTCCACGCTGGCGCTGGCGCCGTGCCTGATCGGCCCGGAGATCGCCCCGCAGCTGCTGCACACCGCGGCGGAGGAGGCGGGCTGCTCGGGCGCCGACGCGCTGGGGCCGTACCCGGCCGTCGGCAAGCTCGTGGTGACGCAGTACGCCACGGCGCTGGGCATCGCGCTCCAGCCCGCCCAGCCGGGCGGCGCGCAGCAGCAGTAGCGGCCCGTCACAGGGCCGCCAGGACGCGAACGGCGCGGGCGCCTCCCCGGGTTGCCGAGGGGGCGCCCGCGCCGTGCGCAGGACGTACGGTGCCGCGGCCCGAGGGGCGAGCCGGCGGCCTGACGGGCGGCCGACGGGCGGACGGCCGCGCGGCTCAGGCGAACAGCACGCAGGACACCGCGGGCAGCTGGAGCGCACCGGACCGCGCGGGCATCCCGGTGGCCTCGTCGACGTCGAACCAGGTCACGTCGCCGGAGCGCTCGTTGGCGGCGTACAGGCGGGTGCCGGACGGGTCGAGGGTGAGGTGGCGCGGCCAGGAGCCGCCGCAGTCCACGGTGTCGAGGAGTTCGAGCTGCTCGCCGCTGTCGTCCAGGCGGAGCACCGCGATGCTGTCGTGGCCGCGGTTGGCGGCCCAGGCGAAGCGGCCGTCGGGCGAGACCACCAGCTCCGAGGGGTAGTTGTCGCCCGTGGCGCCCTCGGGCAGCACCCGCGTCTCGGCGAGCGGCCGCAGGCTGCCCTTGTCCGCGTCGAAGCGGCAGACGGTGACGACGGAGTCCAGTTCGTTCAGCACGTAGGCGTGGCCGCCGCGGGGGTGGAAGGTCAGGTGGCGCGGGCCGATGCCGGAGCGCAGGCCGAGTTCGCGTTCCACCTCCAGCTCGCCGGCGGACGGCTCCAGTTCGCAGACCCGGACCGAGTCGGTGCCCAGGTCGACGGTGAGCAGCCAGCGGCCGCTGGGGTCGGGCACCACCGCGTGGGCGTGCGGGGCCTCCTGGCGCTGCCGGTTCGGGCCGTCGCCCTCGTGCTCCAGGACGCAGCGCACCGCGCCGAGCGCGCCGCCCTCCTCGACGGCGAGCACGCTGACGCTGCCGGGCGCCGCGTAGTTGGCGGTGGCCAGGTGGCCGCGGTGCAGCGCCAGGTGCGTCGGGGAGCCCCCGCGCACCGGTACGGGCGCGCCGAGCAGCTTGGGGGCGGCCGGGTCGGCGAGCGAGAAGGCGGCCGCGGTGCCCTCCGGTTCGCTCTCGCCGACCGTGTAGAGGGTGCCGCCGTCGGCGGACAGGGCCAGGAAGGACGGGTTCGCCACTTCCGCGGTGTGGCCGAGCGCGGTCAGCGCGCCCGTGCCCGGGTCGACCTCGGCGGCGGTGAGCCCGCGCCCGCCCGCCGACGTGAACGACCCGATGTACGCATGTCCGGCCACTTGCCGTACCTCTTCCGACTGACGCCTTTACGGCGGCTGAGAGTAGTACCTGCGGCGGTCCACGTCGCCCCCGGGTCACCCGGTGGGGGCATGGCGGACCCCCGGCGCGACGCGCGCGGTCGCGGCCGGGGGTCCGGTTTGCGCGGCCGGACGGTCAGAAACCGCCGTAGGACGACACGGTGTAGGCGCAGTCGGTGTAGTAACTGCCCGAACGCAGCGTCTCGGAGTCCGCGTGGGAGGTCGCGGAGGAGTCACCCGACGGTTTGTGCAGGAAGTAGATGGTGCCGGTCGGCAGGTAGATGGTCTTCTGCGGGTAGTGCTTGCCGCTGGCCTGGCAGGCGCTGCCCTGCGCGCTGATCTCGCTGGAGTAGTCCGAGCAACTGCTGCACGCCGGCAGGGTGAAGCTGCCGGTGACCTTGCCGGTGTAGAGGATCTCGACCGGGTCGGGGCTGTCGTTGCTGACGATCAGTTTGATGCTGCCGCCGGAGGCCATCGTGGGCACGTGCTTGCCCGCGGCGGACTCCTCCTTGGCGATCTCGGCGGCGATGGCGAACTTCTTGGCCAGCGCGTGGTGCGTGTCGTGCGGGTACTTGTCGGTGAAGTCGTTCATCGTGGTGAGCGCGGAGTCGAAGTCGCCGGACTTGTACTGGTGCACGCCGCAGGCGTAGGTGCCGGACTCCACATGGCTGTCGGCGCGCGAGGAGTCCTTGGTCAGGGCGTCCTTGGAGCTGCCCTGCGCCTTGTCGGCAAGGGTGGTGGCGAAGGAGCCGAGGCCGGTGACACGGCTGGTCGCGCCGCAGGGGTCGCTGCCGCCGATCGCCTTGACGGCCTTGTCGATCGTGCCGCTGACGGCCGGCTCGACCTTCGCGGCCTGCGCCGACTGCGGGAAGGTGGTGAGCAGGTCGGCGAGGTCGTCCTCGTCGCCGCCGGACGCGGTGGTCTTCGAGGTGTTCTCCAGGTCGAGCACGCCGCATTCGTACAGCGACGTCGCCAGGCGGTCGTCGGGCCAGGTGGCGAGCGAGCCGAGGCCGTCCTTGCCGAACGTGCCGGGCACGCTGCGCAGGTACTTCAGCGGCGGTATGGCGTCGCAGTACTGCTGCTGGTCGTAGGGGGCGGCGACGGTCCGGTAGAAGGTCCGCATCCGGTCCGGCACGAGCTTCGCGGCCTTGGAGCCGGAGTGGTGCTTCTTCAGGTCGCGGTAGGAGTCCAGGGCCGAGGTGTAGTTGGGCTGGGCGGTGGCGAAGTCCTTGCCCTTGGCGGCGGTCACCTTGCTGTCGGCGGCGGCGAGGCGGTCCAGCAGCATCTTCTGCATGGCGTTGTCGCGCGCGTGGTCGTAGAGGACGACGCCGCCGGCCGGTACGGCCAGCAGCACCAGGCCGATGACGGCGGCGACCGGGGCCAGCGGCGGCCAGGACAGGCGGGTGCGCAGGCCGCGCCACGCGCCGTGCGCGGCGGCCAGCAGGAGGAAGGCCAGGTATCCGTAGCGGACGCCGCCGGCGACGCCGTCCGGTTTGGCGGGGAGCGCGACCACCAGCAGGACGGCGGTGGCGATCAGGCAGACCGCGAGGCCCAGCCAGCGGCGCATGGCGGCGTAACCGAGGCCGAGGCCGCTGAGGTTGAGCAGGCCGACCGCGACGGCCCGCAGCGCGTCGGCGGGCGGGCGGGGCGCTGCGGGCGGGGCGGGCGGCGGCAGGGGGAAGCCGGCGCCGCTGCCGGGCGGGCCGAAGCCGCCGGCGGGGGCGCCGTACGCGCCGTAGCCGCCGTAGCCGCCCGCGGTGGGCGGTCCCGGGGGCGCCGCGGGGGGCGCCGGCGGCACGGGCGGGACCGGCGGGGGGGTGCCGTAGCCGCCCGGGGCGCCGTAGCCGGCCCCGCCGGGGGCACCGTAGCCGCCTGTCTGCGGGGCGCCCGGGGTCGCCGCGCCCCCTGAACCGCCCGCGTCACCGGGCGGCCGCGCGTCCTGCGTCCCGCCGCCCCCGGCCTCGTTCTGCCCGTCCCAAGACACCGCGAACTCCCCCCACCCTCGGTCACCGTCGTCGCCGTCCGCGGGCACGCGTGATCACGCCCGCACGTGGGCGGAGCCTATGCGTACCGGCCGCTTCCTGCCCGTGAATATAAAGATTCCGTCAACAGACCGCCGGTTCCCGCCGGGACGGACTTTTCCGTCCGGCCAGGCGGTGGCTCGAAATGATCGTCGGCCGCACGCCCGTCGGTACGGTGAATATGCCAAGAACACAGCCGTGAGGGGACCACCGGCCCATGCCCGTCGACGCCCTGGACGCCCGTATCCTGCGGCTGCTCCTGAAGCAGCCGCGCACCAGCGTCCGCGAGTACGCCCGCATCCTCGGCGTCGCCCGCGGCACCCTCCAGGCGCGGCTGGACCGCATGGAGCGCGACGGTGTGATCACCACCGCGGGCCCGCGGGTCTCCCCCGCCGCGCTCGGCCACCCGGTGCTGGCGTTCGTGCGGATCGAGGTGACGCAGGGCCAGCTCGACGGGGCCGGCGCGGAGTTGGCGGCGGTGCCCGAGGTCATCGAGGCGTTCTCGATCACCGGCGGCGGCGACCTGCTCGCCCGGGTCGTGGCCCGCGACAACGCGCACCTGGAGGACGTCATCCAGCAGCTCATACGGCTGCCGGGCGTGGTCAGGACGCGCACCGAGATCGCACTGCGGGAGCGCGTCGCCGAACGGGTGCTGCCGCTGGTGGAGTCGGTGGAGCAGGCGGCGGAGCAGCCGCCGCGCACCGGGGAGCCGGACACCGCCGCCGAGGGCGGCGGAGGGGAGAGCGGCGGAGGGAATGGCGGGGCGGGTGAGGACACCACCGCACCGGTGCCCTCACCCGCCCCGGACATCCCCGCGGTGCCGTCCCAGGCGCAGCGGCACCAGGCGCCCTCCCACGGGCCGTCGGCTCAGCGCGCCGCCAGGTAGTCCTTCGCCTCCTGGGGCGCCTTGGCCGGGGACCCGGCGTCGAACGGCGGCTGCGGGTCGTACTCGATGGCGAGTTGGAACGCCTGGGCGGCCACCGGGCCTTCGATGAGCTCGGCCAGCCGCAGCGCCATGTCGATGCCGGCGGAGACGCCCGCGGCGGTGATGATGCCGCCGGGCTGCTCCACCACGCGCTGCTCGGTGTAGGCGGCGCCGAAGGACTCCAGCCGCGCGACCTCGCTCCAGTGGGTGGTGGCGGCGAGTCCGTCCAGCAGCCCGGCGGCGCCCAGCAGCAGCGAGCCGGTGCACACGGACGTGGTCCAGGTGGTGGTGGCGTGCACGCGGCGCATCCAGTCCAGCAGCGCCGCGTTGTCCAGGTTCCGCCGCGCGCCGGGCCCTCCCGGCACCAGCAGCACATCGGCGGACACGATGTCGTCGAAGGTCGCGGTGGGGACGACGGTCAGCCAGCCGGCGTCGTCGGTGACCGGCGCGGCGGACCGCGCGGCGAAGACCAGCTCGGCGCCGGACAGCAGCCGCAGCACCTCGTAGGGGCCGACGGCGTCGAGCGAGGTGAAGCCGTCGAAGACGGGGACGACGATACGCACGGGCGATACCTTTCGGTAATGATCATTTTCGGGCGCGTCCGGTGCGGTCCTCCGCCCGGGCCGCCCGCTGTCAGAACGGCGGTACGACCGCGTCCGCCGGCAGGTCCCGGGATACGGGCGCGGTCCCGTCGGCCGGCCGGTCCGCGGACATGGGCGCGGGTGCCGCGAAGTGCCGTCGGTACTCGCCCGGGGTGACCTGGACCCGGCGCTTGAAGCTGCGGTGCAGCGTCTCGACCGTGCCGAACCCGCAGCTGCGGGCGACCGCGTCGATCGTGGTGCCGGTCGACTCCAGCAGCCGCCGCGCGGCCTCGATCCGGGCCTGTTCGACGTACGCCGCCGGGGTACGGCCGGTCTCGGCGCGGAAGACGCGGGTGAAGTGGCGCTCGCTCATCCCGGCGCGGGCGGCGAGCACCGGCACCGCGAGGTCCTCGCCGAGGTGGTCGGCGATCCAGTCGAGGACCTCCCGCAGCGTGGAGCGCTCCGGGCGCTGCGCGGCGAGCTGGGTGCTGAACTGGGCCTGGCCGCCGGGGCGCTGCACGAACATCACCAGGTGGCGCGCGATGGTGCGGGCCGTCTCGGGGCCGTGGTCCGCCTCGACCATGGCCAGCGCGAGGTCGATGCCCGCGGTGACCCCGGCGGAGGTCCACACCTCGCCGTCGCGGACGAAGATCGGGTCGGGGTCCACGGTGACGGCCGGGTAGCGCTCAGCGAGGGCGGCGCACTTCGTCCAGTGCGTGACGGCGCGCCGCCCGTCGAGCAGCCCGGTCTCGGCGAGCAGGAACGCGCCGGTGCACACCGACGCGACCCGGCGGGCGCGGCGCGCGGTCGCCGCGAACCATCCGACGAACTCCCGGTCGCCGCAGACCCGGTGGACGCCCGGGCCGCCGACGGCGACCAGCGTGTCCACCGGGCGGTCGTCCTGGGCGGCGGCCCGGGTCGGCGTCACCACGAGCCCGCTGCTGGACGTGACCGGGCCGGGCCCGGGCGCGACCACCTCGATCACGCTCCGCCCGGGCGCGCGGGCCCGCGGTCCGTCGGCGCGGGCGGCCGCCAGCCGGCCGGCGTTCGTGAACACCTCGTGCGGCCCGGTCAGGTCGAGGATCTGGAAGTCCGGGTAGACGGCGAAGACGGTCCGGCTGCTGGTCACCCGGCCATGGTGGGCGCGGGCGGGGATTGGCGGCAAGGACACGGCTATGACGATTCCGGCCACCGCACCGGGCGGTGGAGTCATCTACGCGCGTCCGCCCTCTGGCGGACGCGCGTAGAAACGCGCATCATGGCCGTGCCCCACCGCACTGCCGCCCCACTGTCCCCACCCGGCACGGCCGCAGGCGCCCGCCCGTTCCCGGGCCGCCGCCTGTTCGCGGCGCCGCGCGCGGCTCCACGAGGCACCACGGGCACGTCGCAGACCGCACGTCGCACAGGGCACACCGCACCCAGCACGCCGCACCCGGTTCCGGCCGTACGCCGGGACACCGCCGTACAGGTAATTGTCATGCACGCGACATTTTTTCTCCCCCTCCCCAACCCACCCGAAGTCGAGAGGAACCCGACATGGCTTGCGGATCGACCAGCCTCTGGGCAGGCGAGAGCACCTGGTTCTGCTGCGGCAGCTCCTGGGGCCCCTGCGGCAGCGCCGGCACCGGCGCCTGCGGCACCTGCCAGTCCAGCTCCCACATGGCCGCCTGGCCCAACACCACCGCCGCCTGCTACGCGATCACCCGGCCCGACGTGTGCGGCGAGGGCATCCCGCGGCGCGGCTGCGGCTCGGTGATGAACGTCAAGCACCAGTGCTCCGGCGCGCAGGTGTGCGTCACCGTCGCCGACTGCGGCCCGCGCACCCAGAGCTTCTGCGGCGAGGCCACCTGCTGCAACGGCAGCTGCCGCACCAACCGCGTGATCGACCTGACCCCCGCGGCCTTCTCCGCGATCGGCAGCCTCAGCTCCGGCATGCTGCCGGTCTACATCTACGAGTGACCCGGCCCGGAAGGAGGAGCACCGACATGAGCAACCACCAGGACCCCAGGGGCCGTTCCGGCTTCGACCGCAGGCGCTTCCTGACCACCGCCGCGCTCGGCGGGGCCACCATCGTGGGCGCCTCGGCGCTCGGCGGGCTCGACGCCGACGCCGCGTTCGCCGCACCCGGCCCGTCGCTCGACCCGGCGATCACCAGATCGACCTTCGCCGAGGGCCGGATCACCGCCATCAACGGCTCCGTGCTGGAAGTGGCCGGCTCGACCGGCGAGCGGCACCTGATCCAGCTCACCAACGCCACCAGCGTCTGGAAGCTGCGCACCACCACCGCCGAGGCGATCGAGGTCGGCGACGGGCTGTACGCGCGGGGTGTGGACATGCCCGACGGCACCATCGCCGCTGACGCGGTGTGGGTGAACATCGTCAACCTGTTCTGCACGGTGCGCGGCATCGCCAAGGACCGCCTGCACCTCACCCACGGCGACGGCAACCACGCCGTGGTGGGCCGGATCGTGCCCGAGACGACCACCGCGTCCTACCTCGGCGGTTCGCTCACGCCGGACCTGACCCGGGTGCGGATCGGGCAGACCGCGCAGGTGCTCGGCGCGTGGCGGCCCGCGGACGACTCGGTGGACATCGCCCGCGTCACGGTCGGGCATTGAGGGGCGGCGCGATGATCCTCGACCTCGCTCCCCTGGTGTGCGGTGTACTGCTCGCGGCGACCGGGGCGGCCAAGCTGTTCGGCCGGCGCACCGCGCAGGTCGCGGCGAACACCGTGCTGGTGCGGGTGCTCGGCAACGGCCACCGGGCGGCGTTCGCGCTGCGCGCGGTCGGCGCCGCCGAACTCGCCGCCGCCGCGGGCCTGCTGGCCGTCCCGGGCACGGTGCTGCCCGGCGCGGCGACCGCGCTGCTCGGGGCGGGCTTCACCGGCTATCTCGGCTACGCGAAGGCGACCGCGCCGCAGTCCTCGTGCGGGTGCAGCGCCCGCGACGAGGGCCCGATCGGGGCGCGCGCGTTCCTGCGGGCGGGCGCGGTGCTGGCCGCCGGGCTGGCCGCGGCCTTCGCGGGCACCGCCTGGTGGTCGCGGCTGGCCCGGGACCCGGGCTGGTCGGTGCTGGTGCTCGCGGCGGCCGCGGCGGCGCTGCTGGCGCTGTCCCGGGACCTGGACCGGGTGTGGATGCCGCTGCGGCGGCTGCGGGTGCGGGTGTTCGGCACCCCGCTGCCGTCCGGCCCAGGCGGGCGGGTGCCCGTCGAGGCGTCGGTGGAGTTGCTGGAGCGCTCGCTCGCCTGGCAGGCGTCCTCGCCGATCGTACGGTCCGGGCTGCTGGACTCCTGGGACGAGGGCGGCTGGCGGGTGCTGCGGTACGCCGGGGTACACGCCGCCGCCGGGGGCGCCCGCCCGGTCAACGTGCTGTTCGCGCTGGACGACCGGGCGACCACCGACGCCAACCCGAGCCCGGCGGTGCGGGTCTCGGTGGTCGACGACCGCACCCAGGAGGTCGTACCGGTCGACCTGCTGGCGCTGTCCGGGCTGCACAGGCCGCTGCGGATGGTCTGACCCGGCCCGGGGGCGCCCCGGGACACCCGAGACACCCAAGGCCCCCGGGGTGGCCGCTTCCGGCGGGGAGCGATCACCCCGGGGTGCCCGGGGTCGCCCCGGGGCTTCCCGGCAGGTCAGCGCGGCCGGGCCGCAGCAGTGCTCGCGCGCACCACCAGCGCCGGTTCCACAGAGGCGGGTTCGGGCGCCGCGCCGGGCTCGGCGATCGCCCGCACCAGGTGCGCCACCGCCAACTCCCCCATCCGCGCAAAGGGTTGCGCGACCGTGGTCAGCGACGGCGAGCAGTACTCGGCCAGCGCGATGTCGTCGACCCCGACCACCGAGATGTCCTCCGGCACCCTGCGCCCGAGTTCGTGCAGCGCCCTGATCACGCCGAACGCCATCTCGTCGCTCGCCACGAACACCGCGGTGACGTCCGGAATCCGCCCCAGGACCAGGCCGTTGCGGTAGCCGGAGGCGGGCGACCAGTCGCCGGCCAGCTCCGGCGGCACCGTACGGCCGGCGGCCTCCAGTTCGGCCCGCCAGCCGGCCGCGCGGCTCGCCGCGTCGAGCCACTGCTGCGGCCCGGCGACGTGCCAGACGGTCTCGTGGCCGAGGTCGAGCAGGTGGCGGGTGGCCAGCCGGGCGGCCAGCGACTGGTCGACGGCGACCACCTCGGTGGCCGAGGTGCGCGAGCCGTCGATGGTGATGGTGGGCACCGCGCCGGTCAACTGCTCGATCTGCCGCGAGACATGGATCAGCGGCACCGCGAGGATCACGCCCTCCACGTGCTGGTCGGCCAGCCGCTGGAGCGCGCCCTCGATCGCGGAGGTGTCCAGCGAGGCGGTGGTGGCGGTGCTCACCGCGTAGCCGGCGGTCTGGGCGGCGTGCTCGATGCCCGAGGTGAGCGCGGTGCGTGAGTAGAAGCTCGTCTGGAGGGTGACCACGCCGATGGTGCGGCTGCGGCCGGAGGAGAGCATCCGGGCGGCGTTGTTGCGCCGGTAGCCCAGCTGCTCCACCGCCGCGAGCACCTTCGCGCGGGTCGCCGCCTGCACGTTCGGATGCCCGGCCAGGGCGCGGGAGACCGTCTGCGCGGACACCCCGGCGACCCGCGCGACATCCGTCATTCCCGGCGGCCGTGCGGTCCCGCGCCCGCTTCGCTTGTCCATGGGCCCCTTCCGCTCCTGGCCCGATGATAACGGCCCGCTCCCGGGTGCGCGGGCCGCGCCACCGTGCCCGTACGACCCCGGGACCCGTCTTGGCATCGATAACATCCTGTGCGACAGTTCCACCCGAGACTGCTCCATCCGTGAGCACGTCACCAGGGAGCAGGCATGACGGACCCGGCGCCGGACCGGACGGTATCGGTATCATTTCGCGGCATGGCGGTGGGCGTGGCAGCCGGCGTGGCAGTGGACCCGCGGTGGCCCGCGGACGGGAGCGCCGTACCCGCCGCGGGCGGATCGGCCGGGCCGCCCGCGCCGATCCTCACCCACCGGCGGGGCACGCTCCTGCGGGACGGCGAGCCGCACCGGATGCTCTCCGGCTCGCTGCACTACTTCCGGGTGCACCCGGCGCAATGGGCGGACCGGCTGGCCCGGTTGGCGGCGCTGGGCCTCAACACCGTGGACACCTACGTGCCGTGGAACTTCCACCAGCCGCGCCGCACCGCCCCCCGCTTCGACGGCCCGCGCGACCTGGGGCGCTTCCTCGCCCTCGCGCAGGACGCCGGCCTGGACGTGGTGGTCCGCCCAGGCCCGTACATCTGCGCCGAGTGGGACAACGGCGGGCTGCCGTCCTGGCTGACCGGGCTGCCCGGGATACGGCCGCGCACCTCGCAGCGGCTGTTCCTGGAGGAGGTGGCGCGCTGGTTCGACGTGCTGGTGCCCAGGATCGCGGCGGCCCAGGCGGCGTACGACGGGCCGGTCGTCGCGGTGCAGGTGGAGAACGAGTACGGCAGCTACGGCGACGACGCCGACTACCTGGAGTGGATGCGCGACGCGCTGGTGGCGCGCGGCATCAGCGAACTGCTGTACACCGCGGACGGGCCCACCGAGCTGATGCAGGACGGCGGTTGCGTGCCGGGCGTGCTCGCCGCCGCGACGCTCGGCTCGCGGCCCGGCCAGGCGGCGCGGCTGCTGCGCGAGCGCCGTACGGACGAGCCGTTCGTGTGCGCCGAGTTCTGGAACGGCTGGTTCGACCACTGGGGCGACCCGCACCATGTGCGCTCGGCCGCCGGCGCCGCCGCCACGCTCGGCGAGATCCTCGACGAGGGCGGCTCGGTGAGCCTCTACATGGCGCACGGCGGCACCAACTTCGGCCTGTGGGCGGGCGCCAACCACGACGGCACCCGCTTCCTGCCCACCGCCACCAGCTACGACTCCGACGCGCCGATCGCCGAACACGGCGCGCTCGGCCCGAAGTTCTTCGCCCTGCGCGAGCAACTCGCCCGGGTGGCCGGCGCATCCGGGACCGATGCCGCGGCGGACGGCGCCGGAGCGGAGGAGCGCCCGCTGCCGCCGGAGCCCCGGCTGCTCGCCCCGCGCACCGTGCCCGTCCGGCGCGGCGCGGGCCTGCTCGACGGGCTCACCGCGCTGTCGGCGGCCGTCCGGTCGCCGTACCCGATGAGCTTCGAGGAGCTGGCGCAGCCCTCCGGCCTGGTGCTGTACCGGGCGTGGCCGCGACTGCCGCACGGCACCCAGGAGTTGACGGTCAGCGGGCTGCACGACCGGGCGCAGGTCTTCGTCGACGGCGCGCCCTGCGGCGTGCTGGGCCAGGAGACCGGTTCGCTGGCGGTCGAGGGCGCCGGCCGGCGGGTGCGGCTGGACCTGCTGGTGGAGAACCAGGGCCGGATCAACTACGGCCCGCTGCTGGGCCAGGGCAAGGGCATCCTCGGCGGGGTGCGGATCGAGCGGCGGTACGTGCACGGCTGGGAGATGTACCCGCTCCCGCTGGACGAGTGGCCGGCGTCGGACGTGCGCAGCGCGCCGGACGCCGCGCCGCCCGGGGGTGGCGCGGGCTTCGCCGACGCGTCGTTCGACCTGCCGGAGCCTGCCGACACCTTCCTGGCCCTCCCCGGGTTCGGCAAGGGCTTCGCCTGGGTCAACGGCACTCTGCTGGGCCGCTACTGGGAGATCGGCCCGCAGCAGACGCTGTACGTCCCCGCGCCGCTGCTGGCCGCGGGCGGCAACACCGTCACCGTGCTGGAACTGGAGCGCTTCGGGCCGCGGATCGAGCTGCGCGACCGCCCGGAGCTGGGCCCGCCGGAGGAGTACGTCGAGACCTTCGACTGAGGCGCCGCCGCGGCCCTGCGCACGGGCGCCGGGCGTGCTACCCGGCCTGCTTCTTCGCCCGGCTGGGCTGGACCCGCTTCGGCTCCCCGGCCATCTTCGGGTGGTCCGGCGGGTAGGGCAGGTCGCCCAGGCCGTGTTCGGCCTCGTCGCGCGCGGCCAGCTCCAGGGCCTCGTCGAGCCGGAAGGCGTGCTCGTCCATGTCCGCGTGCAGGTCGCCGACCTCGGCGTACCGGCCGGGCATCGTAGCGAGGTCGAAGTCGTCGGGCACCGCACTGTCCAGCTCCTCCCAGCGCAGCGGCGCGGAGACGGGCGCCTGCGGGCGCGGGCGGACCGAGTAGGCGCTGGCGATGGTGCGGTCGCGGGCGGTCTGGTTGTAGTCGACGAAGATCTTCGCGCCGCGCTCCTCCTTCCACCAGGCGGTGGTGATGTGCCGCGGGTCGCGCCGCTCCAGCTCACGGGCGACCGCGATCGCGGAGCGGCGGACCTGGACGAAGGTCCACTCGGGGGCGATCGGCACGAACACGTGCAGGCCCCGGCCGCCGGAGGTCTTCGGCCAGCCGGTCAGGCCCAGGCCGTCGAGCACCTCGCGCAGCAGGTGGGCGGCGCGCACCGCGTCGGCGTAGTCGGTGCCGGGCTGCGGGTCGAGGTCGATGCGCAGCTCGTCGGGGTGCTCGGTGTCCGTGCGGCGCACCGGCCAGGGGTGGAAGGTGAGGCAGCCGAGGTTCGCCGCCCAGGCCACGGCGGCGGGCTCGGTGGGGCAGATCTCGTCGGCGTGGCGGCCGCTGGGGAAGGAGATGCGGCCGGTCGGAATCCACTCGGGGAGGTTCTTCGGGGCGCGCTTCTGGAAGAAGGACTCGCCTTCGACGCCGTCGGGGTACCGCTCCAGCGTGGTGGGCCGGTCCCGCAGCACGCGCAGGATGCCGTCGCCCACGCTCAGGTAGTAGCGGACGACGTCGGCCTTGGTGAACCCGCGCGCCGGGAAGTACACCTTGTCCGGGTTGGTCACGCGCACCGTGCGCTCGCCGACCGTGAGCTCCAGCGCCTCTGCCATGCCCTTCACGCTAAGCCGCATCCCCGCGGCCCGCTCGGCGGGCGCCCGGCGGCCGGGCGGCGGACAATCCGGGCATGGACCTTCCCGTGCTGCCGCCGGTGCGGCCGATGCTGGCGAAGACGGCCGCGGCCCTGCCCCCGGGGATGCTGTACGAGCCGAAGTGGGACGGCTTCCGGGCGATCGTCTTCCGCGACGGCGACGAGGTGGAGCTCGGCAGCCGCTCCGGCAAGCCGCTGACCCGCTACTTCCCCGAGCTGGTGCAGGCGCTGCGCACCCGGTTGCCGGCGCGCTGCGTGCTGGACGGGGAGATCGTCGTCGCCGCGGGCGGCCGGCTGGACTTCGACGCGCTGCTGGAGCGCATCCACCCGGCCGACTCCCGGGTGCGCCACCTGGCGGAGGCCACACCGGCGAGCTTCGTCGCCTTCGACCTGCTGGCGCTGGGCGGCACGTCGCTGATGGACACGCCCCAGCGGGAGCGGCGGGAGGCGCTGCTCGACGCCCTGCGAAAGGCGGACGCGCCCGTGCACGTCACGCCCGCCACGGGTGAGCTGGCCCGCGCGCAGGAGTGGTTCGAGCAGTTCGAGGGCGCCGGCCTGGACGGCGTGGTCGCCAAGCCGTACGACCTGCCGTACCGGCCCGGGGTGCGGGCGATGGTCAAGGTCAAGCACGAGCGGACCGCGGACTGCGTGGTCGCCGGGCTGCGGCCGCACAAGAGCGGCCCGGTGGTCGGCTCGCTGCTGCTGGGCCTGTACGACGCCGGCGGGCAGCTCCAGCACGTCGGGGTCTGCGCGTCCTTCCCGATGGCGCGGCGCCGAGCCCTGATGGAGGAGCTGGCGCCGCTGCGGATGGATTCCGTCGCGGGCCACCCGTGGCAGGAGTGGGCCAGTCAGGAGGCGCAGGCCGCCGGCCGGTTGCCGGGCGGCCCGAGCCGCTGGACCGGCGGCAAGAACCTGTCGTGGGTGCCGCTGCGCCCCGAGCGCGTGCTGGAGGTCGCCTACGACCACATGCAGGGCGGCCGCTTCCGGCACACCGCGCAGTTCCGCCGCTGGCGCCCGGACCGCAGCCCGGACAGCTGCACGTACGCGCAGCTGGAGGAGCCGGTGTCGTACGAGCTGGCGCAGGTGCTGGGCGGCGGCGCGGGCTGAGGCCGGCGCGCGCGGCGGAAGCCCGGTGCGTACGTCACCCCGGTGCGTCTCCTTGCGGGTCGCCGACAGGCAGCCGCACGCTGCGGGGAGCGGGCTCGGTGCGGGGAGCGGGCTCGGTGCGGGGAGCGGGCTCGGTGCGGGGAGCGGGCTCGGTGCGGGGGCCGGGCGGCTCAGCCGAGGAAGCTCAGGCGTACCTGGCGGTCGGTGTTGGAGACGTTGGTGTCCACCAGGACGACGGACTGCCAGGTGCCCAGGTCCAGCCGGCCGCCGATCACCGGGAGCGTGGCGTGCGGCGGCACCAGCGCGGGCAGCACGTGGTCGCGGCCGTGGCCGCGCGGGCCGTGCCGGTGCTGCCAGCGGTCGTCGGCCGGCAGCAGGTCGCCGAGCAGGGCGAGCAGGTCGTCGTCGCTGCCCGCGCCGGTCTCGATGACGGCGATCCCCGCGGTGGCGTGCGGCACGAAGACGTTGAGCAGCCCGTCCCGCTCCTGCGCCACCTCCCGCAGGAAGCCGGCGCACGCGCCGGTCAGGTCGTGGACCGTCTCACGGTCGCCGGTACGGATGTCGAGGACGCGGGTTCCGAAGCTGTCGGTCATGCCCTCCATGGTGGCGCACCGGCCCGGCGGCCGCCTCGGCGCCAGGTCGCGGGGG
Organism: Streptomyces sp. CA2R106; assembly: GCF_037034245.1. Lineage (NCBI taxonomy): Bacteria > Bacillati > Actinomycetota > Actinomycetes > Kitasatosporales > Streptomycetaceae > Streptomyces > Streptomyces sp. CA2R106. Next base: position 153,130 of record NZ_JBAGKC010000016.1, read on the forward strand.
CGTTGCCCCGGCCGAGGATTGGTCTGTACCATTCGGGAGTTCGCCGCCTGCCGCGCCCCGAAGGGGGACCCCGCCGTGAAGACGCTGCACCGGCTCGCCGTGCTGGTCGACTCCTGCGTGCTGCCCTCCGTGCGCGGCACCGGCCCCCACCTGCCGGAGTGGATACTGCGCGGCCTGGAGCGGGGCACGCCGGGCGCCGCCGTACACGCGTACGGCCCCGCCGCCAGGGCCGCGTCGGACGCCGTACGGGCGGCCCTGCCGGACGCCCTCACCGGCCACCTGGGCCCCGCGGGACCGCCCGGCCCCGCCGGACCGCCCGGCGCCGCGACCGCCGCCGAACTGCTCGCCGCGGGCGCCAACCTGCACCTGGCGGTACCACCGAGCGACCGCCCCGACGCCACCCGCACCTTCGTGACGGACCTTCAGGCGCACGGCGTGGCCGCGGCGTTGGGGCCCTTCACCGGCACCGGCAGCCTCCGGCCGTTCGCGGAGGGCGCCGCCGCGGGCGTACGGGCCATCTCGGCGGCCGCCCCCGCGGCCCTGAGCGCCCACGTGGTCACCGGAGTGCTGCGCGGCGAACTGGGCTACACCGGGGTGGTGGTGAGCGAAGCGCTGGACGCGCCGTCCGTGGTCGACGGCTGGGGCGTGCCCGGTGCCGCCGTCCTCGCCTGGATCGCCGGGGTGGACCTGGTCCGGCTCGGGCCCGGCAGCGGCCCGGGCGTCCGCGAGGCGATCCACGCGGCCGCCGCCCGCGCCGTCTCCGACGGCGACCTCCCGATCGCCCGCCTCGAAGAGGCCGCCGACCGCGTCGCCCGCCTGCGCCGCTGGGCCTCCGGCCCCCTGGTCTAGGCGGTGTCCCGGATGGAGCTCGTCGCATGCGCAATGCGCCGCCGCCCTCATCGTGCGGTGAACTCCTGAAGAGCGGATCATGGTCGGGTTCCGGGTGGTTCGTACAGCGAGGAGTCGTCCCATGGCACGTCCGACCCAGCCCCTCTCGCGCGCTCTCGTCCTCGGCGGAGGCGGTGTGACAGGCATCGCTTGGGAAGTCGGCGTCCTGGCAGGGCTCAGCTCCCAGGGAGTCGACTGGAGCAAGGCCACCTCCGTGATCGGAACCTCGGCGGGATCGTTCGTCGGAACCGCCGTCGCCAGCGGCTACGACCTGGAGCGGCTCTTCGCCTCCCAGCTCGGCCCGGACGACAACGAGGTGGCGGGCAAGGCGTCCGAGGCCACCATGGCCGCCTGGTGGGCGGCCCTCGCCGAGGGCGGCGACGACCCGCGCAAGGTCGGCGCGGCGATGGGACGCATCTCCAAAGCAGACCCCGAGCCCGTGCCCGCAGCCACCCGACGGCACGTCGTCACCTCTCGTCTGGTCACCGCGGACTGGCCCGCCGGCTTGAAAGTCACCGCGATCGACGCCGACACGGGCGAGCTGCATCTGTTCGACGAGCACGCGGGCGTGTCGCTGACCGACGCTGTCTCCGCGAGCGGTGCGGTCCCCGGCGTCTGGCCTCTCGAACACTTCCAGGGCCGTTCCTGGGTGGACGGCGGCATGGTCTCCACCGCCAACGCACGCCTGGCCGCCGGGCACGACAGGATCGTCATCCTGGCGCCGATGCCTGACGGCTACGGGCAGATTCCCGGCGCGGCCGCGGATGCGGAAGCCTTGGCCGAGCAGGCCGAGGTATGTCTCATCGTGCCGGACGAACAGAGCGTCGAGGCCATCGGCCCCAACCCGTACGATCCCCAGCGCCGGAAGGCCGCAGCACAAGCCGGGCGGGCCCAGGCCGATGCCCTGGCCGACAAGATCGCCACGCTGTGGTGAGCGGGCACCCCTGATCGTCGGAAAGATCCCCCGCCCCGCACCGGGGTCGTCACGGTGTGGGGCGGGGAACGGGACCGGCTTCTGAAAGCCCGGGCCGGCCCAGGGCTCGCCTGGCGCGGCCGGGGGGAAGCAATGCGGGGCGGGCGTGGTTGGCACCGGCATGGACGAGGTACAGGCGGGCCGGATGCCGGGGGCGGACGGGGCGGCGGTCGCGGACGCGGACGTCGCGGTGGTGGGCGCGGGCCAGGCGGGCCTGTCGGCGGCGTACTTCCTGCACCGGGCGGGCCTGCGGGCCGGCAGCGACTTCGTGGTGTTCGACCACGCCCCGCGGCCCGGCGGCGCCTGGCAGTTCAGGTGGCCGTCGCTGACGTACGCGAAGGCGCACGGGGTGCACTCGCTGCCCGGGATGGAGCTGGTCGGCGGCGACCCGGACCTGCCGTCCTCGCAGGTCGTCGGCGCCTACTTCCGGCGGTACGAGGAGGAGTTCGACCTGCGGGTGCTACGCCCGGTGGACGTGGCGGCGGTACGGGAGGGGGCCGGCGGGCGGCTGCGGGTGGAGACCGACCGCGGCACCTGGTCGGTGCGGGCGCTGCTGAACGCGACGGGCACCTGGGACCGGCCGTTCCTGCCGTACTACCCGGGCCAGGAGAGCTTCCTCGGGCGGCAGCTGCACACCGCCGGCTACCGGGGCGCGGCGGAGTTCGCCGGGCTGCACGTCGTGGTGGTGGGCGGCGGCACCTCGGCGGTGCAGTTGCTGATGGAGCTGAACGAACCGGGCGGCGCGGCCCGCACCACCTGGGTGACCCGGCGGCCCCCGGTCTTCCGCGACACCCCGTTCGACGAGGAGTGGGGCCGCTCGGTGGTGGCCCGGGTGGACGACCGGGTGCGCCAGGGCCTGCCGCCGCAGAGCGTGGTGAGCGTGACCGGCCTGGCCGCGACCGAGGCCGTACGCGAGGCCCGGGCCCGCGGGGTGCTGCGCCGGGAGCCGGTTTTCGACCGGATCACCCCGCACGGCGTGGCATGGGCCGACGGCCGGACGCTAGACGCCGACGTCATCCTGTGGGCCACCGGTTTCCGGGCGGCGCTGGACCACCTCGCCCCGCTGCGGCTGCGCGAGGCGGGCGGCGGCGTCCGGCTCGACGGCACCCGCGTGGTGAAGGACCCCCGGGTGCACCTGCTCGGCTACGGACCGTCGGCGAGCACCATCGGCGCCAACCGGGCCGGACGCAGCGCCGTCCGCGAGATACGCGCGCTGCTCGCGGCCGGGGACGGTGCGCCGCTGCCTGTGCCCGCCGGGTGAGCCCGCGGCCCGCCGGGGGCACCTGACGCCCCGCCGGGACACCTGACGTCTCACCGGGACACCTGACGTCTCACCGGCGCCGACGCGCAGGGCAGGAAACATCGGATGTATGCTTCCCCCGCTGTGTGCGCTTGGGGCAGTATGAGCGCATGCCTGATCGACAGCCGAGCGGCGGCGAGGTGCGGCACGAAGGCACCTTGCGGGTCGCCCTCTTCGTGACCTGTGTCAACGACCTCCTGTATCCGGACACCTGCCGGGCCGTGGTGCGACTGCTGGAGCGGCTGGGCGTGGAAGTGGACTTCCCCGAGGCCCAGACCTGCTGCGGCCAGCCGCAGTTCAACACCGGCTACCGGCACGAGACCGAGCCGCTGGCCCGCCACTACGCCGAGGTCTTCGACGGTTACGACTACGTGGTCACGCCGTCCGGCTCGTGCGCGGCCATGGTGCGCGACAACTACCCCCGGATCGCGGAGCGCGCGGCCGCCGAGGGGCGGGACGGCGACGGCAGCCTCGCCGCGGCGGCGGCCCATGCCGTGCCCAAGACGTACGAACTGACCGAGTTCCTGGTGGACGTGCTCCAGGTGACGGACGTGGGCGCGTACTTCCCGCACACCGTCGCCTATCACCCGTCCTGCCACGGCCTGCGCATGCTCGGGCTGGGCGAACGCCCGCGCAGGCTGCTCCAGGCCGTCAAGGGCCTCCAGCTGCGGGAGTTGGAGGGCGCCGAGGAGTGCTGCGGCTTCGGCGGCACCTTCGCGGTCAAGAACCCGGACGTGTCCGTCGCGATGGGCCAGGACAAGGTCCGGCACGCGCTCGACACCGGCGCCGGGGTGCTGTGCGGGGCGGACAACTCCTGCCTGATGCACCTCGACGGCATCCTCCGCCGGGACCGCTCGCCGCTGCGGACCGTCCACATCGCGGAGATCCTCGCGTCCACCGAGGAACACCCCTACTGGCGCGCAGAGACAGGAATCGTCCGATGAACGGCACTTATCTGGGGCTCCCGTCCTTCCCCGACGCCGCGCGGGTGTCGACGAAGGACACCCAG
>NZ_JBAGKC010000017.1:0-153115 GCF_037034245.1 Streptomyces sp. CA2R106
CGGCCCGACCGGGTTCCGGCCCGTGACCGGCCCGCCGTGATGACGGGCCGCCGCACGGCACCCGCACCTGTGCGGCCATGAAGGCGGTGTCTCCGTGGACCGGGCCGACCGGTCCACGGAGACACCGCCTCGAGCCCGCCGACCGGTCATCGCGCTCCGAGGCGCCACGCTCGTGGACGCCTGCTCGGCCCGCACGGACGCCCCTGTCCTCCGCCGGTGGCCTGGACATGATGGCCAGGCCACCGGCCAACGGCCAGGCCAACCAGCAGTGGACCGTCAGCGGACCTGCCGCGCGTCCGGACGCACACACATGAAGCAGACACGTTTGCCGCTCACCCTCACACACCGCGAGGAGACCGCAGTGATCAGCACAGTCACGCGCATGACCGCCGCCCTGGCAACCGTCGCCCTGATGGCGGCCGGGTTGCTGGCAGGCGGTGGCGCGGCACACGCCGCTTCGGCGACCGCCGCCGCGTCCACCAGCCAGTTCCACGGAGTGAACTGGGCCGACCCGGACGACAACTTCATCACAGGCCCGAACGTCCCCGTCGGCCTGTCGACCTCGGACAGCTACGCGACCGCCTACACGAAGTCCACGGCCATCCTCACAGGCTTCCAGAACCTCGGGGCCAACACCGTCCGGATGGGGTTAAACGCGGCGACCACCTCCGGGACCTGGTGGAACACCTACACCACGGCCCTGGATGCCGCCACCGCACTGGGCATGAACGTCATCGTGGCCCCCTGGTTACAAGGCGGCAAGGTGAGCGACAGCGCGTCCTTCTACCAGATGTGGGACACGATGATCGACAAGTACGGCGGCCACGGCAACTTCTACTTCGACATCATGAACGAGCCGTACGGGTACGACGCCACGGATCTGACCGACTTCGAGGCCACCTGGCTCGCGCGCTACCCCGACCTCCCCCGCGGCCACGTGATTGTGCCCGGACTGTACTCCGACGGAAACCTGTGTGCCGTCGGCGCCGACTCACGCCTGTCCGGCACACTGCTGTCGATCCACATCTACGGCATGTTCGGCGACTCGCACACCACGGAGGCCGCATGGGTCAGCGACTTCACCGGCAACCTGTGCGGGAACGCCGACCGTGCCGTGCTGACCGAGTTCGGTGTCCCCATGAACACCGGCGTCAACTACAACGGACCCAAAGACGGCAACAACGACCTGTCGTACCTGTACGCCATCACGGACACGGTGCGCAGTATGGGCATCGGCTCCGTCCTGTGGACGGGCGTGAAGGGCGCGACCCAGAGCCAGGGCCCCGGGCCCTGTGAGAACGCCTCGTGCGCCATCACCACCCTGAGCGGCAGCGGCACCGACCTCTCGGTGGGCGTCACCAACCAGTCCGGCCTGGACCGCCTTCAGTGGGGGTGGGGCACGGGCGGCAACCCCGGCGGCGGCAATGGCGGTGGAGGCGGCGGCACCAGCGGGGTGCTGCGTGGCGCCGGTTCCGACCGCTGCCTCGACATTCCCAACGTCAGTACGGCCAACGGCGTGCAGACCGACATCTGGGACTGCAACGGCGGCACCAACCAGTCGTGGACGCTCAACTCGTCGCAGGAACTGGTCGCGTACGGCGACAAGTGTCTGGACGCCTCGGGCAAGGGCGGCACCGCCGGCACACCGGTGATCATCTACGACTGCAACGGCGGCACCAACCAGCAGTGGAGCCTCAACGCCGACGGCAGCGTGACCAACGTGCAGTCGGGCCTGTGCTTGGACGTGACCGGCGCCGCCACGGCCAATGGCGCGTTGGTGGAACTGTGGAACTGCAACGGCGGCAGCAACCAGAAGTGGTCCCGGTCGTAGCGCCCCGGTGACGCTCGGGGGCGGTCCCTACGGCGCCAGGATGTCCAGCTCGCGCAGCGCTCCGACGCAGATCTCCCGCATCAGGGACTCCGCGGCGACCGCGTCGCTCGCCCGGACGGCCTCGGCCACCCGCACGTGCAGGGTGACCGCCTCCGGATCGGGCGCGGTGAACATCACGTGGTGCTCGGTGCGTCCGGTGAGCACCTCGGCCACGACGTCCCCGAGCCGGGCGAACATCTCGTTGCCGGAGGCGTTCAGCACCACGCGGTGGAACGCGATGTCGTGCACCAGATAGGCGGCCAGGTCCGCCGCGCGCCCCGCCGCCGCCATCTCCGCGGCCAGCATGGTGAGTTCGCGGCACTGTTCGGGCGTGGCCGTGGCCGCGGCCAGTCCGGCGGCGACCGGTTCCACCGCCGTGCGCAGCGTGGTCAGCGACCGGAGCTGGCGGGGCCGGTCGGCGCCGGCCAGTCGCCAGCGGATGACGGCCGGGTCGAACACGTTCCACTCCTCGGTGCGGCGCACGGTGACGCCCACCCGGCGGCGCGACTCGACCAGGTGCATCGCCTCCAGCACCCGCACCGCCTCCCGCACCACCGTGCGCGAGACGCCGTAGCGGGACTCCAGTTCATCGATCCGCAACACCGTGCCGGGCGGGTGCTCGCCCGAGGCGATGGCCGGGCCGAGTTCGGCCAGCACGCGGGAGTGCAGGCCGCCGCCCGCACTGCGCTCCCGCTGGTCGCGCGGGGAATCCTGCTGAGGCATGCGCCAAGCGTAGAGCCGACCGGGCGGCCGGTCCGCCGACCGGCCATCACAGTCATATGACGTTTGCTTCACATCCTCTTGAATAAGTAGTACCTATGGGTGTTCAGTGGTCGCCACGCCGCCGGACGGGGCCCCTGACCACCACCCGGCGGTGTCCGAACCCGTCCGACACCACGGAACACCCCGCAGAAAGGGAGGAAGCATGACGGCCGCCGCCTCCGCGCCGCTCCCCGTGATCGTGGTCATGGGAGTCTCCGGCTCCGGCAAGTCCACGGTCGGCGGCCTGCTGGCGCAGCGCCTCGGCGTGCCCTACGCCGAGGCCGACGACTTCCACCCGGCGGCCAACATCGCCAAGATGTCGGCCGGCCACCCGCTGAACGACGCCGACCGGGCTCCCTGGCTCGACGCGATCGCCGGCTGGATCGCCGAACGCGGCGACCGCAGCGGCGTGGTGAGCTGCTCGGCACTGCGCCGCCGCTACCGTGACCGGCTGCGCGCCGACGCGCCCGGCCTGTTCTTCCTCCACCTGGACGGCCCGCCGGAGCTCATCGCCTCCCGGCTGGCCGCCCGGACGCAGCACTTCATGCCGTCGGGCCTGCTCGCCTCGCAACTGGAGGAGCTGGAGCCGCTCGACGCCGACGAGGCGGGCGCGGTGGTGTCCATCACCGGCGGTCCGCAGGAGATCGCCGAACGGGCGCTCGCCGCACTGCCGCAGCGCCTGGACGCCGTCTGACCGCTGTCTGACCGCCGGAACCTCCCCGTTCCGCGCGGACCGCCCCCACCCGTCGCCTCCCGCCCCCGCACGTTCCCGCACGGTCCCGCACCTTCCCCGGTGTGCGTGCCCCGCTGTCCCCGCCCCGCTGTCCCGTCCCCTTGGAGCCCCTCGTGTCCGCACTCAGCGTCGAGCTGCTGGCCGCCGCCACCCCGCCCCCGATCGCCGACGCGGGCCACACCCGGCTCGCCCTGGCCGCGCTGGCCGGCATCGCCGTCATCGTGCTGCTCATCACCCGCTGGAAGGTGCACGCCTTCCTGGCCCTCACCATCGGTTCGGGGGTGCTCGGCGCGGTGGCCGGCGCGTCGCTGGCCGACACCGTCACCAGCTTCACCACCGGGCTGGGCTCGACGGTGGCGAGCGTCGGCACGCTGATCGCGCTCGGCGCCATCCTCGGCAAGCTGCTGGCGGACTCCGGGGGCGCGGACCAGATCGTCGACACCATCCTGGCCAGGACGAGCGAGAAGCGGCTGCCCTGGGCGATGGCGCTGATCGCCGGCCTCATCGGGCTGCCGCTGTTCTTCGAGGTCGGCATCGTGCTGCTGATCCCGGTGGTGCTCCTGGTGGCCCGGCGCAGTGGCCAGTCGCTGATCCGGATCGGCATACCCGCGCTGGCCGGCCTGTCCGTGATGCACGGCCTGGTGCCGCCGCACCCGGGTCCGCTGGCGGCGATCGACGCGATCCACGCGGACCTGGGCACCACGCTCGCGCTCGGCGTGCTGGTCGCCCTGCCCACCCTGGCGATCGCCGGCCCGCTGTTCGGCCGCGTCGCCTCCCGCTGGGTGGACGTCACCCCGCCGGACCGCATGACGCCGGCCCGGGCCTCCGACGAGCTGGAGCGCCGTCCGAGCTTCGCGGCGACGGTGTGCACGATGCTGCTGCCGGTCGTGCTGATGCTCTCCAAGGCGCTCGTCGACGTCATCGTGGACGACAAGAAGTCCCTGGTCTACCGGGTGTTCGACGTCATCGGCACCCCGCTGATCGCCCTGCTCGCGGCCGTCGTGGTGGCCATGTTCACGCTCGGCCGGGCGGCCGGCTTCAGCAAGGACCGCATCTCCGCGACCGTGGACTCCTCGCTGATGCCGATCGCCGGAATCCTGCTGATCGTCGGTGCCGGCGGCGGGTTCAAGCAGACCCTGATCGACTGCGGCGTCGGCAAGATGATCCTCGACTGGTCGGACGGCTGGCACATCTCCGCGCTGCTGCTCGGCTGGCTGATCGCGGTGCTGATCCGGGTTGCCACCGGCTCGGCGACGGTGGCGATCATCTCGGCGTCCGGCCTGGTCGCCCCGCTCGCCGCGAACATGTCGAGCACCCACACCGCGCTGCTGGTGCTCGCGGTCGGCGCCGGCTCGCTGTTCTTCTCGCACGTCAACGACGCGGGTTTCTGGCTGGTCAAGGAGTACTTCGGGATGGACATCCCGCAGACGCTGAAGACCTGGTCGGCGATGGAGACGGTGATCTCGGTGGTCGCCCTCGGTTTCGTGATGCTGCTGTCGCTCGTCGTGTGAGCCGCGGGGCGGGTGGCGGCCGGCAGACCACCGGCCGCCACCCGCCCCGTTCCGGTCGGCAAAGGGCGCCCACCAGCGCGGGCCGCCGCGCCGACCGCGGACGAGCCGACCCTGCCGCTCGCAGAACGGCCCTACGACCTCCGGCACGCCGGCATCTCCTTCTGGCGCGGGAGCACGACGACGACCGCACCGAGGAATCGATGCGGCGCCGGACGGAGGCGGGGCAGGCCCCACCGGGGGCGTTCCGCGCTGAGGCATTCCCGGAAGCACCCCGGTGGGAGATATCGGGGGGAAGCAGGGGGCTGCGCCTCGGCGGTGCTGGGAGTGCGCCAGACGCGCTTGGCATGCCATAAGGCCAGGTCGGGCGCATGCTGGGCGGCTGTCAGAAGAAGCCCTGCGCTTTCGGGGAGTAGGAGACGAGGAGGTTCTTGGTCTGCTGGTGCTACAGCGCCAGCGGTTCGCCGACCTGCGCGTATGGCAGTCGTGGAAGCACTGGCCGGGCCGCTGGCCCGGGGATGGCCCGGATCTTGAACCGCGCATACGTGGCCGTCTGCGCCCGCCCGGCCGGTGCGGCTGGCGTCGAACTGACGACCCCGAGCAGTGCGGATGAACTGCGGAGGGTACCGACGTGGGCACGGCACTGAGCGCTTGACGCTGGTGAGCGTCGGCTACCGTTCGGGGGCGCGCAAAGGGTGCGGTCCCGGACGACAGCCTTCGCCGAGCACTCGGTGCGTGTCGGCTGCCTTCCTGGGGACAGCCACGGTTGGTCACTTTGAGTAACTTGGTGGACGGCGGCGCGCAGACCGCAGCGTGGCTGGCGTAGGCGAACCTTACCGGCGGGGATGAGCGGCCCATCAGGTATGACGTGGTGCGTAACCCTCCGGCAGATCAACCGCACGGGTCTCCCGTCGGCATATGGGCCGGGAGTCCTATCTGCTCGCTGTTACTGAGTCTGCGGTCTCCTGTGACAGCGCATAGCGCGGCGGCCCACACCTTCGGGTCCGGCTGCAGCGTGTGCAGCATGATGGCATTAGGGCCGAACTCCTGGGCATAGAGAAGTTTTCCTTTGCTGGAGGAGAGGAAGCCGTACGGGTTGTCGCTGCGCAAGGTGGTGCTTGGATCGTAAGAGCCCAGGTCGTCGGAACTCGTGAAGGTACCCTTGCTGATGTCGTACAGGCGTAGGTGGTTCTGCGCGGCGAGGAGGTAATGGCCTCCGTCGTCGATGAAACCGCCGATCCATGACACGTCCTTGTCGAAGCTCGGCAGGGGTCCCACCCGGCGGGTGAGCGGGTTCGTCGTCCACAGCTCCAGGCCGCCACCGGTGCGCAACACCACGAGGTAGCGGCCCGAGGTGTCGAACGACGCTCCTGTAGCGCCGGTGCCGATGTGCAGCCGCTGTACGATGTGACCGTTGCCGAGGTCCACGACAAGTAGAGACGGGTCGTGGGGTGCCACCACGGCCACAGTGCCTCCCCGGAGGCCGGGCTCGATCCCCATGTCCTCGGTGGCGTCCTTTGAGAGGAAGCTGGAGAGGTCCAGTCTGTCGAGGAGGACTCCGGTGCGGGCTTCCCATCGTGCGACCTCGGTGCCGGTCAGAGTGACTATTTGCCCGGACCCGTCGTAGTAGAACTGGACGGAAGGCCCCTGACCATTGCTGGTCGCAGCCACGCCGGGCAGGTTGACCACGCCCACGGGCCGCAAAGTCGCTGCGTCGCGGACGACAATACGGTTTGCGGACTCCTGTAGGGCAAGTGTTTTGCCGTCGGGGCTGACGGTGAGGCCGAGATCCCCTTCCCATGCGGGCTTGCTCAACGGGGCGGTGCGCAGCACGCCGTGGTCGCCGTCGGGGCGGCGCAGTTCAATCTCGGCGCGGTCCTTGTCGACCGTGACCATGTGGCCGTCCGGTGTCAGCTCGGCCTGCGCGGGGTTCAGCAGGGTGGCTCCTGCGTCTCTCGCGTAGAGGGCGTTCCCCTCGTAGGTGAGTAGCGCGGTCCCCGAGGGTGAGGAGACCAGTTGCACGGGCGTGCCCGTTCGCGCGTAGCTGTACGCGTCTGCAGAGGCATCCGTGCCGGCTCCCAGGGTGACCAGCAAGTCAAGTGTCGCGTCAAGAGTGAAGCGATCGCCAACGGTGTCGGCGGTGATCCTTTGGCAGTAGCCGTCGTCTGCGCTGTTCGTATCGCTGAATTGGTACGTCTGCCCTGATCCATTGGCGACGCGCAACCGCTGGTAGCGGACTTGCTTGCCGTCCCTCTGGCAGATCACGACGTACCGCCCGTCACCGGAGACGTCCGCTTCACCGACGCCAGTGGCCAGTGTCCGGATCTGGGAGGTTGCGACATCGACCGCGGCGATGCGCTGGTTGTTCAAGGACCCATGGATCGAGGAGGTGACGAATGTGTCCTCGTTAGCTCCTGCCCATACCTGCGCAGTGCCCTCTCCCTCCTGCCTGACAGTTATCCGATGCGGTGTCAGGGGGGCAGCGAGATCCCACCACACGAGCCCTCCGTCCTGCACGACTGCGAGCCGTCGGCCGTCCGGGGAGAACGCGGCGGAAGCGCCTCCCAGTTCGTCGGGGTCTTCTCCCAGGTCGACACCCCTACCCAGGGGCAAGGTGGCGGCCGGACCTACTGTGCCGTCACCGTGGACGTCGAACCACACCGCTGTATGCGCGGTGAGGTATCCCACCCGATTGCCGTCGGCGGAAGCCAGTGGCGTCACCGCGCCAGCCGGACCTGTGAGCGTCGTCGTCCTCGGCTTGTCGCCCAGGGCATCGGTGAACAGAGTGGCCCGTCCCCCCGCGGTGACGGCGGTAATCACCGAGCCATCCCGGTCGCTCTGGGCGCTCTTGATCTCCCCGGCCGGATCTGTGAGGACCCGGCGAGTGTCGCGGTTGGCCAGGTAGTACCGCAGGAGTGCGCTGCGCGCCTCTTGGGTGTTGGAGGTGCGGTAGGCGGCAACAGCGAGGATCATCGCGGCTGCGGGGTCCTGCGCTTCTCGGTCGGATGCCGCTGCAACCAGTGCGCGGGAGTCGGCCTCGGCGCCCCGTCGGGCGCTCTCCCTGCTCTGCTGTACGAACAACGTGCCCAGGATGAGAGCTGCGGACACGATCAGGGTCAACGCTGTCACCAGGGTCCGGCGACGCCTGCGTACTGCGTTCTGACGGCGTTGCCCTGCCGTCAGAAACTCCTTGACGGTGTTTTCCATGTCACCCGCGCGCTGATGAAGCCAGGGTGCGGCCTCCTCCAGCAGCCGAGGCCCCGGTAGGTAGTCAGCCGTGCGGCCGGTCTTCTGCCACCGTTCCGCGTCGTGGCGCACCTGCGCGTTCCAGGCCAGATAGAGGCGGTCGTCGCGCAGCAGTTGGGACAGCCGGTCCCAGCCAGTGATGAGCGCCTCATGCGCCAACTCAACCGTGTCCTGACGGCCGTCGAGGTCTTGGCCAGTGACCAGGAGACGGGTGGTGGCCAGCCGTGCCGCCAGCTCTTGCTGGGCGGGCTTGAGATCGCCTAAGAGGATAGTGCGGCGCGTTGGGGCCTCGGAGGCGGTCAGTGGGAGCCGTACCAGCAGCTTGAGCAATTGTTCCGCGTCGGATTGCAGTGTCGGCGGAATGTTCTGCCGCCACACTTCCTCCGCATGTCGGCTCAGTGCTCCCTTGACACCTCCGAGATGCTCGTATGCCTCGTGGGTCAGGCTGCCGTGCGTCTGGTGTCGCCACAGAAGGTCCAGGGTGTGAACCAGCAGGGCAAGCGCGCCAGGCATGCCGCTGGCATCGTTGAGTATCTTCTCCTCGAGCCCGCTCTCATAGTGGATCCCGGGCACCCGCCCGACGGAGTCGGCGGCGACCTGGTGCAGTTGGCTCCGGCTCATGGGAAGCAGGGGGTGCACGCTCCGGCCTGCTACCGGCCCCAGCACGGGATCTGCCAACACCTCCGCAAGAACGTCGGCGCGCAGGGTCATCAGAAGTCTGACGTAGGGAACGAGATCGGAGCGCGTGACGACCTCCACCAGAGAACGCAGACCGCTCGGGGCTTCCAACGCCTCCTCGAACTGGTCGATCACGATCAGCAGCCGCCGTGAACCCGTACGCGCCAGAGTCCTTGCGACACATAACGCCGCCTCAGTCCCTTCGAGTTGCGACTGTACCCGCGCAACCCTCTGCTCCCGGGCTTCAAGTTCGTTCCAGGATGCCTCCCGGCTCGCGGCCGGTGTCCTAGGACCGACGAGGGGCACTCCCGTTTCCACGAGTGCGAGCAGTTCGGAGGCAAGGGAGCGCAGTGGGAGCGGCTGCTGGGCGGGCCGTAGGACGACGACTGCGTACCCGCATGCGCGCAGTATCGGCACGGCGCCGGCGAGGGCCAGCGAGGACTTCCCACACCCGGAGGGGCCAGCGAGTGTCACGGCCGGCTCGGCCCGTACACGTGCCACCAAGCTGTCCCGCTCTGCCGTGCGGCCGAGTAGCAGCGAGGTGTCCTCGGTGCCGAGCGGCTGCAGGCTCCGGAACGGTGAGGGCGGGACAGCCAGTGGGCGTAGGGAGGGATCGACTTCGACTAGTTGGCCGGTCGGCACCAGGACTGCGGCAGGCGTGTTCTCGGACTCCGCCTGCACCACCATGCCAACAACTCCGGAGAGTTGCTCGTCCCAAACCGGAGCACCACTGAAACCGCGGGTAATCCGGTACCCGTTTCCTGGGGCCAGGTCGCTCTGGATACGTAGGTCGGCCTGCTGCCCGCGCAGGATGCCGACATGCCACACGCCCTTAGGGTGGCCCCGGGGGAAACCGAACGTGCGTATCTGGTGCCCCCACACGTCAGAGTTGTCAACGAGGCGTACCGGAGTTGCCGTCGGCGGCAGGTCCGAAAACCTGAGCAGGGCGATGTCGTGGCGCTCATAGACTCGGTGCACTGATGCGGTGAAGCGGGCGGAGGAGCCGCCGGGAAGCAGCGGCAGGTCCACCTCGACCCGACTCGCCGTAGCGTCAGCTTGGGACCGGAGAGCCGCTTCAACCACGTGCGCGCAGGTCAGACCGAGTTCATCGGTGACGAGGAACCCGGCGCCGACTGCCTGGTTCGTCGTCCCGGCGAAAATGCGTATGTACGCCGCCTTGTACGCCATGGCACCGTCTTTCGGTGGTTAGCGAACGGTGGCGGAGCCAGCATCCTCGGCGTCGGAGTCCGGTGCCGGCGCGGCTCCGGACCCGGGCGCCTCAGGGGCTTCATCCGATACGGGGGCCTGGCGACCGTTGCCACCTGAGTGCGATGGTCGCCAAGTCAGGGAGACGGAGAAGTTCGCCGCTGCGGAAACGCTGGTGATGATCGCGTCGGTCTCGGCGTTCAGCGCAACACCGAAAGATACGCTGATTTCGTCGGGGGCGTGCGTGAGCCCGGAGAACGTCGTGACGAACGAGTCGGCCACTGGGCGAACGGCCCGCAGCATCTCCTGAAGGGAACGGGCACCGCGTGCTACGACCTGCCCTGGCCTGGCAACGTCGACGAGGCCCTCGTCCACGTCACTCACTTCGAGTAAAAGCCGCTCCGACCTCCCGTCGATGGGCATATCAAGCAGGTACATGGTGTTACCCCCAATTCGCGTACAGTCGAGACAGCTTAGTCCTGCTAATGGTCAGGCGTCCTGGTGTTCAGCGGTTTGCCGGCTCCAGACGGGTGCCGCAGGGTCGTGAGCTGGTCGTGATCCGCGTGTGGCGCCGCTCGATACGGCGGTCTGCGGGCAACTGGCGGTCCGGAGTGCCGGCCGGATGGACTTCGATACGGGCGCGGTCCCCGCGGTACTCGCGGTCCCACGTCCGGATCTCGGTGACCAGGCGCTGCGCGAGGTGCCGTCCGTGCGGGCCGTGCCCGACGGCGCCCAGCTCGTAGTGATCCTCGGCACCGGCGGCCCGTACGGTGCGGTAGGCGAAGCTGCCCCCGTCCACGAGGGTCGGGATGCCGAGCGGCGGCCGCCCTTCGTGAGCTGCCGGACCCATGCAGGGGAGATATCGGCGGCCTGCACGGTGACGACGATCCGGTCGAAGGGCGCGTGGTCGGCGGCTGGCCGGTTCAGGGCCCGGTTCGCCTCCAGCATCAGCTGCCAACTGTTGGGTGCGTCCAGCAGGTTGATGTAGGACGGGTTGCCCTGCACCACCCGGACCGGACATTGGCCAAGCTGCACCGGCGCGGTAGTCGCCGCCTGCTGCGGGTTGATCCCATAACGCAGATCCACGCCATAGCCTCCTGTGTCAGCGGGACATCACTGACGCAGGCGCCCAGGCGCCCAGGCGGTCGACGCTCACGCGGAAAGTCAGCCACTTCCTGGTGGTTCTCCACCTTCGCCAGTTGCGGCCGGACACGATGCTACCCGCAGGAGTGCGCACATAGTTTCGCCGGTCATGCCGCCAGCCAGCGGGCGTCCGCCCCACCGGATGCCCTTCTCGCTACGGATGCGGGCGCGCTCCTTACGTTGGGCGGCAGGACGTCCGGATGGCGGGCGTTGGCGTTGCGTCATCGCAGGTCGGCGGTGACGGGACGGACCTTCGCCTCGGGGTGGGAATCCTTTCGGGAGGGCGTCCGGCCCAGGCGGTCGGCTCTGCCGGGTCGGGGGAGGACGGGGGAGAGCGTCGTTGCGGTAGATGGAGGTGATGGCGGCGATGCGCCACACGCCGTCGCCCTCGCGCGGCGGGCGCGGCACCCGGCGAGCGGTAGGAGGAAGCGAGGGCTCAACACCGTTCATCGCCGGAGAGGTTGCCGTTGTGTCATCTGCTTCGTCCCACCAGGCGAGCCGAAGCTCTCGGGCAGGTCCATCTGCGGCGTCGCGGTGCGGTACCTGATCGCGATTCCGCCTTCCGCTGACGATCGGACGGCGCCGGACGGCCCCGGCTCGGGGTCGTCCGCCCCCGCCGATGCCGTCTCGGCAGGGCGCCGCACCCCTTGCGGGTGATGGCTTGTCGACCTACCGTCGTTCTGCGCATGACAACGATGTCTTCGAGTGGCAACGCGGTAAGGACGCTATGCATTCCACGCGATACGCAACAAGCCGGAACGGGCCGACGGCACGACGCACCACGGGTCGACTGCGGGCGGCGGCACTGTGCGTCGCCCTCGCTCTGGCCGGGTCCGCCGGCACGGCGGTGAGCGCGCACGCCGCCCCCCAGTCCGTGGCGGCCTCCGACGCGGTGCCCGGAGCGGGGAGCGATCTGACCAAGCTGGTCAATCCGTTCATCGGGACGGAGAACGAGGGCCTGGACTTCCCGGCCGCGGGTGCGCCGTTCGGCCTGGTGCAGGAGAGCCCGCTGGTGAAGACGGCCGGCGGCACCGGATGCGACACCGAGTCCGCCGGCGCCGTCACCGGGTTCAGCCAGACCACCATCAACGGCTGCCGGTTCAACTACCTGCCGATGATGCCCACCACCGGCGAGGTGAGCACGACCGATCCGGCGCAGTACGCCTCGACGTTCAGCCACACCGACGAGACGACGGCCCCCGACTACTACGGGACGAAGCTCGACAAGTACGGCGTGGCCGTCGGGCTGACGGCGACCGCGCGGACCGGGTGGCAGCAGTACACGTTCCCGCGGACGAGCCAGGCGAACGTGATGTTCAACGCCGGCTCCGGAGTGAGCGAGTCCGAGATCCACGTCGTCGGAGACCGCACGGTCGAGGGGTGGGTCGAGGACTCCAAGAAGACCTACTTCGTCGCCCAGCTGAGCCGGCCGTTCACGTCGTACGGCACCTGGCAGGGCACCGACCGCAGCGCGGGATCGCGTGACTCGGCCGCGAAGGGCGCCAACGGGGCGTGGGTCACGTTCGACACGACGAAGAACGACGCTCCGGTGGTCGCGAAGGTGGGCCTGTCCTTCACCGGGCTCGCCGGCGCCCGGAAGAACCTCTCGACGGAGACCGGGAAGCTCGGATTCGACTTCGAGGCGGCCCACAAGGCGCTGAACAAGCAGTGGAACACGATGCTGCACAAGGCCGCGATCGGCGGCGGCTCGCACGGCCAGCAGGTCGCGTACTACACGGCGCTCTACCACTCCATGCTCGATCCGAACCTCATCGGTGACGTCGACGGGCGCTATGTCGGAGCCGACAAGAAGCTGCACACCGCGAACGGCTACGCCCCCTACAGCAACTTCTCGCTGTGGGACACGTTCCGGACGCAGAACCAGCTTCTGGAGACGCTGGTCCCCAAGGTCGCGCACGACATCGACATGTCGATCCTGGCGGTCGCGCGGGAGGGCGGCGGGCTGCCGCGCTGGTACCTGGAGGACCAGGAGGGCAACATCATGACCGGCGACCCGGTCACGCCGTTCCTGGTCGAGGGCTGGTCGAAGGGGCTGCTCACCGGGGCGGACGCGCAGGAGGCGTACCGGTACCTGCGGGCGAACGCGACCGAGGTACCGGCCGCCGACGTCCGGGAGAACGGGCGCGCCGGGGTGGCGTACTACGCGGACCGCGGATACATCCCCTACGGCCTCAACATCAAGCCGAACGCCGACTGCGCCCCGGGCACGAGCGGCAACTGCTGCCCGACCAAGTCCAACGACAACGACTGCTACTACGGCACGTCGGCCACGCTGGAGTACGCGGCGGCCGACGCCTCACTGGCGCTGATGGCGAAGGGACTCGGCCACCCGGCCGACGCCGCGATGTTCGCCGAGCGCGGCCAGTCCTACAAGAACGTCTTCGACACGCAGACCAGCCAGTTCCGGCCGCGCACCGCCACCGACGGCACCTGGCTGGCCCCGTACGACCCGGTGACGAGCGACCACGCTTTCCACGAGCAGAACGCGACCCAGTACCAGTGGCTGGTGCCGCAGGACCCGGCGGGGCTCGTCGGCATGCTGGGCGGCAAGGCCGCGACGACCAGCCGGCTGAACGACTTCTTCGCGTACGACGACCTCCTCTCCGACCCGTCGGGGACCGCGCACACGGAGTGGGTCAGCGACCCGTACGACTACTACGACTCCACGAAGTACAACCCCAACAACGAGCCGAACCTCATCGCGCCGTACCTGTACGCGTGGACCGGGCAGCCCGGCAACACCGCGACCGTGGTCAAGGCGCAGGAGACCCTGTTCACCAACACCCCCGGCGGCATCCCGGGCAACGACGACATGGGGGAGATGTCCTCCTGGTACGTGATGTCGTCGCTGGGCCTCTACCCGACGACCAGTGGCGGCAACTTCGACGTCCTCACCACCCCGCAGTTCCCGAACGCCCAGGTGTCGATCGGCGCCTACGGGAGGCAGCAGGGCGGCACCCTGACGATCTCGGCGCCGGGCACCAGCATGGCCGATCGGTACATCGCCTCCGCGAAGGTGAACGGCAAGGCGTGGGACAAGGCATGGGTCGGCCAGTCCGACATCGCCCACGGCGGACGGATCGACTTCGCCCTGAGCACCACGCCCACCGCGTGGGCGACGGCCGCGAAGGACGCGCCGCCGTCGATCGACACGGCGCCGAACCCGCAGACGCAGCTCAGCGCGGACGTCTCGCCCGACCAGGTCGCCGTGCAGCCCACGGCGGATGGCCCGTCGGAGCAGCAGGTCGGCCTGACGCTGCTGGCCACCGCCCCGCACACCGCGCGGGTCGCCGTGACCGCCGCGGCCCCGAAGGGGTGGTCGGTGTCACCGTCGCACACGACGGCGACGGCCGCCTCGAACGGGCTCCCCGCCCAGGTGAACGACCGGTTGCGGATCACCGCGCCGGCCGGAACCGCGGCGGGCACCTACGCCGTGTCGGTCACCGCCGAGATCCCCGGCGCCGCCCCGGTGAAGAAGACCGTCTCCGTCGTGGTCGGACCGGCCGGAAAGTGCGCGATCCGGACCGCCACGTCGTGCGCCGTCGACCTGGACAGCGCCTACAACAACGACGGCGTTGCCACGCTCGACGCGCCCGGTCAGGGCGACTTCGACGGCACGGGCCTGAGCTTCGCCGCCGACCAACTGCCCGCACCGGGCCCGGTCACCCTCGGCGGCGTCACCTACCAGGCGCCCCCGACCGCCGGCACCAGCCAGAACTTCGTCAAGTCCACCGGCCAGGCCATCGCCCTCCCGTCCGGTGACTACGGCAGCCTCCACATCGTGGGCGCCTCCGACAACGGCAGCACCGGCGCCGCGTCGGCCACCGCGGTCGTCACGTACACCGACGGCAGCACAGCGACGGTCCCGCTGGAACTCACCGGCTGGGCGAACAAGGCCCCGGACTTCGGCAACTCCGTCGCACTGACGACCGCCTACCAGCTCAAGGCGGGCACCGGAAAGACCACGACGAAGGCTTCCCTCTACGAGACGACCGTTCCCCTGGCCCCCGGAAAGCAGGTCCGCTCCCTCTCCCTGACCGCCCCGTCCGTCCCGGCCTGGGTCGCCCCCGGCTCGGGCGGCCTCGACTGGCAACGCGACAGCGACCTCGAGATCTACGCGATGACGCTGCAGCGCTGACGATCGCGCTCGCTCCCGCCGACGGGAATTGCGGTGCCTCCGACACCCAGTACGAGCAGTGGAACCCCACCGACAACTCCGACCAGTGCTTCACTCCGATCTCACGCTCGACCGGCACCGGGCCGTCAGGAGGCACCGGCCCGGTCCGGTCGGGCGTGGCAGGCAAATGCCTGGAGGCCACCGGCGGCGGCGGGGCCGACGGCACCCGGCTGGAGCTGTGGGACTGCAACACGTCGAAACACTGTGCGACATCCTCCTCTAGTGAAGGGCGTCAACCATGCCTCGGGTAATGACTCGTGTGCGGAGACTCACTTCTGTGTGGGTGCTGGCGTTGCTCGCTGCCCTGCTGGCAGCAGTCGCCACGCCGGCCCACGCAGACCCCGGTACGGCGATCAGCGTGGACGGGGCCAAGAGCGGCCGGACGTTCGACGGGATCGGCGCGATCAGCGGCGGCGGGGGCAACTCCCGGCTGCTGACGGACTATCCGGCCGCCCAGCAGTCGCAGATCCTGGACTACATGTTCAAGCCCGGTTACGGCGCCGACCTTCAGCTGCTGAAGCTGGAGATCGGCGGCGACGCCAACTCCACCGACGGCTCCGAGCCGTCGATCGAGCATGCCAAGGGCCAGATCAACTGCGACGCCGGCTACGAGTTCTGGCTCGCCGAGCAGGCGGTCAAGCGCAACCCGAACATCGGCCTGTACGGCCTGGCATGGGCCGCGCCCGGCTGGATCAACGGCGGCTTCTGGTCCACCGACACCATCGACTACCTCGTCTCCTGGCTGGGATGCGCCAAGCAGCACGGACTGGACATCAAGTACCTCGGCGGCTGGAACGAACGCGGCCACGACGCCGACTGGTACGTCCAGCTCCGCAAGGCCCTTGACGACGCCGGGTACTCCAAGGTGCAGATCGTGGCCGACGACAGCGGCTGGGACGTCGCCGACGACATGGCCAAGGACCCCGACTTCGACAACGCGGTCTCCATCATCGGCGCCCACTACCCCTGCCAGGGGGACGGCGGCCCCGCCGACAGCTGCTCCAGCACGAAGACCGCACAGGACAACGGCAAGCCGCTGTGGGCATCCGAGAACGGCTCGCAGGACATGAACACCGGCGCGCCCGCGCTGATCCGCTCGATCACCCGCGGCTACGTCGACGCGAAGATGACCAGCTACTTCAACTGGCCGCTGATCGCCGCGATCTACCCGAACCTGCCTTACTCCACCGTGGGTCTTGCCACCGCCGGGTCACCCTGGTCGGGCAACTACAGCATCGGTGAGAACACCTGGGCCACCGCGCAGGTCACCCAGTTCGCCCAGCCCGGCTGGACGTTCATCGACGACGGCTCCGGCTACCTCGGCGGCTCGGAGTCCAACGGAAGCTACGTGACGCTCAAGTCCCCGAACGGCAAGGACTACTCCACCGTCCTGGAGACCACCAGCGCCACAGCCGCGCAGACCGCGCACTTCACCGTCAAGGGCGGCCTGTCCACCGGTACCGCGCACGTGTGGGCCACCGACGTCGACGACCCCACCTCCTCGACGCAGCTCACGCACACCGAGGACATCACGCCGTCGGCCGACGGCACGTACTCGCTGTCCATGAAGCCGGGTTACATCTACACGGTCACCACGACGACCGGGCAGGGCAAGGGCACCGCCACCGCCCCGGCCGCGCACGCGCTGAAGCTGCCCTACTCCGACACCTTCGACAACGACGCCGCGGGAACCGAGGCCAAGTACCTCTCGGACATGCAGGGCTCGTTCGAGGTGCAGAAGTGCGCCGCCGGACGCAGGGGGATGTGCCTGCAGCAGATGGCGCCCGTCAAGCCGATCGAGTGGCAGGACGACTCCGACGCCTTCACCCTGGTCGGCGACCCGACCTGGACGAACTACTCGCTCCAGTCCGACGTCGAACTGGCCAAGCCCGGCACCGTCGAGCTGATCGGCCGCGCGGGCACCCAGAACCGCCCGCAGTCCCACCAACAGGGCTACTACTTCCAGATCAGTGACACCGGCGCCTGGACCGTCTTCAAGAGCGACGCGAGCGGCAACCGCACCGTGCTGACCCGATCCGCGACCACCGCGCTGGGCACCGGCAAGTGGCACAAGCTGGGCCTGTCCTTCAGCGGTTCGCAGATCACCGCGTCCGTCGACGGCAAGGACATCGGCTCCGTCAGCGACAGCAGCTACCGCGCCGGCCAGGGCGGTCTGGGCCTGACCTCCTACGACACCGACCAGTTCGACAACCTGTCGTTCACGAAGACCGGCAACGACAAGCCGTCCGCGGCGCTTGCGGTCACCCCGTCGGCGGCGAGCGTGCAGCGCGGCAAGGCGGTGAGCGTGACCACCACCGTCTCGGTGCCGAAGAGCGCCAAGGCCGCGGAAGGCGTCAACATCAGCCTCGCCGCCCCTGGTTTCACCTTCGACACGCAGCCGCAGGTCTTCGGTGAGGTCGAGCCCGGCCAGAGCGCGACGGCGACCTGGCAGCTCACGGCGCCGACCGACAAGGCGGCCACCGCCACGATCAGCGCCACCGCGACCTTCGCCCAGGGGGGCGTAGCGCAGTGGCTGCGGCAGGACGCCCAGGTGTCGGTCGTCAACCCGCCGCCGCCCACCGGCGTCAACGACGTCAGTGACCTCGACTTCGTGGCGTCCACGAACGGTTGGGGCCCGGTGGAGCGCGATCAGTCGGTGGGTGGCACCAACGCCGGTGACGGCTCGCCGCTCACGATCAACGGCACCGTCTACCCGAAGGGACTGGGCACGAACTCGATCAGCGACGTCACCCTCTACCTCGGCGGCAACTGCTCGAAGTTCACCTCCACGGTGGGTAACGACGCCGACGCCGGGGGGAACGGCAGTATGACCTTCAGCGTGCTCGGCGACGGCAAGACCCTCGCCGCCACGGGGACGATCAGGGGCAACGATCCCGCCCAGCAGCTCACCGCGGACCTGACCGGTGTGCAGACCCTCGACCTCGTGGTCGGCGACGCCGGTGACGGCAACGCCTACGACCACGGAGACTGGGCCGCACCCAAGCTCACCTGCTCCGGCTGACGAACGGCGACCCCCGGGCCGGCCGCGCACGCCCACGCGCGGCCGGCCCGGACACGCCACCGGCGCACCACCACGAGAGGCCGCGGGACCCATCGCGCGCACTGCTCACCCCAGCCCTGTAAACGGCGCTGGAGATGGATTTCCTGGTCGAAAAACCGTCTTCCAGGGGCGTCGCCACTTGTCGCCCCAACTGCACACCGTCGCCGGCAAGAACGCTCCCACCAGGAACGCTCCCACCAGGCATTTTAGTGATTTCCTTGAAAATTCTTAAATGTGGCGGGTCTGGAAATGATGAAAACCTAGAGCTGATTTTCTTGTATCTCCTCGCGGCCGCAGCGACGCTATCGGGGTGAGCTTCCGGGGGAACGGGAGGCGGCGGTCAGCGGCGACCGCGGGCCTCGGCGGACAGGCGCCGGATTCCCCCGGGAGCTGTTCTGAAGGAGATCTGTTGGACAAGTCCGACTACTTCGACGTGAACACCACCGTGGAGCGGGTCGCGCCGCGCGAGTTGTCGGGAAGGCTGGCCGCCGACATGCCCGCCGTCCCGTACCCGATTGTGCGGTATGCGCAGGTGCTCAAGGAACTGCGCAAACGGTCCTCGGCCGTCGGCGATGAGCAGCAGCAGATGGAGTTCGGACGGCTGGTCGCCGCCTCGCTCGCCGACCTGGCGGCCGAACTCGGCCTGCCCGAAGGCCACTTCGCCGTGGACACCGGCGGTGACCCGCTGCTGGTGAAGGAAGGCACCGGGCAGCACTGGATACTCCCCACGCACTTCGAGGGTGGCGCCTACTTCAGCGCCCCGCACGCCGACCACCAGTACGGGCTGGCCGCGCACCTCATCCCGCGGCTCCGGATCGGCCGTTACGTGCGGTTCGGCAAGGGCAGCGGCATCAACGCCGGCGGCGACATCACGATCGGCGACGGCGCCTGGCTCTCGCCGGGCAGCCTGCTGCTCCGCCAGGACCACGGCGCGTACGGCCGCCCCTCGGTCGGCGCGCGCACCGTCTCGATGACGACGCAGCCGGCGATCACCCTGCGCGACTACGCCTGGGTCGGTCGGGACGCCATGGTCGGCTGGAACAGCGACTACCTGGGTCTGGGCAGCATCGTCGGGACGCGGTCGTTCATCAACAACTGGGTGGGCGACTATTCCATCGTGGGGGACCACGACCGCATCCTCCAGTACCAGCCCTTCAAGGCGTTTCTGCTCGGCCGCTACCGCCTGACCGTGGAGGAGACGCTGCGGATCTCCGACTGGGCGGCGGTCGACCGCGACTGGCGGACGGTCTACGCCGAGCACGCGGGCGCACTGCTCGGCTCCGGGGATCTCACGCCGTTCGCCGAGTCCGTCCAGGACGCCGGGGCCGCCCCGCGAGCCCTGCTGGTCCGGCCGGGATCGTTGCGCCTGGTCCCGGCGCTGGCCCGCGGCCGCCTCGATGTCGTCACCGGTGCGCAGGAGCTGACCCCTTATCTGCTGCAGTGGGCGTCGTACGCGAAGGCGAAGCGCATCCGGGTCCGCTCCGACCTCACGGGCACAACGCTGCCGCTGGAGACCGCCGGTACTTACCACTACGACAAGCGGGTCGGCTACGAGGTGGTCGTCGCCGAGCACGTCCCGGCCGCCCCGTCCGTGCCGCTCTCGGAACTCCAGCGGGTCCTGCTTCCCGGCGGCGTGCTCATCACCGAGACCCGCTGCCTGGTCGACGGACCGCAGACCGCGGACCGCCTGGTGGAGGTGCGGGACATCGCGGTGGACGGACGGAGCTTCAAGGTCTTCGCGAAGAAGTGACCGGTCACCGCCTCCAGCCACCATCGAGTGAGAGAGACGACATGACGATCAATACGCGGGAGGCTCCGCTCGAAGCGACCGGCCAAGCGCTCCTGCTGTCGGCGCTGAGTGCCTCCCTCGCCCCCGCGCCGGAAGGCGTCGGCGGCACCTCGTCCTGGTACGACCTGGCGGTGGACTTCGCCGACAGCGGACAGTCCTGGCACCGCTACACCGCCGGACTCGGCGTCCCCGACAGTGCAGCCGCCCGGCCCGGCGCGGCGCGGCTGCCCGTCAAAGTCCCGTTCCTGCCGGCCTCGCCGGCGCTCTCCGCGGTCTACAGCTTCGGGTACTCGCACGCCGCGGTGAACGACGTCAGGGTGGAGAAAGGCAACCTGGACTTCTACTACAAGGGGCCCGGATCGCTCCTCGTCGCCGAAGGGCAGCCGCTGACCGGCACCTCCATGGTCGTCGGCGGCGGCACGGAAGCCGAGTACTGCGCGATCTACTGCGTGAACACGCGGGGCGAGGCCGTCTACCTCGGCCACACCCTCGCCAACGACTTCTCCGACGCCGGGCTGCGCACCGCGCACCGCAACCTGGCCAACCTCTCCAAGCTCCACCCTTCGGCCGTCTGTTCCGATGTCGTCCTCGCGGACCTGCCGGCCGTCAGCACCGTGTACGCGTCCGTCGAACGCGACGGGTCGGCCGTCTGGCGCAGACAGGGCACTCTGGGTCGGCGGGCCATGATCTACTCGCGAGCGTTGATGGAACGGCTGCTGCTGCGACGTGCCGGGCTGTTCCCCCCGGGGACGGTCGTCTACCTTCTGCTGGGTTCCTGTGTCAGCTCCCACAAGGACGGCGTGGAACTGCGTGACGGAGACGTGATCACCCTGCGCGACTCGGCGTCCGGGCTGGAGCTGACGAACCCGGTGAGCTGGTGATGGGCACGCAGCGCGAATTGTTGCTGGAGATCGTCGAGCGCACGCTGACGCAGCTCGGCGCCCGGCCCCCGTACCCGCCCGCCGAGGACCGAGGGGGCTGTTCCTGCTGCCTCGTCGTCCCTGAGCGCCCCGCCGCACGACAGGCGTAAGACGCCGGCCACCCCTCCCTCCCGCCGCGAGGTGTACGGAGGGAGGGGTGGACCGGCGTCGGGGCATGGGCGGAGCTCTTTGACCGACGGGCGCGCTCAGCAGGCGATGACGCCGCCCCCGTCGACGACGACGGTGGCTCCCGTGGTGTAACCGTTGCCCGTCAGGAAGGCGATCGCGTCGGCGACGTCCGACGCCTCGCCCGCCCGGCCCGCCGGCAGCCTCTGCGCGGCGGACGTGAACATCCGGGTCCGCTCCTCCTCGGGCAGGGAGTCCCACAGCGGGGTGCGCAACACCCCGGGGGAGACGGCGTTGACCCGGATCGGGGCCAGTTCCAGCGCCAGTGCCCGTACCAGTGCCTCCAGAGCGCCGTTGACGGCGCTCTGGAGCGCGGAAGCGGGCCCCGGGCGCACTGACAGATGGCCGGTCACCAGGGTCAGCGAGCCTCCGGGGCGCAGGCGTACGCTGCGGGCGAGGTGGTAGGCGCTCCAGAACTTGCTGTCCATGGCCGCCCGTGCCGCGGCCAGCGGCAGATCGTCCGCCCGCCCCCGGGCCGCGCCTGCCGTGCTGGAGACCGCGTGGTCGAATTCGGCCGTTGCGCAGAACTCCGCGACGGCGTCGGCGTCGCGCAGGTCCAGGACCTCGCCGCGGCACCGGCCGCCCACTTCGGCGACTGCCGCGTCCACCCGCTCCTTGCTGCGCGAGACGACCGTGACCTCGGCCCCGAGCGCGGCGAACTCCTTGGCGGTGGCAAGCCCCACACCGGAGGTCCCGCCGGCCACCAGAACGCGCCGTCCGGCCTGACTCCTCATCGTTCCCGTCCCTCTGCTGCCTCCGACCGGCTGTCGGCCTCATCCTCGGTCCGCTCGATGAATGGCGCAAATCGGCGTTCATAACAAGACGAGACGCTGGCTGAATACGGAGGTCCGCCAGCCGTTTCGCCCAATCGTTGCGAGGCTGGATGTGCGCCGCCATTAACGGCCGGCCTTGTAATCCACAAAACAAGTAAACTAAACATAATGTCTACTTGACGGGTCACTTCGCCTGTGTAGACTGAACGGGTTGTGCCGACCGAAGTCCATTTGATGTGCATCGACGCGAAAGTGGAGAGGTACAGTGCTTTGTGCCCGGCGGGCCGGACCGCCATCAGTGCTGCGCGCCGGCCGACCGGAACGGATGACGGATGGAGGGCGTACCGGCAACGGCAACGGCGACGCGTCCGCCCGGCCGACTTCCGCCTCGTACATGTGCCGCAGCTCGCGTGCGGCGGCAGACCTGGCTCGCAGCGTTGCCCGTCCCGGTCGCTCGTCCGGTGTCCGACAGGTCGATTGTCGCAGGTCGCAGAGGTTTTTTCGGAGCGTGGACCGGAGCGGCCGCGCATGGTTCCGGCGTGGAGGCGGGGGCGGGTGCGGCGACGGAGAGGTCCGGCGCGCCACGTTGTCCTCCGGGTGCTCCACTCCTTCCGGAGAAATCCGAAGTGAGTATTCCTGATCTTCCGATCTCCTGTTTCTGGTTGCCGAGTCATACCAGCTGATCGGCCTGTGGCCATGCCGTTTAAAGAGGGGGCAGACGCATGCATGTTCTCGCCGTTTCCCGCGACGAGGGATTGGTTTTCGGTATCGCAGAGGACTTACGCGAGCAGGGCTACGAAGTCGAGACGGGACATGAGAGCGGTGTCGTCCTGGAACGCTGCGACGATGTCGACGCCGTATTCCTCGACGTCCTTCTCGCCGATGTGGACGGATTCTACGTCTGCCAGGAAGTTCGGGCGGTGTCGCATGTACCGGTCATCATGATCAGCACGCGGAACGACGAACTGGACCGAGTCTTGAGTTTCCGGCTCGGCGCCGATGACTACATCGTCTACCCGTGCAGCGCACGCGAGTTGACCGCCCGCGTGGAGGCGGCGAGCCGGCGGGCGCTGGCTCTGTGGGAGCCACGGGCCCGTACCGCGGTCCCGTCACGGCGGATGCGCCCGAACAACCAGGTCCACCAGATCGGCTACGTCCGCGTCGACCTGCGCCGGCGGCGGATCGCCGTGCACGATCGGGAGGTGCGGGTGACCCGCAAGGAGTTCGACCTCCTGGCCGTCCTGGTCTCGGACCCCGAACGGGTCTTCACGCGGGCTCACCTGATGACCGCGGTCTGGGGCCACGACGGTGCCGGTGACACCCGGACCCTCGGCGTCCACATCGCCGGCCTGCGCAAGAAGCTCGGGGTGCCGGAACTGATCGAGACCGTCCGCGGGGTGGGGTTCCGGCTGGCGCCTCCGCGCTCCCGGTCGGCGGGCGGGGAGCGGGCGAGTTGACCGCTCCCCGGGCCGTGTCGGGTGCGGCGGCACAGGCCGGACCGTCACCGGACCTGAGTCGGGCTGCTCGCGGCCGTCTCGGGCCGTTCAGCGGCAGACGCTTCTGCGGCCGGCGCCGGCATGGTCTGGCGGACGCTGACCAGCGTGGCCAGGGCGACCAGTCCGCCCACTACCGGAACGGCTCCGGCGCTCACCGTCGACAGGGCCAGCCCGCCGAGTGCGCCGCCGATCGCGACTCCCAGGAACTGGGCGGAGAAGTGCAGTCCCAGGGCCTGCGGCCGCTGCTGCGGTGCCAGGCCGGCCAGCCGTGTCTGCTGGCTGATGCCGCCGGACCACCAGGCGGCGCCGAAGGCGAACAGCAGCGGGAACTCCACGACCCGGGCCACCGTGGAGACATGGGTGACCGTCAGCACGGTCAGTACGGCCAGCAGGCCGGCGATCACCAGCAGGACGGTCCGCAGGACCGCCGCGATCGGCCAGCGGGCGAGTACGGAGTGGACGACCCGGCCGGCGAGGAAGCCGCCCGCGCCGAAGACGATCATCAGCGACGCCACCCCGCTGCTGCCGAGTCCGGCGGACCGTTGCACGACCGGGGACAGGTAGGTGTAGACGCTGTAGGCGGCGAGGAACAGGCCGAGCGTGGTGGCCAGTCCCCAGCGGACGGCCCCGTGGCGCAGCAGGTTCAGCCGCCCGGCGACGGACGAGGACGCCGCCGGGATCTCGGGCAGTCCGAACGCCACCGCCGCGGCGGTCACCAGCGAGAGCAGGGTGACGAACACGAACGCGGAGCGCCAGCCGAACGCGCCGCCGACCAGGGTGCCGATGGGCGCTCCCAGGGTGAGCGCGATGGCGTTGCCGCCCGCGGTCACCGCGATCGCGCGGGGCAGTTCCTCCGGTGTGCACAGCGCCGCCGCGGCGGCTGCGGCCGGGGCCGCGAAGAGCGCGGCGCCCACCGCCGCGAACACCCGGGCGCCGGCCAGTACCCAGATGTCGGGGGCGGCGGCGGCCAGCAGATTGGCCGCCGCGAAGGCCAGTGCCGCCCCGATGAGCAGACGCTTGGGGCGGACCTGCTGGAAGACGCCGATCAGGGGCGGCCCGGCGAGTGCGTAGACGAGAGCGAACACCGTCACCATCTGTCCGCCCACGGAGACCGACGAGTGGAGGTCGTGCGCCACGTCGGGCAGGACCCCGGCGATGACGTACCCCTCCGTTCCGACCGTGAAGGTGCCGAGGGCTAAGAGGTAGATGCGAGGATTCATGGTCTAACGGTACAGTGGTTGTTGAACCTTTGGGAAGGGGGGCGGGAAGTGGCGGATGGCCGGGGCGGCCACTGGCGCACGGAGCCCGCTCCCGGCCGGGACAATCGATCGTGACGGCGGCCGTCCGGCTGAGGCGTGAGGGCCGCCGTCGCGATTGCCGTTCCGCAACCGAGGAGACTGAGAAGACCCATGCGAGACCCTGTTCACGCGGACCTGGCCGACGTCAGCCTGGCCGAGGCTCTGCACGGGCTGAGCGAGCCGCTCCGGCTCGCGATCGTCAGCCTCCTCGCCCGCCGGGGCGAGACGGAGTGCAACGACATCTACAACGCCCTGGGCATCAGCAAATCCAACGCCTCGCACCACTTCCGCGTGCTGCGCGCGTGCGGGCTCATCTGGCGTACGCACACCGGCCAGCAGCAGACCGCACGCCTGCGCACCGAGGAGTTCGAGGAGCGTTTTCCCGGTCTGCTCGCCGCGGTGCTGGCCAATGCCGATTCCGAAGCCCCCGACGCCGCGCCCCGGCCCGGTGCCTGATCACGCGACGGCGCGAACACAGGCAGCGCCCGGCCCGACCACGGCGGCGGCCGGGAGGGCCGGGTCGGTTGCGGTACTGACGCTCCGTTCAGGGCATGGCGGACCAGTGCGATCAGGGCGGCGGCCGGCGCCCGGGAGCGGGCGTCGGCCGACATCGGCAACGACGACGCCGACGGGGCCCGCAGCGGTCGGCCGCCTGCTCGCAACCCGGATCAGCAGCACGCCCCGCCTGGTAGGCGCCCTGGCCGCCGGCCTTCGAGGCGGGCACCGCGCCTCCACCGGGCGGAGGCCGAACACGCGGTCCTGGCCGTCTGCACCGCGAACCTCCGCCTCGGCGGCACCCGAGCCTGCCGGTGCGCTGTTCGCGCTACGGCCGCGCCACCGCGGTCCCGGCCGCGGCCTGCTGGCTGGGGGCTGCCGGGCGTTGCGCCGCGCGGGCGAACTCCGTGATGCCGTCGGCGAAGGCGACCTCTGGCCGCCAGCCGAACTCCTCGCGCAGCAGTGCGGAGTCGGCGGTGATGTGGCGGACGTCGCCCAGCCGGAACTCCCCGGTGACCACGGGGGCCGGACCGCCGTACGCGTCGGCGAGCGCGGTCGCCGTCTCGCCGATGGTGCGCGGGGTTCCGCTGCCGGTGTTGTACGCGCCGAACGTGCCGGGCGGGCGACGCTCGATGCCCCCGAGCACGAGGGAGTTGGCCACCGCCACATCGCGGACGTGCACGAAGTCCCGCCGCTGGCCGCCGTCTTCGAAGACACTGGGGGCCTCGCCGCGGGCCAGTGCCGAGCGGAAGAAGGAGGCCACGCCCGCGTAGGGGGTGTCTCGCGGCATTCCGGGGCCGTAGACGTTGTGGTAGCGCAGGGACACCGCCCGCGAGCCGGTCGCGCGTGCCCAGGAGGCGGCCAGGTGTTCCTGGGCGAGTTTGGTCGCCGCGTACACGTTGCGGGGATCGGTGGGCGCGTCCTCCCTGACCAGGCCGGAGGCGAGCTCGGCTCCACAGTGCGGGCATCCCGGTTCGAAGCGGCCGGCGGCGAGGTCGTCCACGCGGCGTGGTCCGGGCGTCACCCGTCCGTGGCGCGGGCAGTCGTAACGTCCTTCCCCGTACACCACCATGGAACCGGCGAGCACCAGCTTCCGCACCCCGGTCCGGGCCATGGCCGCGAGCAGGACGGCGGTTCCCCGGTCGTTGCAGTCGACGTAGGCGGGTGCGTCGGCGAAGTCCTTGCCCAGCCCCACCATGGCCGCTTGGTGGCACACGGCGTCGACACCTCGCAGCGCCCGCGTCACCGCCGTGGGATCTCTGACGTCCGCCCTGAACCACTCGGCCTGCGGCGGTGCCGGCGGGGCAACCGGGTGGGCGGTGGGGAGCAGGGCGTCGAGCACGACCGGTTCGTGGCCTCCGGCCAGCAGGGCGGCGACGATGTGGGCTCCGATGAATCCCGCGCCACCGGTGACGAGTACGCGCATGCGGCCGGCCTTCCTGGGTGTGGTGGTCCAGCGGTTCGGGGCGGTGCCGCGGCGCCGCCTGGTTCGTGGGTGTGCGCTTCGGCGCGGAGCACCGGTCGCGGGTCGGTCGCGTGCGCTCACCAGCTGGTCAGCAGCAGGTGGTTCAGGAGCAGCGCGGCCACCGCCTGGGCGGCGAGCCAGCCGCGGTGATCGCGTCGTGGGAGGAACGCGGCGCAGGACGGCAGCCACAGACTGAACGGCAGCCAGATCCGCTCGGTCTCGGCCTTGCTCATCCCCGACAGGTCGGCGGCGAGCATCGCCAGGAGGAAGCCGCAGGGCAGCAGGACGGCCGCGAGCGCCTGCTCCTCGCCTTGCCACCGGGCCAGGAGGGCACCGACGCCGCGGGGCGCGGTGGGCGGTCCGGCCGGTTCCTGTCCCGGCCCTCCGGAGAACCGGCCGCGCGCCGCGAGCACCCGGCGCAGACCGGCGAACGATGCGGGGCCGGCCGCGGCGACCACCGTGGCCAGGTCCCCGAAGAACCAGTAGCCGTACGGTCGGATGCCGCCGACACCCTGGTAGTAGCGGGTCCGCAGCAGCCCGTACGCCTGCCACCACTCGAAGCCGCTCGCGGTGAACGCGGCCACCACGGCCGCGCATCCGGCCAGCACGTATGGCACCGGGCGGACGCTGCGGGCGCACAGCAACACGACGGCCGCCGGGACCACGAGCAGCACCAGCCCGTACGACAGGTAGCAGGCAGCGCCGAGCAGCAGTCCCGCGCCGAACCCCGCCGCCGCACGGGACACGGGTGAGGTGCGGGTCGCGGCGACGGCGAGCAGCGCCAGCGCCCAGGCGGCGACGGCGGCGAAGTAGCCGTCCGCGGCGACCCCGACCCACACCGCTCCCGGCACCAGCACCAGGAACGGCGCGGCCGTCCGTGCCCGCCACTCGCCGGTGAGCAACCGCAGCGTCAGCAGCACCGCGGGAACCAGGGAGGTGCCGGCGGTCATCACGAACGCCGCCGCCCAGGTGCCGCCGCCCAGCCCGATCCGGTCCAGCGCGACGAAGGTCAGCACGGCGCCGGGCGGGTGACCGGCGATGTGGGTGGTCCAGTTCTGCGGGGAGTGGATCAGGATGTGCGCGGTGTAGGTGCGCAGCGCCGGCCCGAGGTGGTCGAAGCGGTGCAACTGGGTGAGGTACTCCCCGGTCTCCAGGAGCCGTCCCGAGACGCCGCGGTGCCAGCCGTCCACCAGGGCCAGTGACCAGGTCCACGCCGACGCCGCGGCCCACGCCGCCCACGGCAGGGCGTGCCGGGGCAACCGCGCGGCGGCGGACGGCCCGTAGCCGATGACGGCTGCGGCGACCAGCACGGTGAGCGGTGTGCCCGGTCCGGCGTGCGGGTGCCACCACGCCTCCAGCGGCGGGAACGGCGACCGCAGCGCGTGGCCGTCGTGCTGGAGCCAGGCGCCGACTGCCGCCACCGCGGCGAACAGCAGCAGGGCCGCGGCACCGGCCAGCAGATCCCGGCGGCGCGGCCCACCGTCCGGCGCGGGTCGTTCGGGCCGGTCCGACGATGTCTGCGCGGGGCCCGGGTCGGTGAGGGGGCCCTCGGAGGGGCACGGACCGGCGGAGGGGTGCGGACCGGCGGGGAAGAAGCTCACCTGCCGCACCCTAGACACCCGGTGAGGTG
This sequence comes from Streptomyces sp. CA2R106, assembly GCF_037034245.1. Classification (NCBI taxonomy): domain Bacteria; kingdom Bacillati; phylum Actinomycetota; class Actinomycetes; order Kitasatosporales; family Streptomycetaceae; genus Streptomyces; species Streptomyces sp. CA2R106. Next base: position 28,458 of record NZ_JBAGKC010000017.1, read on the forward strand.
CCGGCGCGGCAGCTCAGCCGGACGTCAGACTTCCGAAAGGTCTGCGGGCGGTCCCGGTCGACGTCAGACTTTCGTCATGGGTCGATCCGGTCGAAGGACCTGTTCACGCCACTAGGGTCGGCCGACATGAAAGTCCCCCCTGCCCGCCGGTTCGCACCCTGGCGCAGTCCGCTGCGCGGCCCGTGGCTGACGTCCGTGCTCGGCACCGTCCTGCTGGTCGGCCTTCCGGTGGTCTTCGTCACCGGCCTGCTGTCCTATGCCGCGTACGACCCCGGCCTGGCGCGTGTGAACGACAAGACACCGGACAAGGGCCTGCTCGGCTTCTACCTCTTCTCCTGGCCCACGCACCCGTACTGGCTGTACCGGGTGAACCAGGGAGTGCACGTCACGCTGGGGATCGCGCTGGTGCCGGTGCTGCTGGCCAAGTTGTGGTCGGTGGTGCCGAAGCTGTTCGCGCTGCCGCCGGTCCGCTCACTCGGACACGCGCTGGAGCGGCTGTCGTTGCTGCTGCTGGTCGGCGGCGGGCTCTTCGAGTTCACCACCGGCATCCTCAACACGCAGGTGGACTACCTTTTCCCGGGCTCGTTCTACCCGCTGCACTTCTACGGCGCCTGGGTGTTCTGCGGGGCCGCGCTGGCGCACGTGGCTGTCAAACTTCCCTCCGTCGTGCGGGCATTGCGCAGCCGCGACCTGTGGGAGGAGCTGCGAACCCCCACCGCGCGGACCCGCCCGGAGCCGCCCGACGCGACCGGCCTGGTGCCGATGCGTCCCTCGGAACCGACGATCTCCCGGCGCGGCGCGCTCGGCATGGTCGGGCTCGGCTCCCTCACGCTGCTGGTGGTGACCGCCGGCCAGAGCATCGGCGGGCCGCTGCGCCGGGCCGCGCTGCTCGCGCCGCACGGCCGGTCCCCGGGCGCAGGACCGGGCGCCTTCGCCGTCAACAAGCCCGCGGCCGCGGCGCACATCCGGCCCCAGGACGTGGGCGAGGACTGGCGGCTGACGGTCACCGGCGCCGCCGGCGCGATCCGGCTGAGCCTCGCCGAGTTGCACCGGATGGCGCAGAGCACCGCGGCGCTGCCGATCGCCTGCGTCGAGGGCTGGTCCACCGACGACCAGCACTGGCAGGGCGTACGGCTGCGAGACCTCGCCGCCCTGGTGGGCCACGGCGGCGATCCGCCGGGCGTGTTCGTCGAGTCCGTGCAGCGTTCCGGCTCCTTCCGTGCGGTCGCACTCAGCGCGGGGCAGGTGCGTGACGCCCGCTCGCTGCTGGCCCTGCGGGTCAACGGCGCCCCGCTCACCCCCGACCACGGCTATCCGGCCCGCGTCATCGTGCCCGCCGCGCCGGGCGTGATGAACACCAAGTGGGTCGGCCGGCTCACCTTCGGCGCCACCGACGCCCGGGAGCGGGCGTGAGGATCTTCCGCGTCCTGTACGGCGAACCGTGGTGGCATCTCGCCGCCCTGCTGGCCTCGTTCGCGCTGTGCGGCTACGCCGCGGTCCGGCTGCTCGCCGGCGACTGGTGGGGTGTGGTGCAGTGGACGGTCGGCGCCGCTGTCGTCCACGACCTGGTGGCCGTGCCCCTGTACGGCGGCGCGGACTGGCTGTTGCACCGGGCGGTACGCGCCGGACGGCCGAACTCACCGCGCCGCGTCGCGGTGGTGAACCACATCCGGGTCCCCGCGTTCGTGTCGCTGATGCTGCTCCTCGTCTACTGGCCGCTCATCTCCACCGACAGCGGTGCACACTACCGGGCTGTCACGCTGCTGGACCCTGGCGTCTTCCGCACCCGCTGGCTGGCGGTCACCGCCGGTCTGTTCGGCCTGTCCGCACTCCACCTGGCTGTTCGCCTGTGGCGAGATCGACGCGACCGGGGTGACCGCCGCCGCCCGGCGCGCCGCCCGGACCCGCCGGCCGACGCCACGGACGCCTGACACCGCACATACCCGACCGGGCGTTCCCCGCAGCCCGATTCGGGCACAGCGGTTCCGGCGCACGGTCCCGTCGTTCCCGGCCGGCCGTCTTGACGGTCCGTCCGGAGGCGACGCGCCCCCGCGCACCGCCGCCCGGTCGCCGCACCGCCGCCCGGTCGCCGCACTGCCGCCACGTCACACCACCACCCGATCACCCGACACCCTGAGGTTCCCCCATGACGTGTTCCGTCGATCTTGTCCTGCCCTGCCTCGATGAGGCCGAGGCACTGCCCTGGGTGCTGGAACGGGTCCCGCCCGGGTGGCGGGCCGTCGTCGTGGACAACGGCTCGCGTGACGGCTCCGCCCGGATCGCCGCGGAGTACGGTGCCACCGTCGTGCACGAACCGCGCCGCGGCTTCGGCGCCGCCTGCCACGCCGGACTCCTCGCCGCCGAGGCCGAGTTCGTCTGCTTCTGCGACTGCGACGCCTCGCTCGACCCCGCCTTGCTCGTGGACTTCGTCGACCGGATCGCGGCCGACGAAGCCGACCTCGTGCTGGGCCGCCGCCGCCCGACGGCTCGCGGCGCGTTTCCGCCGCACGCCCGCGCCGGCAATGCCGCCCTGACCCGCATGCTGCGCCGGCGTACCGGCCTGCGGCTGCGCGACCTCGGCCCGATGCGCGCCACCCGCCGCCGGCGCCTGCTCGACCTGGGCGTCCGAGACCGGCGCAGCGGATACCCGCTGGAAACGGTGGTCCTCGCAGCCGAGGCCGGCTGGCGCGTCATCGAGCAGGACGTGCCCTACCAGCCGCGCACCGGCAGGTCCAAGGTCACCGGCACCTGGCGCGGCACCTGGCACGCCGTCCACGACATGCGCGCCGTGCTCGCCGCTCCCGCCCGCGCCGACCGGAAGCCGGTGACCGTCTGATGGCGACGCTCGTCGTGATCGCGAAGGAACCTGTACCGGGCCGGGCCAAGACCCGGCTCTGCCCGCCCTTCACGCCGCAGCAGGCCGCCGATCTGGCCGCCGCGGCCCTGGCCGACACCCTGGCCGCTGTCGCCGCCACCCCCGCCGACCGGCGGCTGCTCGTCCTCGACGGCGCCCCCGGGGCCTGGCTGCCGCCGGGCATCGACGTCGTCCCGCAGGTCGCCGGCGGCCTTGACCAACGACTGGCCGCGGCCTTCGGGCACTGCGACGGCCCGACCCTGCTCATCGGCATGGACACCCCCCAGGTCACCCCGGCCCTGCTGCACACCGCGCCCGAGCCGGGGACCGGTGCCTGGTTCGGGCCGGCGGCCGACGGCGGGTTCTGGGCGCTGGGCCTCGCCGAGCCCGACCCGGACCTCGTGCTCGGCGTGCCGATGTCCACCCCGTACACCGGCAGGGCGCAGCGCGACCGGCTGACCGCGGCCGGGCTGACCGTGCGGGACCTGCCGGTGCTGCGGGACGTGGACACCGCCGCGGACGCGGCGTGGGTGGCGGCGCGGGCCCCCGGCACCCGCTTCGCCACCGCACTGGCCCACTTGCGTGCCGGCGGGTGAGCGGTGACCCTCCCGATGACGGTGTCCGCCCCACCGGCGTGGTCGGCCGCGGACCCTTATACGGCGGCGATGCGGACCGGTCGCGGCCCGCTGTACCTGTCCGGCCCGGACCGGCGCCTGCTCCACCTGGACGTCGAACGCTGGTGTGCGCCCCCGGACGCCGCCGACCGCACCGTGCTGGCCGCCTGCACCGGTCCCGTCCTGGATGTCGGATGCGGACCGGGGCGCATGGTCACCGCACTCGCCGCGCGCGGCCGGACCACCCTGGGCATCGACGTCAACGCCGACGCCGTGCGCCGAACACGCGCGGCCGGCGGCCCCGCCCTGACCCGGTCTGTCTTCGAACGGCTGCCCCGCGAGGGCCACTGGCGCACCGCCCTGCTGGTCGACGGCAACATCGGCATCGGCGGCGACCCGGACGCGCTGCTCACCCGGCTGCGCCGGCTGCTCCGCGCCGGCGGCACCCTGATCGCCGAGAGCACACCCGGCCCGCCCGACCGGGACGAATGCCTGCACGTCCGCCTCCACGACGGCACCCGGGCCCACGGCACACCCTTTCCGTGGGCGCTGCTCGGTACCCGCGCCCTCGACCGGCACGCCTACACGACCGGCTGGACCGTGACCGCCGCATGGACCGCGGGCGGTCGCGCTTTCACCGCGCTGCGCACGCCGGGACCGCCGGAAGAGCCACCGCAGGAGGGGGCAGCGCGGGGGTAGCAGGTTCTTACGAGTTCCGGACGGTGCGCGCGGGCGGGGCAGCGGGCATGGTCACCGTCAGTGGCCGGGTGCCAGACTCGTGTCCATGAGCAGCGCAACCGTGCCCGAGCCGACCCCACCCGTCCCGGACCGCCGGCGAATCCTCGTGGTGGACGACGACCCGACGGTCGCCGAGGTCGTCGCGAGTTACCTGGAGCGGGCGGGATTCGCCGTCGACCGGGCCGCGGACGGCCCGTCGGCGGTGACCCTGGCTGCGCTGACCCGACCGGACCTGGTCGTGCTCGACCTCATGCTGCCCGGCATGGACGGGTTGGAGGTCTGTCGGCGCATACGGCAGGACGGCCCGGTGCCGGTGGTGATGCTCACCGCACGGGGCGACGAGGACGACCGCATCCTCGGCTTGGAGGTCGGCGCCGACGACTACGTCACGAAGCCGTTCAGCCCGCGCGAACTCGTGCTCCGGGCGGAGTCGGTGCTGCGCCGCGCCGCCGCGCCCCCCGCGGCCGTCCCCTGGCTGCGCTCGGGCCCGCTCGCGCTCGACCCCGCGGCCCGCCGCGCGCTGCAAGACGGCCGCGAACTCCCCCTCACCATAAGGGAGTTCGACCTCCTCGCGTTCTTCCTGCGGCACCCCGGGCGTGTCATGGGCCGCGAGGAACTGATGCGCCGCGTCTGGGGCTGGGAGTTCGGCGACCTGTCCACGGTCACCGTCCACGTCCGGCGGCTGCGCGAGAAGATCGAGCAGGACCCCGCCCGTCCCCGGCTCATCACCACCGTGTGGGGCATCGGCTACCGCTTCGACCCGCCGGCCGGCCCGGAAGAGCTTCGGCAGGCCCCGGAGCCCGCCCGCCCCACGGCCGGGCGGCGGCCGGAGGAAGGCGGGGGACCGTGCACGATATCCTGATCATCGCCGCCTATGCCGCGCTCGGCGCGGTCGCCGCCGGCCTGCTCGGCGCCGCCGCCCTGCGCCTTCTGCGGCACCGCTCCCTCGCGCTGTCGCTGGCCGTCGTCGCGGCAGTGACCGTGGCCGCGATGCTCGCAGGCACCCTGTCCGTGGCGAGGGCCATGTTCCTGTCCGAACACGACCTCGGCGTGGTCACCATGGTCTGCGCGATCGCCGCGGTGGTCTCGCTCGGCGTCGCCTTCATTCTCGGCCGGCAGGTGGTCGCGGGCAGCCGCGCGCTGGCCGCCGCCACCCGGGCGTTCGGTGACAACGACATCTTCGCCGCCCCGGACAGCACCCCGACCGCGGAACTCGCCGCACTGGGGCGGGAACTGGAGGCCACCAGTGCCAGACTCGCCCTGTCGCGGCAGCGGGAGCGGGCCCTGGAGGCATCCCGGCGGGAGCTGGTCGCCTGGATCTCGCACGACCTGCGGACCCCGCTGGCCGGCCTGCGTGCGATGACCGAGGCACTGGAGGACGGCATCGCCGACGACCCCGCGCGCTACCACCGGCAGATCCGCGCGGAGGTCGACCGGCTCAGCGGCATGGTCGGCGACCTGTTCGAACTCTCCCGCATCCAGGCCGGTGTCCTCGCCCTGTCCCCGACCCGGATATCCGTCTACGACCTGGTCGGCGACGCGATCGCGGGCGCGAACCCGCTCGCCACCGAGCACGGCGTGCACCTCGTCGGCGACCACGTCGACCGGACGCCGGTGGAAGTCGACAGCCGGGAGATGACCCGTGTGCTGGCGAACCTCCTCACCAACGCGATCCACCGCACCCCGCCGGACGGAACGGTGGCGGTGTCCGCCCGGCGCGACAACGCGTCCGACTCAGTGATCCTGTCCGTCACGGACAGCTGTGGCGGCATCCCGCCCGACGACCTGCCCCGCGTCTTCGACACCGGCTGGCGCGGCACCGGCGCGCGAACCCCGCCGGCGGGCGCCGGCCTCGGCCTCGCCATCGTCCGCGGGATCGTGGAAGCGCACCAGGGCCGCACCACGGCACACAACGTCCCCGGCGGCTGCCGCTTCGACGTCACCTTGCCCGCGGCGCGCTCCACTCCTGTCAACCCCTGACGGAGCGGGGACGCCGGGGCGATCCGCGCCCGGGGGTGCCCCCGTCGGCCGGCGACCGACCCCGGTGGTGAAGGAGCACCCATGCGCCCGACCCGGCGCCAGGCCAGGTCAGACGCACCGTGGACGGGTGTCGGAAGAAGCCCGGCCTGTTCTCGCTGTAGGAGACCAGGAGCCGCTGGCCCGGGTATGGCCCGGATCATGGCGGATGCAGATCGCGGTAGTGCGACTCCGTGTTGAGCCCTGCTGCAGAAGAAGGTGCTCGACTGGTGGGAGATGTCGGGAGGAGGCCTGGCACTGCTCCTCGGCGGCGCTGAGCGTGTGCAAGAGGCGCCCGGCCTGACGTAAGGCCAGGCCAGGCGCCTCTGGCGCGGGGGGCTAGAAGAAGCCCTGCGCCTTCGGGGAGTAGGAGACGAGGAGGTTCTTGGTCTGCTGGTAGTGGTCGAGCATCATCTTGTGGTTCTCCCGGCCGATCCCGGAGTTCTTGTAGCCGCCGAAGGCGGCGTGGGCCGGGTAGGCGTGGTAGCAGTTCGTCCACACGCGGCCGGCCTTGATCTCGCGGCCCATCCGGTAGGCGGTGTTCGCGTCGCGGGTCCACACGCCGGCGCCGAGGCCGTAGAGGGTGTCGTTGGCGAGCTTGAGGGCCTCGTCGACGGAGTCGAAGGTGGTCACGGAGACCACCGGCCCGAAGATCTCCTCCTGGAAGATCCGCATGTCGTTGGTGCCGCGGAAGATGGTCGGCTCGATGTAGTAGCCGCCCTCCAGGCCGTCGACGGTGCGGGCCGTGCCGCCGGTGAGCACCTCGGCGCCCTCCTGCCGGCCGATGTCGATGTAGGAGAGGATCTTCTCGTACTGGTCGTTGCTGGCCTGGGCGCCGAGCATCGTCGCCGGGTCGAGCGGGTCGCCGCCCTTGATGGCGCGGGTGCGGGCCACGCAGCGCGCCATGAACTCGTCGTAGATCGAGGAGTGGATCAGGGCGCGCGACGGGCAGGTGCAGACCTCGCCCTGGTTCAGCGCGAACATCACGAAGCCCTCGACGGCCTTGTCCAGGTAGTCGTCGTCGGCGGCGGTCACGTCCGGCAGGAAGATGTTGGGGCTCTTGCCGCCCAGCTCCAGGGTGACCGGGATGATGTTCTCGCTGGCGTACTGCATGATCAGCCGCCCGGTGGTGGTCTCGCCGGTGAACGCCACCTTCGCCACCCGCGGGCTGGACGCCAGCGGCTTGCCGGCCTCCACACCGAAGCCGTTGACGACGTTGACCACGCCGGGCGGCAGCAGGTCCGCGATCAGCTCGATCACCAGCAGCAGGCTCGCCGGGGTCTGCTCGGCGGGCTTGATCACCACGCAGTTGCCCGCGGCCAGCGCCGGCGCCAGCTTCCAGGTGGCCATCAGGATCGGGAAGTTCCACGGGATGATCTGCCCGACCACGCCCAGCGGCTCGTGGAAGTGGTAGGCGACCGTGTCCGCGTCGATCTCGCCGATCGAGCCCTCCTGCGCCCGGATCGCGCCCGCGAAGTAGCGGAAGTGGTCGACCGCGAGGGGCAGGTCCGCGGCGAGGGTCTCGCGCACCGGCTTGCCGTTCTCCCAGGTCTCGGCGACCGCGAGCTTCTCCAGGTTCTCCTCGATGCGGTCGGCGATCCGGTTGAGGATCACCGCGCGCTCGGTGGTGGAGGTGCGGCCCCAGGCGCCGGCCGCCGCGTGTGCCGCGTCGAGCGCGGCCTCGACGTCCGGCGCGGTGGAGCGGGCGACCTGGCAGAAGGTCTCGCCGGTCACCGGTGACGGGTTGTCGAAGTACCGGCCCTCGGCGGGCGCGACCCACTCGCCCCCGATGAAGTTGTCGTAACGGGCGGCGTAGCTGACGATGCTGCCTTCGGTGCCGGGTTGCGCGTAGGCCATGCGGGGCTCCTCGGAGGTCGCGGAGGGTACGACGGAGCCCACTGTGGCGGCCGGAGGTTGGCGAAAGGTTGGTGCGATCGGCGCGGGCCCCTCACCCCGGGCGGCCGCCCCCACTTCCGTCTATGCTCGCCGCATGCCCAGCCCGTCCGTTATGTCGGCCTTGTCGGTCCCGGCCGGGATCGACACCGTCACGCGCTACCTCGACCTCGCCGGGGTCTGCTCCTGCGCGCTGCTGGACGCCACCCGCGCCCGGGTGCTGGACGCCGTCGAGCGGATCGTCCGGGCCGAGTGCCAGGCGTCGGGGGCGCCGCGGGAACCGGAGATCGAGAAGACCGCCGCCTTCCCGCCCACCGTCAACGACGAGGCCCCCACCCGGCGCGTCGCGGCGGCGTTCAGCGCGTACTCCGGCGACAGCGCGCAGACCCTGGACCGGCAGACCGCCAGCGAGGACATGAGCGAGATCCCGAAGGCGTTCGGCGTGCCCTTCACCTACTGGGGCGTCGGCTGCACCGACCCCGAACGGTACGAGCGGGCCGTGCGCGAGGGCACCACCGCCGCGGACATCCCGGTCAACCACAGCCCGGCCTTCGCGCCCGTCATCCAGCCGACCCTCGACACCGGCGTCAGCGCCATGGCGGTGGCGGCCCTCGCCTGGCTCGCCGGGTAACCGCGGCGGGAGCGGCCGGGGTCCGGGCGGTCAGCGGCGGGACGCCTCGACCCGGCTCACCGCGATGCCGCGCCGCACATCGCCCGGGCCGAGCAGCCGCAGCGCGTGCTCGTGCACCTGCGTGTCGTACGGCGCCCGCTCGCCGTAGCGCAGCGCGAACCGCGGATCGGCCGAGGCGAGCACCGCCTCCCGCACCCCCACCTCCAGGTGCCCGCGCCAGGCCACCACCCCCGGCGCCTCCGACAGCGGCAGCAGCGGCCCCCGGTAGCGCTCCACCGCCGTACCGGTGTCACCGCGGCCCAGCGCCGCCAGCACCTCGACGGCGTCGCACACCACCGGCGCGGTCAGCGCGTACGTCCGCGTGGCGACCGCGCCGTCCAGCGCGTGCCGCAGCCGGGACACCTCGGCCTTGAACGTGGACGCGGTCACCGGCCGGTCCCCGTACAGCGACTCCCGCAGCCGCTCCGGGGTGAAGCCGCCGGGCTCCAGGGCCAGCAGCGCCAGCACCTCCACCTGCCGCGGCGGCAGGCGCAGCGGCGCCCCGGCCGAGGTGACGCGGGCCGCGCCCAGGCAGCGCAGCTCCACCCCCGGCCGGGCCCGCTCCGGCGCCCGGTCCCGCCCGGCCCCGTCCCGCAGCCGCGCCTCGATCGCCGACGCCAGGGTGCGGACGGTCGGCAGCGCCAGCGGGTGCGAACGGTCCCAGGTGGTGGACAGGTCCAGCACCCCGAGCACCCGGCCGTCCGGGGCGTGGATTGGCGCGCAGTAGCAGACCCAGCCGTGCAGGGCCGCGACCAGGTGCTCGGCGGAGAACACGGTGCTGGGGTGGCCGTTGCGCAGCGCCAGCGACAGCGCGTTGGTGCCCATCGCGCCCTCGTCCCAGCGCCCGCCCGGCGCGAAGTTGACCCGCTCGGCCCGGCGCCGCATCACCCGCCCGCCGCACGTCCACAGGATGGTGCCCGCCTCGTCGGTGACCGCGGCGACGTAGCCGGCGTCCTCGGCGATGCTCAGCAGCTCGCCGGCCAGCTCCGTGACCGGCCGGTACAGCGGGGAGCGCGCCCAGCGCGCGGTGCCGCCCGCCGCGGGCGGCGCGCTCTCCAGGCCCGGGTCCACCGTCGGCAGCGAGCGCGCCCACGACTCGGTCACCTCCGGCCGCACCGGCGGCGCGGGCGCCGCGCCGCGCCCGGCGGACCGCAACTGCGGCACCACCCGGGCCCATTCGTGCTCCAGCAGCGTCCGCCGCCGCTTGAGCGCACCCATCTCCGCCATCGTCATCCCGACTTCGTCGTCGTTCGACCCTCGCGCCGCCCGGCCGAGCCCGGCCCGGCGCCTCCTCTCATTCAAGGGGCGGGCCGCCGCGCCGTCGAGCCCCGCGGCCGAAATCGGGCGGCCCCGCGAGAGCGGCCCCGCGAAAGTGGCCCACGCCACTCCGCTGCCGGGAATGGATCACCGCGCCCGGCCGCTCAATGCAGCGGAGGGCCCGCCGACCCGCGAGACCCCGTATGACAAGGAAGTTGGACCCATGTACAAGAAGATCCTCGCCGCCGTCGACGGCACGTCCCACGGCGCGGCCGTGGTCGAGGCCGTGGCTTCCCTCGCCAAGCTGACCGGCGCGGAGGTCCAGGTCATCCACATACGGCCCTCCCAGGTCATCGGCGGCGTCATCGCCAGCACCGTGGTCCCGGTCGAGGAGACCGACGAGAGCCGCCAGGTGGTGGACGAGGCCGTGGCGCGGCTGCGCGGCGACGGCATCACGGCGGACGGCGAGGTCGACGAGGGCCTGCGCGAGGAGCTGGCGGCGATCCTCATCGACCGCGCCGAGGAGCTGGGCAGCGACCTCATCGCGGTCGGCCCCGGCCACTACAGCGGCATCTCCGGCCTGCTGCACCCGAGCGTGAGCCGCGGCGTCGCGAAGGTCGCGCCGGTGTCGGTGCTGCTGGTCCGCAGCGAGGGCGAAGCGGCGTAACGCCGCCGCGCGGTACGGCTGCGGTCGTGCGGCCCGCCCGGAGGTGTCCGGGCGGGCCGCGTGCGTGCGCGCACTTGTCAGAAGGCGCTCAGGCCGTTCGGAGTGCCGTTGCCGGTCGGTCCGTCGTATCCCTCCGCGCCCGTGCACAGGTAGTCCCCGGCGCAGTTGCCGTTGGAGCCGGCGACCACGTCGTTGAGGCCGGGGGCCGCCTCGGCGGAGTAGAACCGGGAGGCGTCGGGGAAGGCCGAGGGGTTCCCGGCCAGGGCGATCACCCCCGCGATGAACGGCGAGGACGCGCTGGTGCCGCCCACCACGAGCCACCCCGCCGTCGCTCCGGTGGTGTTGTACACCGCCAGGCCGGTCTGCGGGTCCGCGACCGCGGAGACGTCCGCGACGGTACGGCCCGGGCAGTCGGTGTCCTGCTGCCAGGCCGGCTTCGCGAACCAGGCGGAGCAGCCGCTGCCCGCGCCGATCCACGCGGTCTCCTGCCAGCCGCGGGCGTTGTCGGCCGGCGTCAGCGAGGTGCCGCCCACCGCGACCACGCCCGGGTAGACCGCCGGGGCGGACGGCACGCCGTACCCGGAGTCGCCGGAGGAGGCCACCACGGCCACGCCCGGGTGGCTGTAGGACCCGGCGATGGCGGCGTCCCCGTTGTGTTCCGTGGCGCCGTAGCTGTTGGACACCTCGGTCGCGCCCAGTGCGGCGGCGGAGTCCACGGCGTGCGCCAGGTCCTGCTCGGTGGGCTCGTCGGCCTCGACCAGCAGGATGTGGCACTGCGGGCAGGCCGCGGAGACCATGTCCAGGTCGAGCGCCGTCTCGGTGGCCCAGCCGGAGGTGCCCGCCGACTGCGGCAGGGGGCTCGCCGCGCCGTCCTGGTCCACCTTGCGGAAGCAGCCGTTGCCGGTGGTGCAGGCGGGCAGCCCGTAGGTGGCGCGGTAGACGGCGAGGTCGGCCTCGGCGGTGGGGTCGTCGTAGGCGTCGACCAGGGCGACGGTCTGGTCGGCCCCTCCGGTGGCGGGCAGGTCGTAGGCGGACCTCAGGTCCGCCGGGCCGTAGCCGTCGGGCAGCGCCGTGTCGGCGGCTCCCGCGGCGGCCCTGGGCCCTCGCACGCCCAGGCCGCCGGAGACGTCGGTGCGGATCTGCGCCAGGCAGCGGGCCTGCCCGGCCGGTACCGCCGCGCAGGCGTTCCGCACGTCGGCCGGCAGGGTGCGCGCCGCGCCGGACGCCGGGGCGGGCACGGCCGCCTGGACGGTGCCGGCGGCGGACATCGCCAGGGCGAGGGGCAGCAGGACGGTCGCGGCGGTCCGCAGGGTACGGACCAGGCGGGTGCGGGTGGTCATCCCGGGATCGGTCTCCTTGTCCGGTGGGGCGGCGGTCATGACGTGGTGGTGGCGACGGCGTAGGCGTGCATGACCGTCTGGCTGAGGGTGTCGCCGTCGGCGTCCGTGGCGCTCACCCGGATCGAGGGGTTGGTGCCCCGGGCGGCGGCCGGATTGGTCCAGTGGGCCTGGTAGTGGCCGGCGGAGCCGGTGACGGACGCGTTCTGCCAGGTCCGGCCGTCGTCGAAGGAGACCTGGACGGCGGCGGAGGTGATCGCGGCCCGCGAGCCGGCGCCCTGGTACGCCACGTGGCCGATCTCCAGGCCCATCCGCTGGTCGGTGCGGTGGCTGGTGCCGGTGCCGTCGGTGGCCAGGTCGTCGTGCGCGGTCAGCAGCGGCAGGATCAGGCAGGGGGTGCTGTCGGACTGGCCCGCGCAGGACAGGTTCGCCGGCAGGACGGAGCCGGTGTCGGCAGCCGAGGGCAGACCGAAGGTCAACTCGGTGTGGCTGCTGGTGGACTGGCTGACGTTCGGTTCCGCGCCGGCGTCGCGGTCGGCGACGAGCCGGTAGCGGCCCCCGGGCGTGTCCTGGCCCTCGGTGTAGACGCCCGGACCGTCCTCGCTGTCCAGCAGGGTGCCGTCACGGTAGAGACTGGCCTGCTCCACGGGGGAGTTGTCGGCGTAGACGCTGGGGTCGCCGACGTGGCCCGCGTCGCTGTCGGTCGTCTCCAGGAAGGCCAGCAGGTCGCCGCCGGCGACGCATGCCTCGCAGTCCCCGAACGGGATCGTGTCCGGGTACCGGCCCAGGCCCAGGGCCAGCGGTCCGCGCGCCCAGTCCACCGAGTAGCCGTGTCCGGCGAGCACGGATCGCTCGCCGATGAAGACCAGGTCACCGGTGAACGATTCCTGGAGCCAGTCCCCTCCGTTGAAGGTGCTCAGGTAGTCCGTGACACGGGCGGGCATGGTCTGCGTCGCGATGGCGGAGAACGAGGCGGGAGCGTTCTGGGTCAGTTCTCCGCTGGTCACCTGGCCGTCGGCGGGGCTGGCCGGGTCGCGGTCGTAGCGGGCCGCGACGGCGGCGAGCTGCCCGCTCGTGACGTGGATCTGCTGGTCGGCGGAGACCTCGTCGGAGGCGGCCGAGTCCAGGTCGTAGCGGTAGTCGCCGGCGTCGGGCGCGTGGCCCGACCACTGTGCGTCGTAGCCGACCGCGCCGACGGCAGCCGCCGGCTGGGGGTTGACGTAGACCGGCGTGCCGTCGGTGGAGGTCACCGAGGCGGTCGGGGCGTAGGAGACCGGCGTCTGCCCGGTGGCGTCCACCCGCGCCCAGTTGGCGCTCAGGTAGTCGGCCACCGCCGGGCGGGGGGTGGCAGCGGTCACGGCCGCCGTGGCCGTACGCGCGTCCAGGTCCTCGGTGGTGGCGCCGGACACGGTGAGGTCGGAGCGGGTGACCAGGGACTGGGCGGTGACCGCGCCGGCCGTGTCGTACGTCGGCACCAGCATGGCGGCGCTGTAGTGGCCGTCGGGCACCGCCACCTTCTCGACGCCGTCGACGACCGGAAGCACGGCCGCGAACACGGACGCGTCATCGGTGTTCGTCAGCAGGACCTCGCCGGTGGCCCCCGCGCCGGAGCGGTCCTCCGCGTCCAGGGTGAGGATGTCGAGCTTGTAGCCGTCCGACGTGGCACCGCGCAGGGCGTCCGCAGCCGTGCCCGCCGACCCGGTTGTGCCGGTCGTGCCGGTCGTGCCGGTTGTGCCGGTCCTGCGGACCGAGGCCACCTGGTGGAACAGCGGAGTGCTCCCCGGCCTGCGGCCTGCCTTGACGTCGGCGCCGATCCGCTGCTTGAGCAGCCGCGCCAGTTGCCGGCCCGATCCGGCGGTGGCGTAGCCGCCGGCCGAGACGCCCTGTTCCGCCGGGGCGCCGGCGGGCGCCGGGGTGGTGGACGTCAGCGTCAGCCCGGCCGGGGCGGTCGGGCTGCTGCCGGCAGCGGCGGTGAAGGACACGGTCACCGGCACCCGGTCAGCGGCCGAGGGGTCCTTCACCAGCGCGCTGACGTCGAACAGGGACAGGTCCAACTGCCGTCCCACGTACGGCAGGGCGGACGCAGGGATCACGTACCGGTCGCCGGAGCCGTCCTGGAAGGAGGCGAATGCGCCCGCACCGGCGGCGTGCGAGGCCGGCCGCACGGCCAGGACGTCCCGGCCGGAGGCGGTGGTGGTCACGGCGACCCGGTCACCGGTCACCAGCGTGATGTCCCGGGTACGGGAGCCGGCCATGGCCGACAGCGCCTTCGAGTCTCCCGAACCTCCCGAGGCGGCCAGCGCGGTACCACCGCCCACGACCGCGGCCGACGCCGCCAGCCCCAGCGCGAGAGCGCCTCCCACCACACGGGCCAGAACCCGGCCGCGTACCTGGTGTAAAGGGGCCGCTCTTTCCGGTTCCGGCCATCCGGCGGGCCATTCGTCCCTGTGCACTCGTGTCTCCTTCGTCGAGGCGGACTTTCCCAGGGAGCTTTGTTCGGAAGGGCGGCCCGGGGAAAGTTTTATGACCAAGCTGTCACCGTGTAACAGCCGCCGGTCATTTCGGTGTGGCAGCCTCGTGCGGCACGACCCTCACTCGACCCCAGCACGCTCAGGGAGCCACCCCGGTGCACCACCTTCTGCTCGTCACGGCCGATACGACCTGCGACGACTCCCTCGTGGCCGTACTGCGCGCCATGGGGCACCGGGTGACCGCGGCCCACGGGGAGACGGCAGGCCCCGACCGGACCCGCGAACCGCGCGGAAGGGGCGGACTCGGCGAACCGGTCGACGCGGTGGACCTGGTCGTCCTCGACACCGCGGCACCGAATTCCGGCACCTTCGAGACATGCCGTCGAATTCAGGCCGAATATCCCGCGCCGCTGGTCATTCTCGCCACCCGGGGCAACCCGGAGGACGTCATCACCGGTTTGGAGAACGGCGCCGCCGACTATCTCGTGAAACCGGTGGGCGCGCGCGTCCTCGAAGCACGGCTCCATGCCCTGTTACGCCGCCCGGGACCCCGCCCGCGCCCCTCGGAAGGGGTGCTCGACCTCGGACCGCTGGCCGTCGACACCGCGACCCTCGCCGCGGTCCGGGACGGCACGACGGTCCGCCTCACCCCGACCGAGGCGCGCCTGCTGCTCGCACTCGCCGCCCGCAAAGGCCGGGTGATGCCCCGCCAGACCCTGCTGGAACGGGTCTGGGGACACCGTCACACCCGTCACACCCCGGGCGACCTGCGGTTGGTCGACGCCTGCGTGGCGCGGCTGCGCCGCAAGATCGAGCCGGACCCCGCGAACCCCACCCTGCTGCTCACGGTACGCGGCACCGGCTACCGCCTGTGCCACCGGATGTGAACGGGCGCTCGTCACACGGCCGTACGGTGGCGCGCCGCCGCTAATGTGACGGCATGACGAACGCCTCCGACCTGCCCCCCGACCTCGCGGCGCTGCCCACGGCCGAGTTCGCCTTCCCGGGCCCGCTGCGGGACCAGCTCGTCGCGGCGGTCCTCGACGGCACCAAGACCTCCACGACCGGGCTCGTCGCCGACTACGCGCACGAGGGCGAGGAACTGCCGAAGGCCGGTGAACGGTCGGTGGTGGTCGACTCCGCGCACCGGCCCGTCGCGGTGATCGAGGTGACCGGCGTCCGCGTCGTACCGCTGGGGGAGGTCGACCTCGCGCACGCGAGGGACGAGGGCGAGGGATACGACAGCGTCGCCTCCTGGCGGGCCGGGCACGAGCGGTTCTGGCACAGCGCGCAGATGCGCCAGGCGCTGGCGGACCCCGGGTTCACCGTCGACGACACGACGATGGCGGTGCTGGAACGGTTCCGCGTCGTGCGGGACCTGCGCCCGGCGCGGTGACGGCGGGCCGGACTTCCGCTCACGCGCCCGCGGGTGCGGGCGGGGCCAGCAGGTGCTGGACGGCGACCGCGGCGCCCCCGCGCGCCCACTCCTCGAACGGCAGCGGCCGCACCAGCAGGTCGCACTCCGCCGCGGCGCCGAACGCGCGGGCGGCGAACGTCTGCCGGATCTCCTCCTCGTACAGGTCATAGGAGGACACGCCCTCGCCCGAGATGACGATCCGCTGCGGGCCGACCAGGTTGGCGACCGCGGCGAGCGCCAGCCCCATCGCCCGTCCGGCCCGGGCGAAGACCGCGCGCACCTCCCGGTGGCCGGCGTAGGCCAGCCGCACCGCCCCGGGCATGCTCAGCTCCGGGTCGCCGGCCGCCTCCCGCGCCTGCTCGGTGATCGCGCGGGAGGAGGCGACGGCCTCCACGCAGCCGGTGTTGCCGCAGGTGCACACCCGGTCGGTGCCGCCCAGCGCCAGGTGGCCCAGTTCGCCGGACACGCCGTACGCCCCGGACACCACCCGCCCGCCGACCGACAGGCCGCAGCCGATCCCGGCGCCGACCGTGACCAGGGCGAACGAGGAGAGGCCGACGCCCGCGCCGAACCACTGCTCGGCCACCGTCAGCGCGCGCACGTCGTTCTCGACCAGCACCGGTGTCCCCGTGGCGGCGCCGACCAGCGCGGCGAGCGGGACCTGGCGCCAGTCGAGGAAGGGGGAGTAGCGCACGGTGCCGCCGCGGGCGTCGACGTCCCCGGCGAGGGTGACGCCGATGCTGTGCACGTCGCCCCGGCCGAAGCCCGTGCCGTCCGCGCGCAGGCGCGCCACCAGCCGGGCGAGGTCGGCGACCACCGTCACCACGTCGTGCGAGCGCAGGTCGGTGCGGCCGGTCGCCAGCGGGCGGGCGGTCAGATCGGTCAGGACGCCGATCAGCTCGTCCGCGGTGACCTTCACGCCCACGAAGTGGGCGCGGTCCGGGCGCACCGCCAAGGGGGTCGCCGGGCGGCCCGACGCGCGTTCGCCTGTCGGCGGCTGGACCGGGCCGCCCAGTTCCGTCAGCCAGCCGTCCGCCAGCAGCGGGCTCGCCACTTTCGTCACGGCGCCCGGGGACAGTCCGGTGCGCCGTCCGATCTCCGCCCGCGTCAGCGGGCCTTGCAGCAGGGTGCGCAGCACCAGTGACGCGGCCGGCGGCTGGTCATCCAGAGGCATGACCCGCACCTTACATTTCCTGCGGCAAGAAATCCCTCCGGGGGTGGGGCCGCTGCGGGGGTTCGCCGTTGGGGGGTGCGGTGCCGTTGCCGGGTTGCAGGTTGGTGGGTGGTTGCTCGCGCAGTTCCTCGCGCCCCTGGCGGGGGCGCGCCGTTGGGGGTGGGGTTGCGTTGCCGGGTGCGGGTGCGGGTGCGGGTGCGGGTGCGGGCGCGGGCGCGGAGCTGATCGTGGGGTGCTGCGCCCCGCCAGGGGGCGCGGGGAACTGCGCGCTCAGTGGGGGACGGTCCGTGGGCCGGGGGCGGACCGGGACCAGGATGGCGCTGGTCCGCAGGGGCACCCCGGGGGCGGGGTATGTTGACGGTGGAAGGAAAGGGTCGTTAGATTCGCGGGGTCGTGGAGTGCTGGATCGCAGGGAGGAGCCCTCGCATGGCTGACTCATCGGCGCGGGTGGTCGCGTTGCGAGCTGCTGGGACGAGCTTGGTCGTGGAGATGACGGAGCCGGTCCCGAGGGTGCTGCACTGGGGTGCGGATCTGGGGGAGCTGTCGGACGCGGAGTTGGGGGCGCTGAGTCTGACGGGTGAGGCCGCGGTGCTGAACAGTTCGATCGACTGCGGTCGGCGGTTCACGGTGTGGCCGACGGAGGCCGAGGGATGGTCGGGTACGCCCGCGCACTTCGGGCACCTGGACGGGGGCGCGGGGGCGCCGCGCCTGGCGACGTCGCGGGTGGAGCACCGCGCGGACCCCCGCGGTGGCGGCGAGGTGCGGATCGAGCTGGCCGACACCGGCGCGGGTGTGGATGTCGCGCTGACCTACCGGCTGGAGCCGTCGGGCGTGCTGGGGGTGTCGGCGGAGTTGACCCGGCGCGCCGCGGTGGACGCGGACCCGGCACCGTACGACCTGGGGCAGGTCGTGACCCTGCTGCCGGTGCCGCGCCGGGCGAGCGAGCTGCTGGACTTCACCGGCAAGTGGAGCCGTGAACGGTCCCCGCAGCGCCGGGAGTTGGCGCACGGCACGTACGCACGGGAGGTGCGGCGGGGCAAGCCCGGGCTGGACTCGCCGTATCTGCTGGCGGTCGGCACCCCGGGCTTCGGGTTCCGGTCCGGCGAGGTGTGGGCCGTGCACGTGGCCTGGAGCGGCGACCAGCGCTTCCTGGTGGAGCAGTTGCCGGAGGGCGCGGGGGTGCACGCCTCGGCGCTCGGCGGGGGCGAGCTGCTGCGGGCCGGTGAGGTGCGGCTCGCACCGGGGGAGAGCTACCGGACGCCGGTGAGCTGGTACGCCTGGTCCGCGGCCGGGCTGGACGGCCTGGCCGACCGCTTCCACACGCTGCTGCGGGCCCGCCCGCAGCACCCGTCCCGGCCCCGCCCGCTGGTCCTGAACAGCTGGGAGGCCGTCTACTTCGACCACGACCTGGACCGCCTGCTGCGGCTGGTGGACAAGGCCGCGGAGGTCGGTGTCGAGCGGTTCGTGCTGGACGACGGCTGGTTCCTCGGCCGCCGCGCGGACAACGCCGGGCTCGGCGACTGGCAGGTGGACCCGGCGGTGTGGCCGCGGGGGCTGTCCCCGCTGGCGGACCATGTCCGGGCCCGCGGCATGGAGTTCGGGCTGTGGTTCGAGCCGGAGATGGTCAACCCCGACTCCGAGCTGGCCCGTGCGCACCCGGACTGGGTGCTCGGCCCGGCCGCCGGCCGCGGCCCGACCTCCCGCAACCAGTACGTCCTGGACATCACCAACCCCGACGCGTGGGCGTACCTGCTGGACAGCATCGACACGCTGGTCACCGCGTACGGCATCGCGTACCTGAAGTGGGACCACAACCGGGACCTGCACGAAGCCGTGCACGGCCCGGCGGACCGCCCGGTCGCGCACGCCCAGGTGCGCGCGCTGTACCGGCTGCTGGACACCCTCAAGGAGCGGCACCCCGGGCTGGAGATCGAGAGCTGCGCCAGCGGCGGCGGCCGGGTCGACCTGGGGGTGCTCGCGCGCACCGACCGCGTCTGGGCCTCGGACTGCAACGACCCGGTGGAGCGGCAGTCGATCCAGCGCTGGACCGGGCAGCTGCTGCCCCCCGAACTGGTCGGCGCGCACTTCGGCCCGTCGCCGGCGCACACCACGCACCGCGAGACGGACGTCTCCTTCCGGCTGGCCACCGCGCTGTTCGGGCACGCCGGCATCGAGCAGGACCTGACGTCCTGCACCGACGAGGAACTGGCGCGGATCACCGCCTGGACGGCGATGTACCGGGAGCTGCGCCCGCTGCTGCACGGCGGCCGCACCGTACGGGCCGACCTGACCGGGCCGGGCGACGCGCAGCGGGAGGCGCGGCTGCTGCACGGCGTCGTGGCGTACGACGGTTCCGCGGCGCTGTACTGCTGGGCGCGCACCGCGACGTCCACCGAAGCGCAGTACGGCCGGGTGCAGTTGCCCGGGCTCGCCGCCGACGGGAGCTACGAGGTGCGGGTGCGCACCGAGCTCGGGCTGCCGTCGCTGCACCAGACCGGCGGCCCGGCCTGGCTCACCGAGGCGCTGGCGGGCTGGGTACGGCTGCCGGGCGCGGTGCTCGCCGAGGCGGGCGTGCCGCTGCCGACCCTCAACCCGGGCCAGGCGCTGCTCCTCGAGGTACGTCGGGCGGCGTGACCGGCTCCGGCCGGGGCACGGGCGCCCGGCGATGTGCCAAGGCCGCCCCGCGGCGCGCGCGAAACGCTACCGTGAGGGCGGGACCTTGGGGGAGATGTGGCGGTCTGGACGTTGGGCGGACCGGAGGGCGGCCCGCCCCGGTCACCGGTGCGCGAGCACCCTGACGGCGAGTTCGACCGCGCCCGAACCGGCGGCGGTCGCGGCGCCGTACACGGCGGCCTGGACCGCGGGGCCGCCCAGGCGGCGTCCGAAGCGGCGGAAGCGGAAGCGGAAGCGGGATCGGTCCGGTACGTGCACGGTGTGCCTCCCGTGGTCGGCCGGCGCCCACGCGGATGCGGAGCGCTCGGGCCCCATCAGGCCCGACACGCCGCCTGGCCGCCGGGTCCGGGCGGGCCGACCCGGAGCGTTCCGGGCGCCCGCCAGGCCGGCAGCCGGCACTCCGGCTCCCGCGGCCCGGGTCCGGTCCGGGGTCCGCACGACCCGGGAACCGGGCGGTGAACGACCGGCCGGCCCCCGGCGCCGAGGCGTGGACGGAAGCGCTGCACCAGCTGTGGGAGGCGTCCGGCCGCACCGGCTGGGCGTCGATCGACCGCGCGGTCAACCGCAGGACCGGTGCGCCCGGTCCGGGCCGGCCCGCTGCGCGCCCGCGCCGGACCGTGTCGGAGTCGACCTGGTACGGCTGGCTCGAAGGCACCTACGTCCCCCGGTCGTTCGAGACGCTGGCCCCGGTCCTCGACTTCCTCGCCGAGCGCGCCGAACGGCACACCCCGGGCTTCCGGCGGCGGCCGCGGGCGTCGTGGGAGCGCCTGTGGCAGGCCGCCCGCGCCGGGCGGCGCCCGCGCACCGCCGACCCGGACCCCGCCCGCCCGGACCCCGCCCGCGCCCCGGCCGACCCCCGGCTCCATCTCCCGGCGGAGTATCTCGCCCGCCCCGACCTGCACGAACGGGCCGTCGCCGCGGTGGGCGCCGCGGACCCCGGGGCCGAACCGCCGCCCCGCACCCCCGTGGTGGTACTCGTCGGCATGGGCGGCGCGGGCAAGTCGGTGCTCGCCCGGGCGGTGGCCCTCGACCCCCGGGTCGCGCGGCGGTTCCGGGACGGCGTCCTGTGGCTGCCGGCCGACGGCCGGTCCGCCGACGCCTGCCGGGGCGAACTGCTCG
The DNA here is from genome assembly GCF_037034245.1 of Streptomyces sp. CA2R106. Taxonomy (NCBI): domain Bacteria; kingdom Bacillati; phylum Actinomycetota; class Actinomycetes; order Kitasatosporales; family Streptomycetaceae; genus Streptomyces; species Streptomyces sp. CA2R106. The sequence goes on from NZ_JBAGKC010000017.1 coordinate 49,358, forward strand.
CCGCGCTGGACGAGCCCGCCACCGGCGCCGATCCCGCGGCCGGACTGCCGGCCCTGCGCGACCGGCTCCGCACCCTCGACTGCCTCGTGGTCGTCGACAACGTCACCTCGGCCGAACAGCTCCTGGCACTGGACGTCTTCGGCCCCGGCAGCGCCCTGCTGACCACCACCCGCGACCTGGAGACGGTGCCGCACAGCTGCCGCCCGATCCTGGTGGAGACGCTGCCGGCCGAGCCCGCCCGGCACCTGCTCGCGGCCTACGCTCGGGTCGCACCGGACGAACTGCCCGGCGCGGCCGGCCAGGTGCTCGGCCACTGCCGCGGGCTGCCGCTGGCACTGGCGATCTGCGGGGCGATGGCCGCCGAGGGCCACAGCTGGACCGGACTGGCGGACGCGCTCGACCGGCCGCGCCCGGACGCGCTGGTCAAACAGTTCCTCGACTACCGGCACGGCTCGCTGACGGCCGCGATCAGGGCGAGCACCGACGCCCTGCCGGAGGTGGTCCGGTCCTGCTACGAGGACCTCGCGGTCTTCGCCGCACGCGGGCCGGTACCGGTCGCGGCCGTGGAACTGGTGTGGCGGCACCGCGGACTGGACGACGCCGATGTGCTCTCCGCCGTCGAACTGCTCGCGCGCCGCTGCCTGCTGACCCACCGCCCCGAGGACGGGACGGTCGTCCAGCACGACCTGCTCCAGGACCACTCCTGCCACGCGGCACGGCGGCGGCGGGCGGAGCTCCACGACCGCCTTGCCGCCGACCTGGCCCGGCGCTGGGGCGGACTCGACAAGGGGCTGCCCGGCCTCGCCCACCCGGTCCCGGCCGACGACCTGGACCGGTACGCCCTGGTGCACCTGGGCGGGCACTTCGCGGCGGCCGGCCGGGCGGACCTGCTGCACCGGCTGCTGGCCGCCGCGTCCGGTGCGCACGGCGGCACCAACACCTGGTTCGCCGCCCACGACCGCGCGGGCCTCGTCCGCGAGTACCTCGCCGACCTCGAACGCGCGCGCGGCCTCGCCGCGTCCGCGACCGACCGCGCCGATCCCGGCGCCGGCCAGGACGCCGGGATGGCCCTGGAAATCCGCTACGAGCTGATCCGCAGCTCGATCGTGACCCGTGCGGCCACGGTGCCCGCCGCCCTCCTGGTGGCCCTGGTGCGGCAGGGCGTCTGGACCTTCCGGCAGGCGGATGCGTACACCGGCCTCGTGCCCGACCCGGTGCAGCGCTCCGAGGCGTACCGGCGGCTGGCCGCGGCGACGGGACTGCCGCCGCGCCGGCGCGCCCACCTCCTCGGGCTCGCGATCCGGGCCGCTGAGCGCATCCGTACTCCCGTCCAGCGGACCAACGCGCTGATCCGGCTGCTGGGCCTGGCCGACGACGCGACGCGCGAGACGCTGCTGGAGCGCGCGCTGGCGGCGGCCGACGCCGACCGGCAGCGCTCCGGGGAGATCCGCGCCGCGGTCTTCGCGGCGGCGAGCCCGTGGTTCCCGGAGCGGGCGCAGCGCGAACTGCTGGCCGGCCTGCGGCAGGGCGAGGACCGCCACCACTTCCGGGAGGTGCTGCACGCGGCGCTTCCGGCACTGCCGGAACTCCTGGGCGACGTCCTGGAGGTGGCGCGCACGGGCGACGGCTTCCACGAACGGACCCAGGCGCTGCGCGCGGCCCTGCGGGTGGCGGCGCCCGACGTCCGGGAGCAGCTGATCGCGTGGCGGCTCACCGCCGAGCGGTCCGCGCCGGAACTCAGGGGCGGGCGGGGCCTGGTGGCGGAGGAACTCGCCCCCTACCTGGGGCCCGGGGAACTCACGGACCTGGTCGACCGCGAACTGCCCGCGGCCAACGCGCACGCCGCGGCCGCCATCCTGGCCGCCTCGATCCCCCGCCTGACCGGCCCCCGCCGGGACCCGCTCGTCACGAAGGCGACCGCGTTGCTGCGCGCCGGGAAACCGGAGACCCGGCACCGGCGCTGGACGGCGCTGGTCCGCGCGCTGCCCGAGCCCGAGCGCACCGCCGTGCTGGAGGAGCGCGTCGACGACCTGTTCCGCACCGCGCCCGCCACCGCGGTGGACGTGGTGGCCGCCTGCGCCTCCTTCGCGTCCGGCCGGCTCCTGCGCCGGGCGGCGGCCCATGTCCTGGCGGACGGTACGTCGGACGGGACCCTGGAACTCCTCGCGCCCCACCTGACGCGGGACGAACTCGCCGGCTGCCTGTCCGCGGCGCGGCGCGGCAGCCGGCCCGACACGTGGTCACGCCGGCCCGCCGTGTGGGCGTGGGCGCTGGCGCGGCTGACCCCCGGCCGGCCGCCCGAGGTCCAGCTGCGGATGCTCGGCGAGATCTCCGCGCTGGTCGACGGTGACGAACTGGCCGCGCTCCTGTACGAGTTGGCGCCCCGTCTGGACGCCGCCGCGCTCGGCGCGGCCGCCCGGGCGGTTCCCGCGGCGGCGGACGCCCGGACCACGGCGCTCGTGCTCGCCCGGCTCGCCGCACGCGCGCAGGACCCCGACGACCGCGCCGCGCTGCTGCGCCGGGCCCGCGCGGCGGCGTACCGGGGGGACCGGGAGGGCGTCCAGCGCCCGGTGCTCGCGCGGGCCACGACACCGGGGGAGCTGCTCGCTGCCCTCGGCCCGGGCCCGTCCGACCGCGGCAGCAGGTCCCGGCAGTCCCCGGGGCCCGGCCGGTTGTCGGACGCGCAGGCCGAAGCGGCGCTGGGGGCCGCCCGTGCGCTCCACGACGTGTGCGACCGGGCGTGCGCCCTCGCCGCGCTCGCCGGGAAGGCCGCTCCGGACCGGGCGGGCGCGACGCTGCACGAGGCGCTGACCACGGTCCTCCTGCCGCACGGACACGTCGACGCCGTGTACTGCCCCGGGTTGGACGTGGTCCGGGAGGCGGCCGAGCGGTGCTCCGGCGCCGCTTCGCCCGACCGCACGTTCGCCGCGTACGCGGCGCTGCTCGACCCCGGCAATCAGGTCTGGCGGCTGGCCCAACTGGGCTGCCTCCTCGCCCTTGTGCCCGCCTCGCAGTGCCTGCCGGCCGTCGCCGAGACCCTGGAGCGCCTGGCGGAGGAGGACGTCGGCGCGGAGTACCACGACGACGCGGAAGGGCAGTTGCTCGGCGCGCTGGACGCGGTCGGGCCGCACCTGGACGACGCGGCCCGGCGGCAGGCGCTGCGGGTGGCCCGGAAGCTGTCGCCGGAGGGGGAGACCGAGGCGTACGCCTTGCTCGCCGCGACCGCCGGGCCCCTCGCGCGCGCCGAACTGCTGGAGATGGTGACCGGCAGGCTGCGTGAGCAGACGGCCGTGCTGGACCACTACACGCTGGTCCGGATCATTCCCTGGCTCGGGGAGCGGGACGCCGCCGACCTCGTCGGCCGGCTCCTGCGCCGGCGCGCCGCCGACAGGCGGTGGCTCGGGGCCTTCCCGTACACCGTCGCCGCCCTCGCGCCGCACCTGACCCCCGCGCTCCTCGACCAGGTCGCGGGCGTCGTCGCCCGCCACCCCGTCTTCTCCGAACGGGCCGAGGCGCACGCGGACCTCGCGCTCGCCGCGTCCACCACCCTGCCCGAACGCCGGCCCGCCTTCTGGCGTGCGGCGGTCGCGGACGCCGCCGCGGTCGGCCGGTCCGCGCTCCTCGGCCTGATCGCGCGGCTACCGCTCGACGGCCGGCCGGAGCTCACCGCGCCCCTGCTGGCCGCCGTGCTCGACGTGCGCCGCTGGTGGCCCGACGGCCACCCGGCCGACCCGCCGCCAGGCCCGAACGAAGCGGCTTAGCACAGGCGTTGAGGCGGACGGCGCCGCCCTGCGCACGGCAGGTGCACGATCCCCGTACGGTCGTGCACCTGCCGTGCCGGCGCGGACCGTTGGCGACCTGGGCTTTTGCGGCCCCCTGAGCTGCAAGCTCCCGGAAACGGCACTGATCTTACCCCGAATTCGGGGCGTTCACGCATGTGTCGACACCGCGCGGCACCGACAGTACCGTGAGTCGAGGAATTGCCGCTGCAATTGCATCGGGAATTGCAGCGGCACATGCGCCGGGTCGCCGCGGCAACTGCCGTGATTCCTGGTGCGTGAGCGTATCCGTATGCCGCCCCGACCGACGTAGGAGTGATGCCAGGTGCAGCAGTTCGAGAACGGTGTGCAGGCCAGTTCGATCTCCGGGGTCCGCTGGGTCAAGAGCGGGCGCAGCAACCCGAGCGGCAACTGCGTGGAGGTGGCCGCGCTTCCGGACGGCAGCGTGGCGGTGCGCAACTCCCGGCACCCGGACGGGCCCGCGCTGGTCTACACCCGCGCGGAGATCACCGCCTTCGTCGAGGGCGCCAAGGACGGCGACTTCGACCCGTACACCGGCTGACGCCGCCCCGAAACCGCCTCACGCGGCCCGGGTTGCGCACGAGCGGAATGCTCCCTGGCGCATCCCGGGCCTTCGCGGTATACGGGCAGACCACAGCGGTACCCCGGTGCAATAATGGCCCTTCCAGTCTCTGCGTTGGGAGCCCCTATGCCTGCCGCGCCGCACCCCGTCTCGCCGATACAGCTCTTCGAGCGCCGCCCCGAGATGGGCGCCACGGCGATGGGCCGCGTGCTCGGCAACTACCTGCGGGCGCTGCGGGAGAACAGGGCGATCAGCCCCGGCGACGCTGGCCGGCACATCCGCGCGCACGCCTCGAAGATCAGCCGCATGGAGACCGCGCACGTCAACCTCAAGTCCCGTGACGTGGAAGACCTGTTGAGCCTCTACCGGGTCGAGGAGCCCGAACGCGGCCAGATCCTCGCCATGGTGGAGCGCTCCGCCCGCCCGGAATGGTGGCAGCAGTACGGCGAGGTGGTGCCGGACTGGCTCCAGCAGCTCATCGGCCTGGAGCGCGACGCCCACGTCGTCCGCACCTACGAGACGCAGTTCGTGCCCGGCCTGCTCCAGACGCCCGCCTACGCACACGCCGTGGTGCTCGTCGGCCACCGCCTCGCGTCGGCCGAGGAGCGCGAACAGCGCGTCATGCTGCGGCTGGAGCGGCAGCGGCGGATGACCGAGCCCGGCGCGCCGGTGCTGTGGGCGCTCATCGACGAGGGCGTGCTGCACCGCCCGATCGGCGGCGCACAGGTGATGCGCGACCAACTCCACTACCTGCTGGAGGTGTTGCGGCACCCCGGCGTACGGCTCCAGATCGCCTCCTACGAGGCGAGCGCCGCCGCCACCCCGGGCGCGGCCGTGACCTACCTGCGCTTCGCGCAGGGCTTCCTGCCGGACATGGTCTACCTGGAGCACATGACCAGCGCGATGTACCTCGACCGGCTGGAGGACGTGGACCGCTACCGGGCCGCGCTGGACGAGCTGAGCGCGCTGGCAGCCACCCCGGCGGAGAGCCGGGTGCTGCTCGAAGAGGCGCTGCGGCGGTACGAGTAGCCGCCCCCGCGCGGGGGCGGCCGTCCGCCTCAGCGCACCCGGCCCACGCCGCCGTACTCGATCCACTCGTAACTCGGCTGGACCAGGGCGAGTTCGTTGTCGGCGCGCCAGGTGGAGACCTCGACCAGGCCGGGCTCGATGATCTCGGTGCCCTCCAGGTACGTCTCCAGGACGCTGGGCTCGCGCACCTCGCCCCAGTTGCCGCCGGTCGACTGGTCCATGAACGCGCTGACGCCGCTGCGCACTTCTGGGTCGTCGCTGACGAGCTGGCACACCACCAGGAAGCTGCCGGCCGGCAGCCGGTCTCGGACCCGGTGCACCATGCCCGCCGGGTCCTCGGTCTCCTTCACGCAGTGCAGCACCGACACGAACAGCGCGGCCACCGGCTCGTCCAGGTCGATCAGCCGGTGCACCTCCTCGCTCTCCCATATGCTGTCGGTGTCGCGGAAGTCGGCCTGGATGACGGCGGTGTTCTCGTTCTGCTCCAGCAGCACCCGGCCGTGCGCGAGCACGATCGGGTCGTTGTCCGCGTAGACGACCCGCGCGTCCGGGTGGATGCGCTGCGCGATCTCGTGCACGTTGTCCTGCGTCGGCAGCCCGGAGCCGTGGTCGACGAACTGCTTGATGCCGTAGTCCTCGGCGAGCACCCGCACCACCCGGCGCAGGAACTGACGGTTGTTCAGCGCGAGCACCTTCATGCTCGGCACCTGCCCCAGCAGCTCTTCGGTCGCGCTGCGGTCGGCCGGGTAGTTGTCCTTGCCGTCCAGCAGGTAGTCGTACATGCGGGCGACACTGGGCACCGTTATGTCGATGGACGTGCTCGACGACGCGTCTGCGGCTGGCATATGACCCCTCACAACGGTGCTCTGCGTGTGCAACTCCGGTCCGCCGAACGGCCCCCGGTGGCTGCGCACATCTTAGGCAGCGGCGGCGGGGCCGGTCGAGTGGAGTGCCAACGCCGTTACGTGGCGCAGCCCTTGGCGCCGCCCGAGGACACGCTCGCGGGCACCGACAGCGACAGCGCGAGCCCCTGGGCGCTCGTCCGGGCACCGGTGAGCACCACCCCCGCGGGCAGTTGCGGCGCCTTCACGGTGCGCGGCGCGAGCTGCGCGGCGAGCCCCGAGCCGCCCTTGCCCTTCCGCGCCTGCGCCACCGGGATGTTCCGGCCCAGGACGTCCACATCGGTCGGCGTGACGGTCACCGAGTCCCTGCCGGTCCTGATCGAGGTGTGCACGGTCACCGGCAGCGGGATGCCGACGACGGTGCCGGTCAGCACCAGGCCGCCGTGGCCGTCGGGCCCCGGGCGCAGACCCGCACCGCCCCGGGTGAGCTGCTTGCCCAACTCGTCGTAGGCCAGGGTGGCCGTAGCGCTGCCGCCGCTCATGGCGCCCTTGGTGGTCACCTGGTGCAGCTCGGCGGTGACGGTCAGGTCCATGTCGTCGCGCTCCACGTCCTCGGCGCGGATGCGTACGGTGCCGACGTGCCCGGTCAGTATCCGCAGCCCCGCCAGGCTCCCCGACAGCTCCGCCGACACCCGGCCGACCGGCTTGAGCCGGCAGCTCGCCGCCCGGGCGATGCGCTCCCGTGCGGTGTGCGCGATGAGCAGGTCGGCGCTCGCGGCGAGCACCGCGAGCCCGGCGATCACGGCAGCGGCCACGACCCACGGCCGGCGCCGCCCCCGCACCAAGCGCCGCCAGGACCCGGCGCCGGGCCGGCGGCCGTCCTCACCCGCGGATTCACCTGCGGGTCCACTTGCGGGTCCACCGGCGGGTCCACCTGCGGGCGCGTCGGCCGCGCCGGATATGCCGTCGGTCGCGCGCTGGGGCTGGTCGCTGGACGTCATGCGTCGGTGCTTCCGATCCGGGGGAGGCGGGCGTGCGGGGCCGGTGCCCCCGGCAGCAGTCTGACCGCGCCGGGCCCCGCCGGGCCGACGGCGCGCCGGGCGGTGCGCGGCCCCGCGGGCAGGACGCGCACGGCAGCGCGCGACACGGCGTCGACGGACCTGGCGGGCATGCCGCTCAGCTTAGGCCGTGTCCGACAAGGGGACGGCCCACCTCGTACCCGGCGGCGGCCGCGCCGAACGGCAGCACGCGGGGCTCGGCCGTCATCGGCCCCTCATCCCTTCCCCGGGGCCGCGCCGAGCGGGTCGGCGAGGAGGTCGGGCACGGCGGCGAGCGCGGCGGCGCGCAGCGGCGGCACCTCCCGCGGGGGCAGCCAGCGGTGGGGCCAGCGGACCCGGGTACCGGTGCGGCACCAACCCCCCACCGCGCACAGCGCCTTGTCCAGCGCGGGATCGCTGTAGCCGGCGGCCGCCAGCGGCGCCACATGGCGGTCGAGGAACCCCCGCAGCCGCTCCTGCGTGCCGGCCGCGCCCGCCGGGTCCGCGGACATCCGGTCGTACCAGCGGACCGCGCCCGCCGGGCTCATGCAGGCCACGTTGGAGTACGACCCGGCCGCGCCGCCGCGGCGGCCCGTCGCCAGGGTGTGGCCGGCCACGAACACCGCGAAGCGGTCGGTGAGGCCGCGCGCGACGTCCACCGCGGGCACCTTCAACCCGATGACCTGGGGCAGCTGTTCGGCGATCCGCGCCAGCAACTCCGGGGTGAGCTGCGTCTTGGCGTACGGCGGGTTGTACAGCACCAGCGGCACCCCGCCCGCGGCCGCCGCCAGCCCGTGCAGCGCGGCCAGCGCCTCGTCGGGCCGCAGCGGCAGCCAGTCCGGCAGCACCACCTGGATCGCGCCCGGCCGCAGCGCCGCCGCGCGGCGGACCCGGTCCAGCGACAGCCGCCCCGCGGGATGGCTCGCGCCGAGTTGGAAGGGCACCCCGGCCGCGGTGCAGCGCGCGGCCACCAGCGCGTGCAGGCGGTCGTACTCGCCCTCGTCGAGGGTGTGGAACTCGCCCGCGGTGCCGTTGGTGTAGACGCCGTGCACGCCCGAGCCGAGCACGGCCGCCAGGGCCTCGTCGAGGCGGTCGAAGTCGATCGCGTCGTCCGCGTCGAGCGGCAGCAGCGTCGGTGCCCAGATGCCGCGCAGGGACTGGGCGGTGAGGACGTCCACCGTGGCCTCCCCGGGTCTGTCGGTCCGGCCGGTCCGGCCATCGTACGGAGGCGGCGAGCCCGCGCGGCAGGGGGCGTACGGTGCGAACCGCCCCGGTTCAGCGCGCCGCCGGGCCGCCCGCGGCGACCAGCCGCCGGCCACCGCCACCGCCGGGTACGGCCCCGGACACCGCACCGCCGTTCGCACCGCCCGCGCGGCCCGACCCGGTGCGCCACACGCCGACGCGGTCGAGCAGCACCCCCTCGCTGCGCACGACCAGCGCGCCGCCCGCCCCGTACGCCCCCGCCGTCCGGAAGTACACGTCCTGCACCGACGCCGGATCGCGCGGATCGCTCCGGCCGCCCCGCCGGGCACCGACCTCAAGCGCCGCGGGCGGGCCGTCGGGCACTGCGTCGAACGCGTCGAACGTGTCGAACACCAGCCCCGCGATCCGCACCCCGCGCGCGTCCGCGACCGTCATCGACGCCACGCCCGGGCGCGGGCGGAGCACCACCGGCCCCAGCCCCAGCACCACCGTGCCGGCCCACTTGACCCGGACGGTGTCCGCGAGGTCGTACCCGCCGGGCGTCAGCAGCAGGTGGCGGCCCTGCGACAGCGCCCGGTTCAGCGCGCGCGCCGAGTCCGCCGGCCGGGCCACGTAGAAGCGGTCCAGCGGCACCGAGCAGCCCGGCGCGCCGCCCGCCGCCCGGTCCGCGCCCGTCGCCGCCTGCCGCAGACCCGGCAGGAACACCCGGTAGTGGCCGCCCTCGGCGGCGTACAGGAACGGCCGCCCGCGGCGCGGCCCGCCGGCCGGCTCCTGCTCCCACCCCTCGACGCCGACGGGGAGCCGGCGCCCGTCTTCCGCGGCGTCCTCCGCCGCGGCGGGCAGCACCCGGCCGCGCACCCGCACCCGGTGCAGCGGCCCGGTGGGGGACCCGGACCCGGCCCCCTCCCACCGGTCAGGCGCACCCGCGACCCGCACGGCGCCGTCGATCGTGACGTCCTCCGGGTGCGCGCCGAGCCCGACGACCGACGTGTGCGGGCCGAGCCGTACGTCCATGGCGTACCGGCCGGGCCCGAACAGCACGACGCGCCCACCCCCGCCTTCCTCCAGTGCCGCCCGCACCTGCCGCACCGGCGTCCCCGGGCCGACCACCCGGACGTCCGGGCCGAAGTCGGGCTCGGCGAGCGGCGGCCGGTACGCGGCCGGGGGCGCACCGGCCACGGCCGCACGGCGCCGCAGCGCCTCCCCGACCAGGCCCGCCGCCCCGCCCGCGGCCGCGGGCGCCTCGCATCCTGCGGCGCTGCGTGAAGTCATACGAGACCTACCTCTGTCCGACGGCCGGGCGGCTGCGGTGACGCTGAGAGCGCTCTCTAGGGTCCGTACCCTGCGGGGTCGGGACGCGCCGTGTCAAGGCGTGGTGAGAGCGCTCTCCGCAATCCGGGCGAAGGGGCGGCGGCTGGGGCGGATGGGGTGGGTGCGGGCGGTGGGGGACGGGGTGCGGGGACGGGCTACGGGGCGCGGGGCGTGGACGCGGGCGGGCGGGCGGACGTGGGCGCGCGCGGCCGGGCCGGAGCCCGGCGTCAGGGGGTCTGGTCGGGGGCGCGGTGCTGGGGCGCGCGGTGCGGGGGCCGGGCGCCCCACGTCAGCTGCTTCAGCTCCATCCGGGCGGCGGGCGCGGTGCCGGGGAGGGTGGCCCAGAAAGGGTGCGCGCTGATCCGGACGGACAGCCGGACCAGGCGGCGGCGCAGCACGGTCGTACGCGCGCCCGCGCCCGCGCCTGCCGCCAACTCGCGGTAGGTGGTGTACCAGTCGTGCTGCGCCTGGACGAGGTCGTCGGGGAAGGAGTGGGGCATGGCTGGATTCTGGCACATGTTCGAACGACTGTGCGATTAGGGTGGCGGTGCCGCCCCGTCACGCCGCCAGCCCTTGCTGCCGCGCCCCGGCTGCCGCCGATCCTCAGCGGCGGGCTCTTACGGCGTGGCCGAAAAGCAACGGTGACCCCCTTTCGTGGGACAACGGGCGCGGCCGTGTACGCGTCCCGCGCCGCGAGGGCGGCCGCGGCCGACGGCGACCGCAGGAGGCCACCTGCCCGGCGCACGGGTGGCGCTGGCTCGCCGGTGCGCATCGTGTGCACGGCGCTCGGGGCGCTCGTGGCGCTGGTGGCCGGCGCGGCAGCGGCGCAGGCGTCGGCCGTCCACGGCGACGTCGGCTCCGCGCCCCGGGTGTGCGCCGGCGCCACGTCGATACCCGACCACGGCCGCCCCGCCCGGACGTGCCCGGAGGCCGACACGTGCCCGCAGACCGGCACCTGCCCGGAGGCCGACACGTGCCCGGAGGTCGACACGTGCCCGGAGGCCGGCGCCTGCCCGGAGGCCGACACGTGCCCGCAGACCGCCACCTGCCCGCCGCCCGGCACCTGCCCGCAGCCCGGCAGTGGCAAGCCGCCCTGCGGCGCGGCCTGGCAGGTGCCGCCGCCCCTACGATGGGGCCGTGGACGCCCACCCGATGCCCGCCGCCGAGACCGCGATCTCCCGGGAACTGGTACGGCAGTTGCTCGCCGACCAGCATCCCGACCTGGCCGGGCACGACCTCGGGGCGCCGGCCAACGGCTGGGACAACATGGTCTGCCGGCTCGGCCGCGATCACCTGGTGCGGCTGCCGCGCCGGGCGGCGGCCGCCGGACTCGTACTGAGCGAGCAGCGCTGGCTGCCCGGCCTCGCCGGCCGGCTGCCGCTGCCGGTCCCGGCGCCGGTGCGCACCGGGCGCCCCGGCCGCGGCTACCCGTGGGCGTGGAGCGTGGTGCCCTACCTGCCCGGGGAGACCGCGGCGCGGACACCCCCGGCCGACGAAGGAGAGACCGCGCTCGCCCTCGGCGGCTTCCTGGCCGCCCTGCACCGGCCCGCGCCGCCCGACGCCCCCGCCAACGCGGCGCGCGGCATCCCGCTGGCCGGCCGCACCGAGAACTTCGTGGCCCAACTGCCCCACCTGGCCGACCCGGTGGCGGCCGAGGCGGCGCTGCGGGTGTGGCGGCGGGCGCTGGCCGCGCCCGTGTGGGACGGCCCGCCGGTGTGGCTGCACGGCGACCTGCACCCGGCGAACATCCTGGTCGACCGGGGCCGGGTCAGCGCCGTGATCGACTTCGGCGATCTCACCTCCGGCGACCCGGCCACCGACCTGTCCGTGGCCTGGATGCTGCTGTCCGCCCCGGGCCGCGCGGGGTTGCGGGCGGCGTACGGGCGGGCCGACGACGCCACCTGGACCAGGGCGCGGGGGTGGGCACTGGCGCTGGCCTTGGTCTTCCTCGCGCACTCCGCGGACAACCCGCTGATGGCCGCGGTCGGCCGCCGCACCCTCGACGCGGTGCTGGGGCGCGGCGCGGTGGCGTAGCGTACGGGCCGCGGCGCTGCCGCACGGCGGACGGCAAACGGGGAGGGTGCGCGATGGACGTGGTGCTGCGGGCGATGGAGGACGGCGACCTGCCGGTCTTCTTCGCGCAGATGGCGGACCCGGAGGCGGTGTGGATGGCGGCGTTCACCGCGCAGGACCCGGCGGACCGCGGCCGGTTCGAGGAGCACTGGGCGCGGGTGCGGGCGGACCCGCAGGCGGTGCAGCGCACGGTGGCCGCCGCCGACGGCCGGGTGCTGGGACACGTGGCGGTGTTCGGGCCGCCGCAGGAGCGCGAGGTCACGTACTGGATCGGCCGGGAGCACTGGGGCCGCGGCGCGGCCACCGCCGCGCTGCGCGCGCTGCTTGCCGAGGTGCCCGACCGCCCGCTGCACGCCCGCGCCGCCGCGGACAACGCCGGGTCGGTCCGGGTGCTGGAGAAGTGCGGCTTCGCGGTGACCGGCACCGACCGCGGCTACGCGAACGCGCGCGGCGAGGAGATCGACGAGGTCCTCCTCGTCCTCGCCGGCTAGCACCTCGGTGCCGGGCCACCGGTCAGCTCGCCCGTGCACCCGGGCGGCCGGTGGGAAGCGGTACGGTGCGGGGGTGGCGGTGCGTGGACAAGGGTGGGCGGGTACGGCGTGAACGGTGCGGGCGGGGTCGACACGGCGCGGTTCTGGTCGCTGCTGCGGGAGTTGCCCGCGCCCGAGGACGCGGAGTTCCTGTACGGCGCGGACCCGGCGGGGCGGCTGCGGACGGCGAACCTGCGCCGCTACCTGGAGTTGATCGCCCGCGGCCGCCCCCGGGTCATGCTGGTCGGCGAGGCGCCCGGCTACCGCGGCCACACCGTCAGCGGCATCTCGTTCACGAGCGTGCGCCAACTCACCGCCCGGCCGGGCCTGATCACCGGCGACCCGGCGGGCGACGGCTTCCGGGTGCCGGAGCATCCGGCGTTCGGGTGGGAGGCGTCCTCGGCGGTGGTGTGGGGCGCGATGGCCGCCTGGCGCGGGGCGCTGCCGCTGTTCTGGCCGATCTACCCGCACCATCCGCACGCCCCGGGCCGCCCCGCCTCCAACCGCACCCCGCGCGCCTCGGAGGTGGCCGCGGGCGCGCCTGTCGCGCTCGCCCTGGCCGAGGCGTTCGGGATCACCACATACGTGGCGGTCGGCCGCAAGGCCGAAGCGGCGCTGGCCCGGGGCGGTGTGCCCGCACGGCCCGTCCGCCACCCCGCCCAGGGCGGCGCCCGTATCTTCACCCGCCAACTGGCCGAGCTGAACGAGGAGTTGGCCGGGCCTGTGGAGTAGGGCCGACTCGGCACCGGGGGCGGCCGCCGGCGGTCAGCTCCGGGCGCGCTGCGTGGCCGCGATGCACAGCAGGACGGCCAGGGCGGCGAACGGCGTGACAGGGGAGAGGTGTTCACCCATCAGCAGCACCGACCACGCCAACGTCAGGAGCGGCTGGGCGAGTTGGAGTTGGCTGGCGCGGGCGACCCCGATGGCGCCCATACCGCGGTACCAGACCACGAAGCCGCCGAACTGCGAGACCAGCGCGACGTAGAGCATGCCGGTGAGCGCGTGCCCGGTCAGGCGCACCGGTTCGGCCGGCAGCGCGAGCGCGGTGACGACCGCAGTGGCGGGCAGCGCGGCGACCACGGCCCAGGCGATGACCTGCCACCCGGGCATGTGCCGGGCCAGCCGGCCGCCTTCGGCGTACCCGGCCGAGCAGACGAGCAGCGCCCCGAACAGGTAGAGGTCGGCCACGGTCGGCCGGCCGTGGCTCTGCTGGAGGGTGAAGCCGATGACGACGGCGGCACCGGCGACCGCGCCGTACCAGAAGAGCCGCGGCGGGCGCTCGCCGGTGCGCGCGACCGACACCGCCGCCGTGGCCAGCGGCAGCAGGCCGATGACGACCGCGGAGTGGGCGGTCGAGGAGGTCCGCAGGGCGAGGGTGGTCAGCAGCGGGAAGCCGAGGACGCACCCGGCAGCGACCACCAGCAGCCCCGGCCAGTCGCGGCGCCGCGGGACCGGTACCCGGCCGGCGAGCAGGCAGGCGCCGGCGGCGAACGCGGCGAGCACCCCGCGCAGCCCGGTCGACGTCCAGGGCCCGAAGCCCCGAAGTGCCCACGCGGTGGCGGGAAAGCTGAAGGAGAAGCTGAGCACGCCGGTGGCGGCGAGCAGGGCGCCGTGGTTCGCTGCTACCCACCGCTGCGCAGTAGCGCTATCTTGTGCTGACATGAATGAGGGTAGCAGTGTGGACCACCTGGTCGCCGCGCTCCGGGCCGAGCTGGCCCAGTGCCCTGAAGGTGCCCGACTGCCCTCCAGCCGGGCCCTGATGGAGCGCCACCGGGTCAGCCCGGTGACGGTCTCGCGCGCGATCGCCGTCCTCGTCGCGGAGGGCGAGGTGGCCTCCCGCCCGGGCGCCGGGGTCTTCCGCACCCGGCCGCACGCCCCCCACCGGGCCCGCGGCGACCTGTCCTGGCAGGAGGTCGCCCTCTGCGCCGACCCGGCCCCCGGCGACGGGCCGGCGCCCCCACCCGGGCTCGCGGTGCCGCCCCCGGCCCCCGGCCCGCACACCCCGCTCCCGGCACCTGTCCCGCCCCCGGCACCCGGCCCGCGGACCGCCGACGCCTCCGGCGTCCTCGCCACGCTCGCCGTGCCCCCGCCCGGCGTGATCGACCTCGTCGGCGGCTACCTGCACGCGTCGCTGCAACCCGAACGCGCCCTGGCCGGCGCGCTGGCCAGGGCCGGGCGCAGACCCGGGACCTGGGAGCGGCCCCCGGTGGAGGGGATCGCGGAACTGCGGGCGTGGTTCGCGCGGGACATCGCCGGGCCCGGCGCCGCGCTCGGCGGCGCCGACGTGCTGATCGCCGCCGGAGGCCAGAGCGCGCTGGGCACCGCGCTGCGCGCGCTGGCCGCCCCGGGGGCGCCGGTCCTCGTCGAGTCGCCCACCTACCCGGGCACGCTCGCCGCCGCCCGCGCGGCCGGACTGCGCCCGGTGCCGGTCCCGGTGGACGAGGACGGGGTGCGCACCGATCTGCTCGCCCAGGCGTTCCGGGCCACCGGTGCGCGGGTGTTCGTCTGCCAGCCGCTCTTCCACAACCCGACCGGCGCCACCCTGTCCGCGGAGCGCCGCCCGGAAGTGGTGCGTGTCGCACGGGCCGCGGGGGCGTTCGTGGTCGAGGACGACTTCGCCCGGCGGCTCGCCCACGCCGACGCCCCGCCGGCGCCCGCGCCGCTCGCCGCGGACGACCCCGACGGTGTGGTGGTGCACGTGCGGTCGCTGACCAAGGCCACCTCGCCCTCGCTGCGGGTCGGGGCGCTGGCCGCGCGCGGGCCGGTACTGGAACGGCTGCGTGCCACCCAGGTGGTGGACAGCTTCTTCGTGCCGCGTCCGCTCCAGGAGACCGCGCTGGAACTGGTCGGCTCGCCCGCCTGGCAGCGCCACCTGCGCACCCTGGGCGGCGCCCTGCGCGAGCGGCGCAACGCGGCGGCCGAGGCGCTGCGCCGCGAACTGCCCGCGCTGCGGCTGCGGGTACCGTCCGGCGGCTACCACCTGTGGCTGCGGCTGCCGGACGGCACCGACGAGCAGGCCCTGGCCGCGGCGGCGCTGCACGCGGGGGTGGCCGTCACGCCCGGACGGCCCTACTTCGCGGCCGAGGCGCCGGCTCCCCACCTGCGGCTGAGCTACATCAGCGCGGTCAGTACCGGCCAACTGCGGGAGGGCGTCGGCCGGTTGGCCCGGGCGTACGCCGCCACCGGAACGGCCCGCTGACGCCGCAGCACCCGGGCGGCGTCAGCATCGGCCGGCTCCCCGGCTCCCCGGCTCCCCGGCTCCCCGGCTCCCCGGCTCTCCGGACCCCGGCCCGGTTCCCGGTCTCCCGGCCGCCGGTCAGGGCGTGTTGTTGGCCAGCGCCAGCAGCCGCGCACTGCTCGCGCTGAACCGGTCGCGGTCCACCGCGCCCGAGACGCCGCTCACCGAACCGGAGTCGGAGTACTGCCAGAACGTCCAGTACGGGAAGCCGCTCGGGATCGTCGGGCTCGCAGCGGTGGTCCAGTGGGCCACGTTGAGCGGGCTCTTGGCCGACATGCCGCTCCAGCCGCCGGTGCAGGTGTTCCACCAGCTCGGGCTGGTGTAGATCACCACGTCGCGGCTGGTCTTGGCCTTGTAGGTGTTGTAGAAGTCCAGAATCCACGACTGCATCGCCGCGGTGGTCTTCCCGTAGCAGCCGCCCTCCAGGTCCAGCATCCCCGGCAGCGTCAGGTTGTCCGCGGACCAGGCGCCGCCGTGGGCGGCGAAGTAGGTCGCCTGCGCCGCGCCGGTGGACAGGTCCGGGTGCGCGAAGTGGTAGGCGCCCCGGATCACCTTGGCGTTGTAGGCGCCCAGGTAGTTGGCGCTGAAGTTCGGGTCGGTGTAGGTGGTGCTCTCGGTCGCCTTGATGTAGGCGAACTGGATGCCCGCGGCCTTCACCGACGACCAGTTGATCGAGCCCTGGTAGTGCGAGACGTCGATCCCCTCGGGGTAGGTCGCGTCCGGGGACATGATGCCCTTGGCGTCGGTCTGGAGGTGCTGCGGGTCAGGGGTGAAGTTCTGGGTGTCCTGGACGTAGCCGATGCCCATGTAGCCCTGGCCGACGGGGATCGAGCTGCTGCCGGACGGCGCGGGCGCGGCGGTGGCCGCGCCGGTCGTCGACACCGCGGCGGCCAGCGCCAGGCCGGTGGTGAGCACCGCGGCGGTGGTCAGGTTGCGCCGTCGTACGCTGCGGGCGGTGCGGTTTCGGGAGAACAAGGCTTTCCTCCATGCACGTTGAGGTGGGGGGAGCGTGCGGGTGGTGGCGCGGGGGGTGCTCGTTTCCGTCCGGCGTGGGGTCTACTCGCGTAGCCCCGCCCTCACAAGCGGCCCTTGCGCGGTGGAGAAGGGGGGGAGTTGGTGCGGGTGTGGTGCGCGTGGTGAACGCGCCACGAGTGACGCATGGACGACCCCGTTCCGTAAAGGGGTTGGCAAAACCCCCGGTGGTCCAGACCACTTGGCCGCGCCCGGAGCTGCGACGACAGGTGCTTCCGCCGGTAACTTTCAGCGCCGTGAAAGCCTGGCCGTACGCCTGTTTGTCGCACGATCGGGTGACGGCGCCAGGCTTGCTCCGGCTCGGCGGGTGCGCGGCCGGCTGCGCTCAGGGCGCCATCCGCAGGGCGTCGGCGGCGGCGGGGGACAGCCGCATCCCCGGCAGCTCGGCCACCGGTATCCAGCGGGCCGCGGCGGTCGAGCCGCCCTGCTCGGTGACGGCCGGCCGGCCCGGGGCGAGGCGGGCGAGGTAGAACAGCGCGACCAGGTGCCAGCTGACGCCCAGCCGGTGCGCGGCATACGTACGGGCGCCGAGCAGGCGGGCGTCGAGCACCTCGAGGCCGGTCTCCTCGCGCAGCTCGCGGGCGAGCGCGTCGGCGGGCTGCTCGCCCGGGTCGATGCCGCCGCCGGGCAGGTGCCACGCGCCCGGCTCGAACACCGGCGAGGCGTCCGACAGCTTCGTCAGCAGCATGCCCCCGTCCGCCCGCGCGACGGCGTAGGCGGAAACCCGGGTACGAACGGCGCTCTGCGGCATGCTCTCCTCCGCTGGCAGTACGGCTCGGAACGGCGACGGACCCATTCGACCACGCGTACGCCCGCGTTGTCCCGGAGCACCGTTGGCCGCGCCCCGCGGCACGCCCCGACCGGCGGCACCCCCGCCACCCCGCCACTCCGCCGCTATGACGCTACGACGCCGACGACGGCCAGCGGGCCGCGGACCAGGCGGCCCAGGACCGGTAGGGGGACGGCGGCGGCCCGGGCGGCGCGTCGGCGGCGAGTTCGGCGGGGGTGGGCTCCTCGAACCGGGCGCGCCAGCTCAGCAGGTCCGCGTCGGTCATCGGGAAGGTGGCCTCCGGGGTGGTGGCCTGGCGGTGGGCGATCCGGGCCCGCTGGGTGGCGTGGTCGACCGGCAGGTACCGCAGCCGGCAGGACGCGCCCGCGGACGCGGCCAGCCAGCGGATCGCGGACCGCTCGTCGCGCGACCAGCAGCCGAAGTCGAGCACCACGTCCGTGCCCAGCCGCAGCGCCTGGAGCGCGACGGAGATCAGCCGCCCCTCCAGGACGTCGCGCTTGCCGTTCGCCTGGGAGTCCCCGAAGAGCGGGATCATCCACTCGTCGGGGGTCAGCCGCAGCGCGCCGTGCTCCGCGGCGATCTGCCGGGCCAGGGTCGTCTTGCCGGCGCCGGGCAGGCCGACGGTGAGGAACAAGGTGGTCACCGGGGGATCGTTCACCGCGGGGGGCGGGTGGGGCAACGGGATTGCGCGGCGGGCGGTGGCGGTGGTGGCGGTTCCGGCGGCGTGGGGCCCGGCGGGGACGGGAGGGGCGGGAGGTGGCGGGAGAGCGGGGGCTCGGTGGCCAGGACGGCGCCCGCGGTGATCGTGAAGGTCAGCGCGACGCAGATCGCGATCAGCCACGACAGGAGGGTGAAGACCGAGCCGAGCGGACCGTAGGCGGCCAGGCTGCGGTTGAGGGCGACCGGCATGTAGACGCGGGCCGTCACCGACAGCGCGGTCATCGCCGCGGCCGTGAGCACCGCGCCGGGCAGCAGCGGCAGCCACGGCAGGCGCGCGCCGAGCAGCAGGTGCTGGGACCACCACCACACCGCGAGGTCGGCGAGGAAGATCAGGGGCACCCCCAGCCACGGCCCGGCCCCCAGTCCGTGCCGCAGCGGCCCCTGGAGGAAGAGCACCGCCACCCACGCCACGATCCAGGCGAACCACCGCCACACCACCACCCGCGCGGCCGCCTTCGGCAACTGCCACGCCCGCTCGCACACCCGCGCCATCGCCCGGCTGCTCGCGGTCGCGGCCAGCAGCGCGATCACCGCCCCGATCGCCCCGGTGGTCTGCCGCTCGGTGCCGGTGTCGGCGCCGTGCTGGGGGCCGTAGAGCTCCTGGAGCTGGCGTTGCGCGGTGCTGTTGAGCCCGAAGAGGTCCTGCGCGGAGTCCAGGATGTGCGTGCGGACGGTGTCGGGGCTGAAGGCCGCCGCCACGAACATGAACGGCACCGCGGTGAGGAAGAGCTGCGCCGCCAGCCGGGTGGCCGCGTCGAGCAGGTTCACCGACAGCAGGCGCGCGGTCAGCTCCGTCAGCACGGGGAAGCGCCGCTCGGCCGCGTGGCGCGCGGCCACCGCCCGTCCTCGCACCGCGGCCCAGCGCCCGCGCCGGGACCCGTCTGCCCCGCGGTCCGGGTCGCCCGGAGGCGGGGCCGCCGTGGCCATGGCTACCTCCGGCACGTGGGGGACGCACTGAGGGCAGTATGCGACGGATGCCGGGTGTGTGCCGCGTGGGCGGGCCGCTGGTGGCCGGGGCGGGACGGCCCCCGTACGTCACTAAGGTATCTTTAGTGCCGCCGGAGGACCCGGCCCGTGGATACGCAGAAGGAGACACGCGATGGCGAAGCTCGGGATCATTGTGGCGAGCACCAGGCCGGGGCGGGTGGGCCTGCCGGTCGCCGAGTGGTTCGAGGAGGAGGCCCGCACGCACGGCGGCTTCGACGAGATCGACCTGATCGACCTCGCCGAGGTGGCGCTGCCCTTCATGAACGAGCCGGGCCACCCGCGGCTGGGCCAGTACACCCACCAGCACACCCGCGACTGGAGCGCCCGCATCTCCGGCGTCGACGCCCTGGTGTTCGTGATGCCGGAGTACAACTACGGCTACAACGCCGAGCTGAAGAACGCCCTCGACTACCTGCACAACGAGTGGCTCTACAAGCCGGTCGGCTTCGTCAGCTACGGCGGCGTCTCCGCGGGCACCCGCGCGGTGCAGATGGTCAAGCAGGTCGTGACGACCCTGAAGATGACCCCGGTCGCCGACGCCGTCAGCATCCCCTTCGTCCGGCAGTTCGTCGACGACGAGTCCAAGGTGCAGCCGAACGAGACGATGCTCGCCTCGGCCAAGGCGATGCTGGACGAGCTGGTCCGGGTCGAGGAGGCGCTGCGCCCGCTGCGGCCCGCGCCCGTCGGCCAGGACGCCTGACACTCCACCGGCGCCGCCGGGCGCGGGCCCTTCGCCCGCGCTCGGCGGCGCCCTCCGCAGACGGGGGTGCCCGATGCCGCACAGGGACGACGCAGCGAGCGAGATCCACCGGGTGTGCGAACGCTTCCACGCCGCCATTGAACTGATCGGCGGGCGCTGGACCGGCGCGATCCTGCGCGCGGTCTTCACCGGCCACCACCGCTTCGCGCACATCCGGGCCGCCGTGCCCGGGCTCAGCGACACCATGCTCGCCCAGCGGCTGCGCACCCTGGAGGAGCACGGCGTGCTCGACCGCCGGGCCGGCGCGGGCGGCCACGCCCCGGCCGAGTACCACCTCACCGACAAGGGCCGTGAGCTGGAACCGGTGCTGGAGGCCGTCATCGCCTGGTCGCACCGCTGGATTCCGCTCCCGCCGGACCCGCCCGGTGCCGCCGCACCGCCCCGTCTGCCCGGTCCGCCCGCCCCGTCGCCGCCGCCGGAAGCGCCCGCTCCGCCCGCGGTCTGAGCGCCCTGCCCGGCGTGCGGCGCTTTGCTACGGTGGAGACAGATCGCCCCGACGAGCGCACCGTACCGGGACCCTGCAAAGACGGTGCACCCCCGTAGTCACCAACCCGCGGAGGTGCCGTCATGGCATGGGTCCTGATCGTTCTCGCCGGCCTGCTCGAAGTCGTCTGGTCGGTCGGTATGAAGTACACCGACGGCTTCACCCGCCTGTGGCCGAGCCTGCTCACCGGCTCCGGCATCGTGGCGAGCATGCTGCTGCTGTCGCTGGCGGCGAAGTCCCTGCCGATCGGCACCGCGTACGGCGTGTGGGTCGGGATCGGCGCGGCCGGGGCCGCCGTGGTCGGCATGCTGCTGCTCGGCGAGCCGGTCTCGGCCGCGCGGATCTTCTTCGTCTGCCTGCTGGTCGCTTCCGTGGTGGGCCTGAAGGCCACCTCGGGCCACTGACAGCTGACGGCTCATCATGGTCCCGAGGCGGCACCTCGGTTGGCGTCTTTCGGCACCGCCACGGATGGCGGCGCCGGCGTCAGTGGAAGGTGACGGTGAAGCCGCTGCACGACGTGCAGTCGCGCACGACCGTGTTGCCGGGGACGGTGTCGGCCTTCGACCAGGCGTACGCCCAGGGGCAGTGCCCGCCGATCGCGTCGCTGTACGGGGTCTGCGCGTCGCGGTCGGGGTTGACGCACAGCTTGAGGCCGGTCCCGGCGTCGGTGGTCAGGTCGGCCGACGGGCAGTACGGCAGCAGGTCGTCCGGGCAGCCCTCCTGGGCGCAGGCACCGCCGTCCGGGGGCGGGGCGACGCCGTCGGGGTCGATGGTGACCGGTACGGAGAAGGCGTTGACGTAGCTGACGTTGTACCAGGGGGCGAGGCTGTCGGACGGGTCGAAGTTGAACTCCGCGAGGCTGACCGGCTGTTCACCGGTGGTGCAACTGCCCACCGACGCACCGCAGTCGCCGAGCGCGCAGTGGAACGTGCTGCCGTCCGTGCCCGAACACCCCTCGCGCGCGAAGAACTTCCCGCGCCAGTGCCCGGCGGCGGAGTCCTCCGGGATGGTGACGGTGGCGGACTGCCCGTCGTCGAGCACCGGCAGGCCGGTCAGCGCGGTGGAGCCGTCGGCGTTGACATTGCTGCCGACCCAGACGCGCTGCCCGGTGTCGTTCACGAGGGTGACGGTGTGGTCGGTGACGGCGGGCGCCACAGCGGCGGGCCTGGCGGCCCCGGCCGTCGCGGCGGTCGTGGCGGCGCCGGCGGGGGCGCCTGCCGTGGTGGCGGCCGCGAGGACGCAGCCGACGAGCAGTAACAGGGCGGACAGGGCGGAGCGCCACCTCATACGGACCTCCGTGGGGGGAGTGGGGGAGTGGAGTGCCGGGCGGACATCGTTGCCATGCTCATGCCCGTACAGGCCCCGTATGAAGCACCGCATCAAGCCCGGGCGCGCGGCGCATGCCCAGGCGGGGCCGCCGCCGTATGTGCTCAAGGCACTTGATAAGCTAGGTTGAGCATATGGACGACGGTCCGGCTCCCGACGAGGTCGCCGCGCTGCTGCTCTCGAGCGTCAGCGTGCTGCTGCGGCGCGTCCGCCACCTGCCCGCGCCCGGTGCACTGACGCTGCCCGAGCGCAGCGCCCTGTCCCACCTGGAGCGCTCCGGCCCCACCACCTCCGCCGAGCTCGCCCGCCAGGCGCAGGTCAGCGCGCAGGCGATGGGCACGACGATCGGCGCCCTGCGCGCCCGCGGGCTCGTCGACCGCCGCCCCGACCCGCAGGACGGCCGGCGCGCGGTACTGACCGTCACCGACACCGGCCGCCGGGCGCTGTCGGACAAGCGCGACGCCCGGACCGAACTCCTCACGCACGCCCTGACCAGCGGTGTCTTCACCGGCGCGGAACTCGAACGGCTCGCCGCGGCCGCGCCACTGCTGGAACGGCTCGCCCGCACCATCTGACGCCGGCCGCCGAAGCCGGCCGATCCGCACAGGAGAGACAGCCATGGCACCGACCACGTCCCACCGCCGCCCACCGGCGCCGTGCCCCCGGCTTTCGGCCGGCCGGCGCCCCGCCCCGATCGGGGGCGCGCGATGACGCTGCTCGGCCGGCTCCTGCACGACCGCAGGGCGGGCGACGCCCACCTGGCGTGGCACCTGCCCCACCTCGACGGCCCCGAGACGCTGACGCTCACCAGCAGCGCGTTCACCGAAGGCGGGCCGCTGCCGCTGGAGCAGTGCGAGAAGCGGATCGGCGGCGCCAACGTGTCCCCGCCGCTGGAGTGGACCGCGCCGCCGCCCGGCACCGCACAACTCCTGCTCGTCATCGAGGACATCGACGTCCCCCTCGCCAAACCCGCCGTGCACTGCGTGGCGTTGGTGGACCCCGCGGTGGAGCAGCTGCCGCCCGGCGGCCTGAACGCACGCCAACCGGCCACCGGAGTCCAGCCGTTGCGCGGCACCGTCGGGCGCGGCTACCGCGGCCCCGGCCCCATCAAGGGCCACGGGCCGCACCACTACGTCTTCCAGCTCTTCGCGCTGTCCGCACCCCTGGGCAGCGGCCCTGGCGCGCCGCCCCCGCAACAAGCCCGCCCCCGCGCCCTGCTGTCCGGGATCACCGCCGCCGTGCTCGCCCGCGCCCGCCTGACCGGCAGCTACGAGCGCTGAGCACCGCCAGGGGCGTGGCCGGGTGGTTGGCGCGGGGCGGGCGTTGCAGAATGGCGAAGATCAAGAACGCCGCAACCGCACGTCCTGGAGGACGCAGATGTCCAAGCCGCCGCTGCCCGCCGACGCCGTCGCCATGCTCGAAAAGGCGAACCCCGCCGTGATCACCACGCTGCGCCCGGACGGCCAGCCGGTGTCCACCGCGACCTGGTACCTCTGGGAGGACGGGCGGGTGCTGATCAACATGGACGAGGCCCGCAAGCGGGTGGACCACCTGCGCAACGACCCCCGCGTCACGCTCACCGTGCTGGACAAGGACGGCTGGTACACGCACGTCAGCGTGGTCGGCCGGATCACCGGGCTGGTCCCCGACGAGGGACTCGCCGACATCGACCGGCTCGCCCGGCAGTACACCGGCAAGCCGTACTCCCGCCGCGACCGCGCCCGGGTCAGCGCCTGGATCGAGGTCGAGCGCTGGCACGGCTGGGGCGCGCACAAGGACAGCAGCCAGGTCGGCTGACCGGCGGCTCCGGCACCGAGCGACCCCCAACCCGCGCGGTCCGGCCCCCTCTTACCGGGGCCGGGCCGTACGCGACCCGCTCGCGGCGCCCGGCCCACCGGCCGCCGGCACACGCACCCGATGCCCGCCGAGTGCCCCGCGACAGCGCTGTCACACCCCGTCGCCCGCATGTACCGGACCTTCACGCCCATGTCTCGCTGAGTACGCCAAGTAATGCTCTCCTGGTGACGTGGACCACATAAACTTCCTTGTGGCAATGGTGATCGTCACCGCGTTGGCGTTCGACTTCACCAATGGTTTTCACGACACCGCGAACGCCATGGCGACCTCGATCGCGACGGGCGCGCTGCGCCCGAAGGTGGCGGTCGCGATCAGCGGGGTGCTCAACCTCGTCGGGGCGTTCGTGTCGACCGAGGTGGCCCGAACCATCTCCGGCGGCATCGTCAACGACCAGCTCGTCACGCCGGGCATGATCTTCGCCGGGCTGGTCGGGGCGATCGTGTGGAACCTGGTGACATGGCTGCTGGGCCTGCCCTCCAGCTCCTCGCACGCGCTGTTCGGCGGGCTGATCGGCGCGGTGTGGGTGGGCGCCGGGCGGCACGGGGTCAACTTCGACCAGGTGGTCGAGAAGATCCTGATCCCCGCGGTCGCCTCACCCTTCGTGGCCGGGCTCGCGGCGCTGGGCGCGACGTACCTCGCCTACCGGATCACCCGGCGCGCCTCGTCCGACACCGTGTCCAAGGGGTTCAGGACCGGGCAGATCGCGTCGGCGTCACTGGTCTCGCTCGCCCACGGCACCAATGACGCGCAGAAGACCATGGGCGTCATCACGCTCGCCCTGATCTCCTGCGGCGCCCTGGGCGCCGGTTCGGGCCCGCCGGTGTGGGTGGTCCTCACCGCGGGCCTGTCCATCGCGGCAGGCACCTACATCGGCGGCTGGCGGATCATCCGCACCATGGGCAAGGGACTGGTGGACATCGAGTCGCCGCAGGGCTTCGCCGCGGAGTCCGCGTCGACCGCGGTCATCCTGACCTCCGCCAACCTCGGCTTCGCGCTGTCCACCACGCAGGTCTGCTCCGGCGGCATCCTCGGCGCGGGCGTCGGCCGCAGGCTCGCCGAGGTGCGCTGGGGCACCGCGGGCCAGATGGCGCTGGCCTGGCTGGTGACGCTGCCGGCGGCCGCGGCCGTCGGCGCGGTCGCGGCGAGCGCGGTGGTGCACGGCGGCACGCTGGGCACCGTACTGATCGCGCTGGCGGCGGTCGTGGTGGCCGCGGTGATCGTGCTGCTGTCCCGCCGCAACCCGGTCGACGCGAAGAACGTCAACGACGGCCACCGGCCCCCGGTCCAGGCCGCGGCGAGCGCCAAGGCCGGCGTGTGAACGGCGACCAGGGCGGCCGGGGCAGCGGGGACAGCCGGGGAATCGACGGCTACGACGGTCATGACGGCTACGACGGCAGGAGGGCCGCGGCATGGACGTGAAATGGGGTTCGCTGGCGGAGGTGGCCGTGGTCAGCCTCGGCACCACCGTCGGCGTCGTGGTGGTCTTCGCGATCGGCGTGTGGGCGCTGTCCGCCCGCGACGAGCAGCGCGCGAGCGGGAGCGGCGGCACCGCGCAGGCGGTCGCCGCGAGCGCCTGCTTCGTCCTGTGCGCCTGCGCGGTCCTCTACGGCCTCTACCTGATCATCCCGCAGTTCCATTAGGCCGCGTCTCCCGCGCGAACGGCGGGGCAGACACCGCGTACGCGCCCTGGACGGTGGTGAAGAGCAACGACAAGAAGCGCGCCCGGGTCGAGGCGATGCGCAGTGTGCTGGCCCGCTTCCCGTACACCGACCGTGACGACGCGGTGGTGGGGGAGCCGGACCCGCTGATCGTGGGCGCCGCCGCGAACCTCCTGGAGGCCGGCGAGGACGCCGCCGCCCGCTCCCTCCTGACGCCCTGACGGGGCCGCTCCTACGGCCGGCCGCCGGTATGCGGCTGGGTCTGCGCCGCCGCGGTGGCGTACTTACTGGTGCACCCTGAGGAACTCCTCGTCCAGCCGCAGGTAGGCCACGGGGCGGGGAAGGGCGCCGACCGGGTCCTGTTCGCGGCCCAACTCGGCGTCGAATGCGGCGGCGATGCGCTCGACGGTCCACCCGCGCGGGTCGGCCAGCAGCCGCCCGCCGCGCGGGTGGTGGACCAGCCCCAGGGCCAGACCGTCGGGCGTGCCGATCAGGCGGACGACCTGGCCCTGGACACCGCGGGCGGCGTCGCTGAGCAGGAAGGTCACCAGCGGCGCCATGTCGTCCGGGTCCGGCTCCTCCGGCCGGGAGACCCAGCCCGCCCGCCGGGTCCCCGTGCCCCGCGCCTGCGGTGCGATTGCGTTGACCCGGACCCCGGGCGGCGCGTCCAGCGCCCAGGAGTAGGTCAGTGACGCGACGGCGCCCTTCGTCGCCGCATAGGTGGCGCTCTGCTCGACGCCGGTCTGGGCCCGCGAGGACACGTTGACCACCGAACCGCTGCCTTGCCGCTGGAACACGCGCAGCGCTGCGGCCCCGCAGTAGAGCGTGCCCAGCAGGTTCACCTCGACCGCCCGGCGGGTGGTCTCGGGGTCCTCCTCCCAGCTCAGTCCCTCCGGGCGCACCCCGGCGTTGTTGACCAGCCCGTCGATGCGTCCGAAGCGCCGCAGGCACGTCTCCACCAGGGCATCGGCGGTGCGCGGATCGCCGACCGACCCCGCGCACCACGCGACGGCGTCGCCTGCGTCGAGTTCCCCGGCGACGGCGTGCACGTACTCCGCGTCGAGGTCGTTGAGGACCACCCGCGCCCCGCCGGCCAGCAGGTGCCGGGCGTAGCTGAGTCCGAGCCCGCGGCCCGACCCGGTCACGACGACGGCCCTGCCCCCGACGCCGTGGCCGGTCACGACCCCTCCCTCGCGCCGCCCGCCTCGGTCGAACCGAGCATGAGCGCCCGGCGCGTGGCGGCGAGGTGGAACCGCATCGCCGCCTCCGTGGCCGCTGAGTCGCCGGTCCACAGTGCCGCGAGGATCGCCTTGTGCTCGCGCAGCGACTCGGTCCGCGGGTGGGGCGTCTTCGGGTCGCGGTACTGGCTCATCACCAGCGGGTAGGGCGTCGAGCGGATGAACCGGATCAGTGTCGGCTGCCGGGACGCGTTGATCACCAAGCCGTGGAACTCGCGGTTCGCCGACGAGTAGGCCGGCGAGTCGTGCTCCACGGCGGCGGGGACCATTTTCTCCAGGAGGGCTTCGAGCCGTTCGCACTCCTCGGGCGTGATCCTCGCGGCGGCCAGCCCCGCGGCGGCGGACTCGAGGATCTCGCGGGTGTGCAGGATCTCGATCGCCTCCACCGGTGAGAACTGCCGCACCCGGGCACCCCGGTTGCGTTCGAGCGAGATGTAGTTCTCCTGCTCGAGCGCCACGAACACCGAGCGCAGAGTGGGCCGGGAGATGCCGAGGGTGGCGGCGAGCTCGGTCTCCGGCAGCCGCTGGTTGGGCTGGTACTCGCCCCGGCGGATCGCCAGGGCGAGTTCCCGGCGTGCCCGCAGCAGCCTCCCGGACTCCGAGCGGTCCTCTCCGGCTTCCGAGGTCAACGTGAACCCCTCCTCAATCAGGTCGTCGTACCGGCGTGCGGTAGTCATGGAATCAGGCGGCCCGCTACCGGGAGAAGATGCTCTTCCAGCTGTTCCTGGCGTCGTCCAGCTGGCTCGTGCTGATCTTGTCCGTGTTGACCGGAAGGATCTTCATCGACGCGATGGACGGCTGGTACTGCAGGTCGGCCGCCGGGGCGGTCACCCCCTGGTAGAAGGAGGCTATCCCCTCCTTGTCGACGTAGATCTGCTCGCCCGCCCTGCTCAGCAGGAAGTCGTCGAAGAGCTTCGCGATGGCCTGGTCGGGCGCGCCCGAAGGGATCGCGTAGCTCTGCCCGTTCAGGACCGTGCCTTCGCTCGGGTAGTAGACCTTGAGCGGGACCTTCGTCTGGGCCGCGATCTGCGAGGCCCGGAAACCGCTGGTGACGGTCGCGTCGACCTGCTTCTCGGCGACCTTCTGCGCCTCCTGCGCGGAGCTGCCCGAGGAGGTGGTGGGGCTGTTGGCCGCCCAACTGGCGAACGTGGACTGCGGCAGCACCTGCTTCAGGCCGTAGTACCAGTACAACGACCCTTCGTTCGCACTGACGTTGGCGACGTCCCACTTGCCCTTGAGGGCGGGGTCGGACAGCTGCTTCCAGCTCGTGATCGGGGTCTTGTAGAGCGCCGGGTTCACGATCACGCCGAAGGAGTAGGCCACCGGCGCGATCCAGTACCCGGGTTGCTGGCTGACGTACTTCGACGCGTACGTGTAGTGCGACGACTCCGGCGACCGGTACTCCAGCAGCGCTCCGGCCTGCTTCAGGGTGGAGAACAGCCGGGGCGAGGCGACACCGAAGAAGTCGGTCTTGAAGTTCTGGGCGGTGACCTCCTGCTGGATGCGGGTCGACAGGTCGCCCGAGGTCAGCCGCTCGAACGTCGGCTTGAAGGTGAGGCCGTACTGCTTCTGGAACTCGCTGATCATCGCGGACGCGGTGGCCGGGGCGACCACCGAGTCGACCCAGGTGAACGACTTCTCGCTCCTGGCCTGGGCGATCAGGGTGGCCACCCGGGTCCGCTCGGCCCCGCTGAGGCCGGTGAGGATCGGGGCCTTGACGGTGGAGATGTCCACCGAGGCGCCGCCACCCCCCGCGCCGCCGCTGCTGTTGGAACTGCACGCCGCCAGTGCGGCCAGCGCTGTGGCGCAACCTGCCGCGACCAGGGCGCGGACACGGAAGCGACGTCTGGGTGCTACCACTGTTGCGTTCATACCAAGGGCTCCTTCGGCCATGTCATGACGTGGCGGGCGACTGTCGTGTGGGGGGTTCGCAGGTCCACCCGGGTTCCGGCGCCTTGCAGCAGGACGCCGATGTCCTTGCCGGTCCCGGGCACGTACCTCGGTCCGGGTGCTTCTCCTCGTGGTGCTCGGGGGTGAACCGGCCGCGGGCGGCGGCCGGTTCACCACGCGGTGCTCAGCCGGCGCGGCGGGCGGGGGCGGCGAGCCGTCCGAAGTCGACGCCGGTCAGTTCCTCGGTCCTGGCCCGCACTTCGGCGGCGCTGATCGGCCGGGAGATGATGCCCTGCTCGTAGGCGTAGCGGCCGGCCAGGTCCAGCGACGGCTGGAGCGCGTCGAACCCGTGCGGATGGAAGTCCGGCGAGGAGCTGACCGCCGGTGGGTGCGGCACGCTCGCGGCGAGCACCTGGCACATCTCGGTGAGCAACCCGGCGCCTGTCCGAGCGAAGTCGTCGCTCGCCACGACCACGTGGTTGACCGGGATCGCGCCGGACCTGCCGTACCACGCGGCGGCGGCGCGGGCCGGGTCGGGCAGCAGCGTCCTGGCCCGCGGGTCGTCGGGCAGTTCGTTGCCGAGGATCGCCGCGTCCACCGCGCCGGCGAGGAAGTCGACCGGCAGGGTGTTGCCGCTGGTGGAGCGGGTGGCGTAGGGCGGGTCGGCGAACCCGTCCACGTGCCCGCCCTCGTAGACGACCCACTCGACGTCGCCGACGTCCACGCCGTGGTCGTCGCGCAGGAAGCCGCGCACCCACACCCCGGTGGTCTGGGTCCAGGCCCGCACGCCGATCCGTTTGCCGGCCAGCGAGTCGACCGCGATGCTGCCGGGTTCCCGGGCGGTGACCAGGCAGTGGTGCTGGAAGCGCCCGAGCAGGGTGACCGGCAGCAGCGTCACCGGCCGGCCGTTGTCCAGTGCCTGCAGGAAGGTGACCAGGGCGAGTTCGGCCACGTCGTACGCCCCCTGGACCACGCCGGGGAACGCACGGTGCACCGGCGCGATGTCGGCGAACTCGAAGGTGTCGGTGGTCGACGCCCACCGGTGCGCCCGCAGGGCGGCGAGCGCGGACTTCGAGCCGAAGACGGCGGATACGGTCACTTCGCCGCCCCGGCCGGCGCGGAGTCGGTGACGACCTTGAGCCCGCTGACGTCCCACTCGCGCCCGCTCGGGTCGACGACGTCGACGGTCAGCTCACCGATGCCCTGGATCGTCATGCTGACGTGGTCGCCGTCCTGGATCGGGCCCATGCCGATGTGGTACGTCCCGGTGGCGATCACGTCGCCGGGCACCAGTCCGCTGACGGACGAGGCCACCTCGATCAGCCGGTCGATCCGGTTGGCCATCTGGCCGGTGGAGTAGCGCTGCCGCAACTTGCCGTTGACCGACAGCTCGACGGTGAGGTCGTGCGGGTCGGCGAACTCGTCGGCGGTCACCAGCACCGGGCCCATCGGGCCGAAGCCGCGCGGCGACTTCTTCATGTAGTAGGTGGTGCCGAGGTCGCGCGCGGACAGGTCGAGGAAGCCGGTGTAGCCGAAGACGTGCGGCATGGCGTCGGCTGCCGGGATGTCGGTGCCGCCCACGCCGATGACGGCGGCGAGCTCGGGCTCGTGGTGGAAGACGCGCGCCGTGGCCGGCGGCAGGCTGACGGTGCTGCCGGTCGGCACGATCGACAGCACCGACTTCAGGAAGAAGTCGGCCTCGACGGCCTGCCGGTCGTCGGTGTAGTTCTTCACCGCGCACAGCAGCTGCGTGGGTGCGGGCACCGGCGCCTCCAGAGCGACCTGCGGCAGCGGCGTGCCGTGGGAGGCGGCGTGCGCGGCGGCCGTCTCCAGCCCGGGCTTGGCCGCCTCGTAGCCCTCGATGAGGGCCACGAGGCGCTGCTGCGGGGTGGCCGCGGCCGGCACCACGTCG
This sequence comes from Streptomyces sp. CA2R106, assembly GCF_037034245.1. Lineage (NCBI taxonomy): Bacteria > Bacillati > Actinomycetota > Actinomycetes > Kitasatosporales > Streptomycetaceae > Streptomyces > Streptomyces sp. CA2R106. The sequence goes on from NZ_JBAGKC010000017.1 coordinate 79,637, forward strand.
GTGGGGACCGGGGCCACCCGGCCGTCGCGCACCACGCCGAGGGTGCCCTTGTCGTAGAAGCAGAAGATCATGAGTAGTTCGTTCCTTCCGGGTCAGTCAGTGGTGACGGCGAGCCGGGTGTCCCAGACCTCGGGGTTCACCAGGCCCACCGGGGCCGTGCCGGCGACGCAGGCCAGGACGCGCTCGGCGATCTCCCGGGCCCGGGTCTCGTCCGACTGGGCCGTGACACCGCCGATGTGCGGGGTGAGCACGACGTTGTCCAGCTCGCGCAGCGGCGAGTCCGCGGGCAGCGGCTCCTGCGCGAACACGTCGAGTGCGGCGCCCCGCAGGCGGCCCTCGCGCAGCGCGGCGACCAGCGCGGGCTCGTCGACCACCTCACCGCGCGAGGGGTTGACCAGCAGGGCGGACGGCCGCAGCTTCGCCAGGAAGGCGGTGTCCACCAGCCCGGTGGTCTGCGGCGTCAGCGGTACGTGCAGCAGTACGATGTCGGCCCGCGCGGCCAGTTCGTCCAGGTCGCCGACCACCTCGACACCGGCCTGACGGGCCCGCTCGGCCGAGACGAACGGGTCGTACCCGATGACGGACTGCGGGCGCAGCACGGCCAGCTTCTCGGCGGTCTTGAGCCCGATGTGGCCCAGGCCGACGATCGCCACCGTGCTGCTGGTCAGGTCGGAGCCGATCTGCTGGTCGGCCCGGGAGTAGCGGTCGCGCACCAGGCCCCAGTCGGTGCCGCCGTGCAGGTCGCGGTCAGCCGCCACGATCCGGCGGGTCAGCGCCAGGACGGCGCCGAGCGCGAACTCGGCGACCGCGTCGGCCGCGGCGCCGGTGTTGGCGACGACCGGGATTCCGCGGCGGGTCGCCGCCTCGACGTCGATCCAGTCGAAGCCCGCGGTGGGCGCGGCGATCAGCCGCACGTGCGGTGCTCCGTCCAGGACGGAGTCGTCGATCGTGACGCCCTTGGTGGCCACGACGATCCGCGCGTCGGCGAGGTGCCGGCGCACCGTCTCCGGCTGCTGGTCCGGGCAGTAGACGACGGGACCGAGCCCGGCGAGCATCCGCTCGGTGGTGGCGAGGTAGCCCAGTTTCTTGGTGATGACGGTGTTCACAACGGTCACGACGTTCCTCGTGTCAGGCGGGCCGGCGGATCGACGGCCTGCGGATCGACGGCCTGCGGAGCTGATGGTTCGGACAGGGCCCGGTCGACGGTCTCGGCGACGCGCAGCGCCGACAGGCCGTCGTCGCCGGACGCGCCGAACGGACCCGCGTCGGCGGCGCCGGCCGTGGCGGCGGTGAACGCCTCGAACTGGGCCGCGTAGACGTCGTGCGGGGGGAAGACGGTGTCCGAGCTGCCCCGCGCCGACCGGAGCGACAGGGTGCCGCCGCCGGTGTTCCCGATCGAGTCCGACACCGTCAGCCGCCCGGCCTCGCCGACCACGGTCAGCCCGTTGGCCGGGTGGGTGGCGCGTCCCGCGGCGAAGGTGACCAGCACCCCGCCGCGGGTGGTCGCGCTGACCTGGACCACCCGCTGGGGTCCGGCCGGTGTCGGGTCGAGTTCGGCGATCGTCGCCGACAGCCGGACGATTCGGTCGCCGGCCAGCCACTGGGCGAGGTCGACGGCGTGCGCCCCCCGTCCCCGACATCGCCCCCTTGCTGGCGGTGGTGACCTGGCGTGAACCGGCCAGCCGCACCGGGGAGTCGCCGTGCCCGAGCCGGTGGAGGTAGGTGACGTCCACCCACAGCGGCCGGCCGATCGCGCCCTCGGCCAGCAGCCGCCGCGCCTCGCGGTGGGCGGCGTTGTGCCGCAGGTGGAACCCGGTGCCGAGGACGACGCCGTACCCGGCGCAGGCCGCGAGCGCGCGGTGGGCGGCGGCCGGGTCCTGCGCGAGCGGCTTCTCGCACAGGACGTGCTTGCCGGCCGCGGCCGCCAGCGTGACGTGCCGCTCGTGCTGCTCGTTGCGCGAGCAGACGTACACGTGGGTGACACCGGGGTCCCCGAGCAGGTCCTCGACCGCCGAGCCCCGCCGGCCGACCCCGTACCGCTCCGCCAGGTCGGCGGTGCGGACAGGGTCGGTGCCGCACAGGGCGACCGCCGCGGACCCCCGGGCGCGGGCGAGCGCCGGCAGACCGAAGCGGTCCACATGGCGGCCCACGCCCACGACGAGCCAGCCGGCGGCCGGCGTACGGTTGCCGGACAAGGTCAGCCCAGCGTGTACGGGTAGGTCGAGTACAGGTCGATGCCGGTCTCGGTGATGACGATCTCGTCCTCCAGGTGGACGCCGCCGACACCCTCCTCGCCGATGGGCGGGCTGGTGACGGAGAAGGTCATGCCGGGCTTGAGCTCGTAGTCGTCCTGGGCGCGCAGGTGGGGGCCCTCGAAGGCGGAGATGCCGATCCCGTGGCCGAGGGTCCTGCGGCCGAGCTTGGCGCAGATGTCGGCCGGGCTGACGCCGGGGCCGAGCGCGTTGAGCTGCTCGTACTGCAACTCGTGGGCCCGCTTGAGCAGGTCCACCTGGGCCGGGGTGGGCCGGTCGCCGCAGACGAACGCGCGGCAGAAGTCGCCGAAGTAGCCGGAGAAGCAGCCGCCGAAGTCCATGTTGACCAGGTCGCCGTGCTGCACGATCCGGTCGCTGTGGAAACGGCGGTAGGGGTGCGCGCCCGGGCCGGAGTTGACGACCTCCGAGCACTGCGTGGTCTCGGTGCCCAGGTCCCACATGGCGCGGAAGCACTCGCCGACCAGTTCGCACTCGCGCACGCCCGGCTTGAGGATGTCGACCGCGGCCTGCATGCCGGCCTCGGAGATGGCGTAGGCGATCTTCAGGGCCTTGATCTCGTCCGCGGTCTTGATCTGGCGGGCGCCGATCATCAGCTCCTGCCCGTTGACGAAGGTGGCGCCCGGCAGCCGCTTGGTGAGCACGTCGAACATCGACGGGGACCAGATGTCCACCGCGATGCGGGCCTTCTCGATCTTCGAGCCGAAGTAGTGGTACAGGTCGTCGACGAAGGAGTTGACGTCCTGCGTCAGGTCCATCTGGTACGGCGTGTGGAACCGGTCGTCCGGCACCCAGGGGATGTTCTTGGCGGCGTAGTCCGGGTCGATGATCCAGATCGCCGAGTCGCCCTCGGCGGCCAGGACGGCCAGCGGCCCGCCGCCCAGCTGGATGGTCGGCCAGTACAGCCGCTTGATGCCGGTGCTGTACCGGGCGTTCTCGGCGCGCAGTTCGATCAGGAAGTCGACGTCGGCGGCCGCCATGGCCGCGCGGGTCCTGGCCAGCCGCTCGGTGCGCAGCCGCTCCATGTCGATGCGGGTCTCCCAGTCGGTCTGCATAGGGCCGAAGGTGCTCGCGGATCGCACGATCGTGCTGTCGAGGGTCATGAAGGGGTCTCCAGACTTCAGTGGTTGAGGGATATGGACCTGTCCACCGGACAGGACACGCGGACACGGGAGCCGACGGACGCGGCAGCGCGTCCCAGGCCGATGGCCCGCAGGGTCGTGATCCCGGTGTCGATGTCGTACTCGGTGACCGAGCTGCCGACGCGGACCGCGGTGACGGTGCCGGGCAGCGCGTTCTCCCGGCCCGGGTCCGACGGGTCGTCCGCGCGCTCGATCGCGATGTCGCCGGGGCGCCACACGATCGAGACCTTCGTGCCGACCTCGGCCTCGCCGACGATGCGGGCGGTCAGCCGGGTCGTGCCGTCGGGCAGGGCGATGTCCACCCCGCCGACGCGTTCGGTGCCGTTCGGGCCGGTTCGGGTGTGCTCGGCGGCCAGGACACCCTCGAGGATGTTGATCTGGCCGAGCAGACCGGCGACGAACAGGGACTGGGGCGCGGCGAGCAGTTCGGCCGGCGTCCCGTTCTGGACGATCCTGCCGTCGCGCATCACCACGATGCGGTCGGAAAGGGTCATCGCCTCGTCCTGGTCGTGGGTGACGTAGACGGCGGTGATGGACAGTTCCCGCTGCAGGCGGCCGATGTCGCGGCGGACCGCGTCCCGGCGCGCCGCGTCGAGGTTGCTGAGCGGTTCGTCCAGCAGCAGCAGGCCGGGCCGGTAGACCAGGGAGCGGGCCAGGGCCACACGCTGCTGCTGGCCGCCGCTGAGCTGGCTGGGCCGGCGCCCGCCCATGCCCTCGAGGCCGACCAGGTCGAGCATCTCCTCGACCCGGGGGCGGATGGCGGTGGTGCGCTCGCCGCGGGTGCGCAACGGGAAGGCGACGTTCTCGAAGACGGTCATGTGCGGCCACAGCGCGTAGGACTGGAAGACCATGCCGATGTCGCGCTTGGCCGGCCGCAGGTGTATCCGCTCGGCGGTCGAGGTCATCGTCGTGTCGCCGAGCCTGACCCGGCCGGCGTCGGGGACCTCGATGCCGGCCAGGCAGCGCAGCGTGGTCGTCTTGCCGCAGCCCGACGGCCCGAGCAGGGTGATCAGCTGCCCGCGCTCGACGGAGAACGAGGCGTCGCGCACCCCGCCGGAGCCGAAGTCCCGGGTGAGTCCGGCGACCTCCAGGTGTCCGGTGCGCTCCGGCAGCGCGGCCGCGCGGGCCGGCGTGGGCGCGGTCCGCCCGTCGGTGGTTGTCTTCATGGTCTTCCTACCCATCAGAGTCCGGCCGCCATGTCGGAGGAGGCGCCGTCGCGGCGCGTGGTGATCGTCCAGAAGACCGCCGCGGCCACCAGCAGGACGGCCGCCTGCAGCAGGGTGAACGCGGCCGTCACGCCGGGGGAGTCGAACGACCGGCTGTTGAGCAGGGCCACCGAGAGCGTCTGGGTCCCGGTCGTCTGGAGCAGCGCCGACATCGGCAGCTCCCGCATGAAGGTGAGGAACACCAGCAGCCACCCGGCCACCAGTCCGGGGCGGACCAGGGGCAGCAGTACGCGGAAGACGTAGCGGGTCAGGGACGCCCCGCTGGTGCGGGCGGCCTCCTCCAGTTCGGTGTGCACCGACAGGAACGCCGCGGACACCGAGCGCTGGGCGAACGGCAGGAACCGCACGATGTAGGCGACGCCGATGATCCACAGCGTGCCGAACAGCGAGGTCTTCAGCAGCAGGGTGAGCAGGCCGACACCCAGCACCAGGCCCGGCACCGCGACGGGGACCGTCAGGCAGACCTCGAACAGCCGGCGCCCGGTGATCCTGGCCCGTTCGATCGCGTAGACCAGTACGACGCTGAGCGCGACGACCACGCAGGCGCACAGCGCGGACAGCTCCAGGCTGTTGAGGAAGGCGGTCTTGACGATCGACCCCTTCCCGAAGAGCGCGTGGAAGTTGTCCAGGGTCAGGTCGTCGAAGTCGATCCGGCCGGTCCAGCGCTTGGAGAACGCGATCAGCGTGAGGATGCCGATCGGCAGCAGCGCGGCGAACAGCAGGTAGAGCAGTTCGGCCGCGAAGGCCCACCACCGGAGCTTCCCCAGCCGCAGCGGTTCGGCCCGCGAGCCCTTGCCGGTGACCGTGACGTAGCCGCGGTCCCGCATCGCCCGGCGCTGGAAGTACAGGCACACCGCGGTGATCAGCATCATCACGCAGCCGAGGGCGGCGCCGAAGTTGTAGTTCGGCGGGAACGTCTGGACCGCGTCGTAGATGCGGGTGGACAGCGTCTGGATGCCGTTGCCGTACCCCAGCACGAGCGGCACCGACAGGTCCTCGATCGCCATGACGAACGTCAGGATCGCCGCCGCCGTGATCGCCGGGCCGGCCAGCGGCAGCGTCACGCGGAGTGCCGTCCGCCAGCCGGAGGCGCCGCAGGCGGCTGCCGCGTGCTCCAGCGAGGAGTCCATCTGCCGGAAGGCGGCGCCGGTGAGCAGGATGACGAACGGCACCAGGAACAGGCCGAGCACGACGATGATGCCGAACGTCGAGTAGACGTTGAAGATCGCGCCGTGACTGATCCCCGCGCTGCGTGCCACCCGGTTGATGAACCCGGTCCTCGGGTCCGCCAGGTACGTCCAGGCGATCGAGCCGATCAGCGGCGACAGGAAGAACGGGATCAGGTTGAGGATCTCGAACGCCCGCCGCAGCGGCAGGTCGGTACGGGTGACCAGCCACGACAGTCCGACGCCGATGACGGTGGCCAGCACCATCGACCCGAGGGCGATGACCACACTGTTGCGGGCGGAGCTCAGGATCTCCGACGCCTTGAGTTGCTGGTAGTTCGCACCGGACCACACGTGGCTGGTCAGACCGGTCTGCTTCTCGAGCGAGCGGATGACGACTTCCACCAGCGGTGCCGCGATCAGTACGACCACGGCCAGGGTGAACAGCGTGAGCGCGATGCGCTCCGGAGTGAACCGCACGAGAGCGCGTCGGCTGCGTGGCGGTGCCGCCTCAGGAGTGCGGGATGTGGGTTCCATCACAGAGGCCATGGACGGGATCGTCAGACGGTTCGATATTGATTGTCAAGCGTTACGACGAGGTTAACTTGGACGCGGGCTGCTTGAGGGTGGAGCAAAACGCCTCATGTACTGGCAATACGGCCTGTAGGCGCGGGCTGCCCCACGCGTCCATCGTGTCAAATTGCTTGACGATGTGAGATTCATTGTCTGACAATCTGTCTCGCGATTGCTGTGCCAGGTCCGTGACAGGGAGTTGAGAACCGTGTCCTCGCTGAAGTCGACGTTCACCGTCTATCCGCACACCCGGGCGCTCGCCGATGGCCGCGTCGAGCTGCCCGGCGGCCCGCTCCAGTTCGTCCCGACGAAGCCGATCATCCGGGCCTACCGCGAGATGGTCCGGGAACTCGCCTACGACATCTGCGAGTTGGCGCCGACCACGTATCTGATGGCGCGTGCGGCGGGGGTACCGGTCATCGCCGTACCGGTCTTCACCAAGCGCCTTTTCCACCACGGCCACATCCGCTGCCACGCCACCTCGGGCATCCGCGTGCCCGGCGACCTCGTCGGCCGCACGGTCGGTGTCCGCGCCTACTCGGTGACCACCGGTGTGTGGGTGCGGGGCCTGCTGTCCGACGATTTCGGCGTCGATCCGGCGTCGGTCCGCTGGGTCACCGACGACGAGGAGCACGTCGCGAGCTACGTCGCCCCGCCGAACGTGTCAGCCGTGGCGCCCGGCGAGAGCCTGGTGGACCTGCTCGACCAGGGCCGGATCGACGCCGCGCTGACCGGCAACGCCGGGGTCGGCCGCAAGGGCGCGCCCAGGGAGGGCTGGACGGACGGGAACACCGCGCCGCAGCCGGCCGCCGAGCCGCCGTACTCGCTGTTCGGCACGCCCGAACCGCTGGAGCGGGACTGGTACCGCCGCACCGGCATCTACCCGATCCACGGCGTGATCGTGCTGCGCGAGGAACTCGCGCGCGAACATCCCCGGCTCGCCACCGACCTGTACGCGGCCTTCGCCGCCGCGAAGCGGGACGCCGGCGCGGGGCGCGCCGAACTGGTCGCCGGGCTCGCCGCGGGCGCGGCCATACCGGAGGACGAGGACCCGATCCCGTACGGCATCGAGCCGAACGCGCGGTCCCTCGAAGCGCTCATCCGCTACGCCGGCGAGCAGCACCTGCTCGACACGGCGGTGTCGGTCGAGGAGATCTTCGCGCCCGGCGACTATCCGACGGCCTGACGCCCCTTCGGCGCCTGAAGCCTGCCGCCTGCCGCCCGCCCCCCGCTGTCTGCCATCCGTCGTCCGCTGTCCGAACCGAGACCGGAGATCCGCATGACCCAGCCACCCGAGATCATCGACATCCACCCGCACATCCTGTCCGACGACCCCGCCGCCTATCCGCTCGCCCCGGTGGGAGGCAAGGTCTCCGGCTGGGCCGCCGGCCGGCCGGTCACCGCCGAGCAGCTGCTGGCCGCCATGGACGAGGCCGGCATCGCCAAGGCCGCCCTGGTCCAGGCGTCGACCGCCTACGGGTATGACAACCGGTACGTGCTCGACAGCTCCGCGCGCCACCCCGACCGTTTCGTGGCCGTCGGCTGCGTGGACCCGCTCGCGCCCGACGCGGCCGGAACGGTCCGGACCGCCGCGCGCACTCCGCGGTTCGCCGGCATCCGGCTGTTCACCACGGGCAGCACGATGCCCGGCCAGGCAGGCTGGCTGAGCGACGAGAGCACCCATCCGTTCTGGTCGGCGGTGCAGGAGGCGGGGCTGCCGGTCTGCGTGCAGATGCGGATCGCGGGGATACCGCAGCTCGTCGACGTCCTCGAGCGCTTCCCGGGGGTGACGGTGGTGCTGGACCACATGGCCTACCCCGCCATCGCCCCCGGCCGGGAGGAGGCCGCGTTCGGCGAGATCGAGCCGTTGGCGAAGTACCCGCAGGTGTTCCTGAAGCTCACCATGCGCAACACCGTGCCGCTCGAGACCGCCGACGCCGGCCGGTTCCTGGTGCCGCTGCTCGACGCGTTCGGCTCCGACCGCATCGCATGGGGGTCCAACTTCCCCGCGGCCGAGCAGCCGCTGCCCGAGCTCCTCCGCCTGGCGCACGCGGCGCTGTCGGTGCTCCCCGAGGCCGACCGCGCCGCCATCCTCTCCAGTACCGCCCGCCGGCTCTACCCCGCCCTCACCTGACCGGCGCGGCCGTTCGGGGGACGGCCGTCGGTGTGGGCGGGGGCCTGCGCCGCCTCCTGGAAGTCGGCGACGGCCCCGCCGTACTGCTTCGCCCAGTCGTTGAGCACCTCGATGGGTTCGACGAGGGTCCGGCCGAGGTCGGTGAGCCGGTATTCGGCCTGCCGCGCCTCGGTGCGGTGCTCGACCAGGCCGTACTGCTGGAGCCGGCGCAGCGTGTGGGTGAGGACCTTGCGCGAGACACCGCCGATGGCGTCGACGATCTCGCCGTGCCGGCGGGGGCGGCGGCCGAGCGCGTACAGCACGAGCACCGCCCACTTGTCGGAGAGGATCTCGACCGCCAGCCGCGTGGGGCAGTCCGTGAGGAAGACCGGTCCGGCCGCGTTCTGCATACCATCGAAGGTACCAAGAGGTAACGGGCGGCTCCGTAACGTCGTGCACAGAGATCAGCAGCAGCGCTCAGCAGCAGCGATCGGCAGCAGTGATCAGCACAGCGAGATGCGGAGGAGTCACCATGCCACGAGTCGTCGTGTTCGACGCGTTCGGCGGGCCGGAGGTCATGCGGATCGTCGAGGAGCCGGTACCCGAGCCGGCCGCCGGCGAGGTACGGGTCAGGATCGAGGCGTTCGCGGTCAACCCGCTGGACCTGATGATGCGTTCCGGCGCCTCGCCGGCGCCCGTCCCCCTGCCGCACGCGCGCCTGGGCGTCGAGGGGACCGGCGTCGTGGACGCGCTGGGCCCGGACACCACCGGACTGGCGGTCGGCGACCCGGTCCTGCTCACGGCCGTTCCGGACGCGGTCGTCCGCGGCAGCTACGCCGAGTACACCACCGTCCCGGCCGGCCGGGTCATCCCCCGCCCGGCCGGGCTCGGGACCACGCAGGCGGCCGCGGTCTGGGTCGCGTACTCCACCGCCTACGGCGCGCTCGTGGAGCGGGCGAAGATCCGGCCCGGCGACCACCTCCTGATCACCGCCGCGTCCGGCGCCGTCGGCCGGGCGGCGATGCAGATCGCCCGCTACCTCGGCGCGGTGCCCCTGGCCGTCACCCGGCACACCGCACGCACGGACGACCTGCTCGCCGCCGGCGCCGAAGCGGTCATCGTCACCGACCGCGAGGACGTCGCCGAGGCCGTCCGCCGCCACACCGGCGGGGCCGGCGCCGACCTCGTCCTCGACCTGGTGCGGGGCCCGGGCCAGCAGGACCTCGTGCAGGCGGTCCGCCCGGGCGCGACCCTGGTCGCCGCGGGCTTCCTGGACCCCCGGCCGACCCCCTTCCCGGCGGGCCCCTCGCTCACGTCCTTCAACTACCGCGGCTTCGACCTCCTCTTCGACCCCGTCGTGGTGCGGCGCATGGCCGCCTTCCTCAGCGCGGGCCTCAGCCACGGCGCGTTCCAGCCCGCCATCGGCGAGGTGTTCGCCCTCGACGACGTCGCCGAGGCCCACCGCCATGTCGAGGAGGGCCGGCACGGCGGGAAGAAGGTCGTCGTCACGGTCTGAACGGCCGCCGCCCCGGGCCCGGGCGCGGGGCGGCGCTGTCCGACCGACTGGCTAAGGTCCTGGTATGGACAAAGAGTTGCTCGACCGGCTGGCCCCGTTCCGCGACGAGGCGGTGGAACAGGGCATACCCCTCGCCGAGGTGGAGCGGTGGACGGCCTCGGCCGCCCGCCCCTGCGCGTCGCTGTCGACGGACGGGGACGGCCCGGTCGTGGGGCACTTCGGGGGCCCGCTCCTGCTGCCGCCCGAACTCCCCGACCCCTACTACCCGTTGATCGCCACCATCGACCTCGCGGCGCTCCCCGCCGACGCGACCGACCTCCAACTCCCCGCCGGCGGCCACCTGCTGCTGTTCGCGCACGCCGACGACCCGTACGGCAGGGGCGGCGGGGGCGAGGCGCTGTACCTGCCGCCCGGCACCGCCGTCGAGGAACGCGAAGTGCGCGACGGGGCCACGGACTTCAGCGACGACGCGAAGACGCAGGAGCAGGTGCTGCGGCTGCTGGAGCAGTACCCGCAGGGCGAGATGCGACTGAGCCGGGACGTCCTCCTGCCGTCGTACAGCGACCCGGACGTCCCCGACCACTTCTGGACCGCGCTGGTGCGCGACCACCCCCGCGCCGAGCAGATGAGCGAGGTGTGGGACGAGGTGGGGTGGCGCATCCCCGGCGGCGGTCCGCTCCAGCTCGGCGGATACCCCTCGGACGAGTACGGCGGCGAGGGCTTCCACCGCGAGTCGCCCGACGGGCAGAACCCCAGGGACTGGGTGCTGCTCGCCGACTGGCACCCGGGGCTGGAGGGCCGCGAGGGCCTCACCGTGCACTGGCCGATCCGCCTGCCGGACCTCGCCGCAGGCCGCTTCGACCAGGCGACCGCCACCATCTTCTGGAACCCCTGAGCGCCGGACCACCCCTGAGGCCCTGACCCCCTGAGGCCCCGAACCCCGGGGAATCCTGCGGCCGTACGGCGGCGGGCGCGCCGGTCAGGCGCCCGCCGTCAGTGCCCGGGTGACGGCCGCGAGCGCGGGCGACCGCCGCCCGGGCAGGCGCGCCACGAGAATCCGCCGGATCTCGGGCGGCGCGCCTTCCACCCGCACCAGGCTCACCTTCGGCGGCAGCACCCCGGACAGCCCCGCGGGCACCGTCGTCACCCCGAAGCCGCCCGCGACCAGCAGCAGCTTGGTGAGCCAGTCACGCGCGCTGTGCACGATCCGCGGCCGTCCGGGCAGACCGGGCCAGACCCCGAGCAGCGGCTCGGACCCGGACGACGGAGTGGCGATCCACGGCGCGCCGACCAGTTCGTCGACGTGCACCGCGTCGCGCCCGGCGAACTCCCCGGTCGACGCCACCGCCACCACCAGCTCGGTGTCCGCGACGGTCTCCACCGACAGGCGCGGCGACTCGCTGTCCACGGGCCGGTGCGGCGGGCGGGAGCTGAGCACCGCGAGGTCGATCGAACCCGCGCGCAGCGCCCGGACCAGGGTGGGCGTGGTGCCCTCGGTGGTCGTCACGGTGACGTGCGGGTCGCTCGCCGCCAGGCGCGCGAGCGAGGGCGGCAGGAGGGCGGCGCCCGCGCTCAGGAACAGCCCGAGCCGCACCCGTTCGGTGCGCGGGGCGGTGCCGGTGAGGTCGTGTTCGGCCGCCGCCAGCGTGTCCAGGATCGTACGGGCGTGGCGCAGCAGCGTCAGGCCCGCGGCCGTCAGTTGGACCCCGTCGGGGCGGCGCTCGAACAGGACCGCGCCCGCGCTGCGTTCGAGGGCGGCGGCCTGGCGCGAGACCGCCGACTGGGTATAGCCGAGCCGGTCGGCGGCCGCGGTGAAGCTGCCGGACTCGGCGATCTGCCGCAGGACCCGCAGGCCGGTGCTGGAGATGTCCATGCGACCTACGCATACCACGGATGCCGGATCGTCGCTTCCCGCAGGGCGGCCGGACTCCTACGGTCGATCACGACAGCCCGGAACGATCACGGAGGCCCCACGTGTACGCAGCAGTTCTGACCCGGTTCGGCAGCCCGCTGGCGGTGCGGGAGGAACCCGACCCGGTGGCCGGCGGCGGCGAGGTGCTGGTCGAGGTGCTCGCCACCTGCGTGGCGCCGTATGCGGCCGAGGTCTTCAGCGGTGCGCGGAAGTACCCGCTGGTCCCGCCCGTCGTCCCGGGCATCGGCGGCATCGGGCGGGTCGTCCGGGTCGGCCCGGACGCCACCCGCCTGCGGCCCGGCGACCTCGTGTGGTGCGACTGCACGGTCCGCTCGCGGGACGACGCCCTCACCCCCGACATCACCCTCCAGGGCTGGAGCTCCCGCGGCGAGGGCGGCGCCCGGCTGGCCCGCCACCTGCACGACGGGTCGTTCGCCCAGCTCATGCGGGTCCCCACGGAGAACGTCTACCCGCTGCCCGCCGCGGCGGCCGACGACCCGGCGCGCTGGTCCGCGGTCGGCTGCCACGTCATCCCCTACGGCGGGCTGCTGGCCGGCCGGCTCGCGGCCGGCGAGACGCTGCTCGTCAGCGGCGCCACCGGCAACCTCGGCAGCAGCGCCGTCGCCCTCGCTCTGGCCATGGGGGCGGGGTGCGTGGTCGCCCCGGGCCGCAACCAGGCCGCGCTGGACCTCCTCGCCGACCGCTTCGGGACCCGGGTGCGGCCCGTCCCGCTGACCGGCGACAGCGCCGCCGACTCCGCCGCGATGGCCGCCGCGGCGCACGGCCCGATCGACATGGTGCTGGACCTGCTTCCGCCGAGCGCGCCCAGCTCGGTGGCCCGCACCGCCGCCATGACCGTGCGCGAGTACGGCCGCGTGGTCCTCATGGGCGGCGTCGGCATGCTCGGCGGCGACGACTTCGCCCTGCCGTACCCCTGGATCATGCGCAACTCGGTCACCGTGCGCGGCCAGTGGATGTACCCGCGTGAGGCGAACACCGGCATCATCCGCCTGATCGCCTCGGGCGCCCTCGACCTCGCCCCCGAGCAGGTCCGCTGCTTCGGCCTCGACGCGGTCAACGAAGCGGTCGCCCACGCCGCCGCCCACCCCGGCCCCTTCGACCGCACCGTCCTGACCCCGCCGACCCGCTGACCAGGGCCCGGCGGCGGCCCCGGCCAGGGCCCCGGCGGTCAGCGCCAGCTGTCCGCGAGGAGGGGCCCCAAGGGGCCGAGGTCGAGGTTGAGGTCGTCGCGGCTGAGTCCGTGGTGCGCGCAGAGCTCGGTCATCGCCTCGTCGAGCCGCATGAGGGCGAGGCCGAGCCGCTCCTCCTGGTCCGCGGTGAGGTCCTCCTGGTCCAGGCGGCGCACGGCCTGGCGTTCCAGGAGCTGGCGGACCAGCTCGACCAGGGTGAGGACGAGGGAGACGAGGTCCCGGGCGGCGTTGTCCGGGTCGAGGCGCACCGTCGGGGCGGTCACAGGGGCCCTCCGTCGCTCCAGGGGGCGGGCACCCGCTCGCTGACGGACGCGAGCAGGGCGTGCAGGGAGAGCCGGATCAGCGGCACCTCGGCGATGGCGATGACGAGGTCGCCGCTGATGACGACGCCGGTCGCCAGGACGCGGTCGAGCAGGTCGACGAGCGGGACGCCCAGCGGCGCGCCGCTGTCGGGCCCCACCCAGCTGACGGTGTCGGTCGCGGCGGTCACGGGTGGACCCCGCCGGTGAAGGAGTAGGGCACCCACGGGCCGGTGACGTCGATGTGCACCTCGAGACCGGTGAAGGAGCCCCGGAGGGCGTGCACCGCCGTGGCCAGCTCCGCGGACCGGGCGTCGTCGACGAGGAAGGCGGCGTTGAGCACCTGGTGCCGGTCCCGGCCGGTGACCTCGGGGCCGTGCGGACGGCGGCGCACCGCGGCCACGGCCAGGGCGGCCGCGGTGTCGTGGACCCGCTGGGCCACGTGCAGCGCCGCGTCCTGCCAGGACTGGCGGTCGCGCTCGCGGCCCCGCACCCGGGACAGGTAGGCCGCGCCCGCCCCGGGAGCGGCCGCCCTCGCGGTGCCCGCGGTCCGGGAAGCGGCCGGGGCCGGGGCGGTGCCGGCCGACCGGCCGAGGTGGACCTTGACGGACCACTCGGCGCGCCCCGCCAACCGGTCCAGCGTGCCGAGGAACAACTGCCGCTGGTGGTCGAGGGCTTCGGCGGCCCGCCGGTCGTCGGTGAAGAGGGTCGCCAGCGGCAGTGGAACGACCGGGCCGTCCGCGGCGGCGGCCACGACCACGTCGTGGTGGCCGCGGGCGCAGCGCTCCAAGGCGACCGGGTCCGACAGCCGCCGGCGCAGGGCCTCCTGCGTGAAGTCCGCCGCCGGGACGCTCTGCACGACGGCCCGCAGGGAGCCGGCCAGCGGCAGCAGGCGCAGCGGCCCGCCGCCCGTGTGCCCGCTCCGGCCCGCCAGACTGCCGGGATCGCCGCCGCGCCGGACGGCGAAGACGCAGGTCGCCGTCATCCCGTCGGCCGGCCCGGCCGGCGCGCTCGGCCCGACCGGCGCGGGACCGCGGTCGGTGGGGGCCGTCATGTCCGCGCCCTGGACGGTGCGCTGCGGGCGGGGACGTCCTCCCGGTCCTCCAACTCGGCCACTCGGGAGCGCAGTTCCTCGTTCTCCTGCGCGAGGGCGCGCTCGGCGGCGCGGGAGGACAGGGCCGGATCGGTCTCCCACCAGTCGATGCCGGCCTTCTTGGCCGTCTCGACCGACGAGATGAACAACCGGAGCCGGATGGTGAGGAGTTCGATGTCCAGGAGATCGATCTTGATGTCGCCGGCGATCACGATGCCCTTGTCCAGGATGCGTTCGAGGATGTCGGCGAGGTTGGACGTCGAGGGGGAGTGGCGGTAGGGGTCGTCGGCGGTGGGGAAGTCGAGCGGTGCCGTCACCGCCGGCTCCGGCCGCGCCGCCGAGGACGCTCGTCCTCGTCCTCGTCCTCATCCTGGTCCTCGGCTTCCTCTTCCTCGTCCTCCTCCTCGTCCCAGTCCTCGTCCTCGTCTTCGCCCTGGTCCTCGCCGTCTTCTTCGTCCTCTTCTTCGTCGAACTCCTCCTCGTCCTCGGCGCCCTCCGCGCCCTCGTTGTCCTCGCCGTCCTCGTCGTCCTCCAGGCCCTCCTCGTGGGAGCGCACGACCTCGCCGTCGCGGATCTCGCCGCGCCAGCCCTCGATCTCGTCGTCGGCGTGCAGCGTGACATGGCGGCTGAAGTGCTTGAGGTCGAGGCGGAGCCGCCGGCCCTGGGCGCGCCAGAGGTTGCCGGTCTTCTCGAAGAACCCGGCGGGGGTGTACTCCACCACCACGAGGATGCGCGTCAGGGTGGGGCCGAGGTCGTGGAAGCTGACGGCGCCCGCCGTGGTGCCCTTGGGCCCCTCGGACGTCCACACGATCCGCTCGTCCGGGATCTGCTCCTGGATCGTCGCCTTCCAGTTCCGTTTGGACGGGCCGACCTTGACGTTCCACTCGGTCGTGACGTCGTCCTCCTGCGAGACGCCTTGGACGCCCTTGGTGAAGCCGCTGAAGTCCTCGAACTGCGTCCAGTGGTCGTACGCCGTGCGCAGGGGGACGCCGACGTCCAGCGTCTCGACGATGTTCACCGCCTTGACGTTGTCCCCCTTGCCCCCGCCACCGCCGCCACCGCCGCCGCCCCCGACGGCGTTCTTGACCGTGCCCATGACCTTCTCCTTGGCGTCCTTGGCTTTCTGTCCGGCCATCGCCTTGAACGGTGACTCGCCCTGGAGGACGCGGCTGCCCACGCCGAGCATGCCGCCCTCGCCCTCGCCGATGTCGGACAGCCGGTCGGTCAGGTCGGACACCTTGCCGCCGGCCTTGTCGATCCACCCCTGGGTGATTCCGCTGAGGAAGTGACCGAACTCCTCGCGCAGTTCCTCCAGCCCGGTGGGGCGGTCGGACTTCTCGTTCTGCCTGGCCATCGCCGTCTACCTCCCGCGCCGGTTGGTCGTGGAATCCGCCCGGCCCGTGGTCTTCCGCCGGGCCGTCTCGCCCTGGCGGGACGCGGACTTGGCGGCCGCGCTCTTGTGCGCGGCCTTCTTCGCCGCGGGCTTCCTGGCCGCCGCCTTCTTGGCTGCCGTCTTCTTGGCGGCCGCGGCCTTCTCCGGCGGAGCCGCGTGCTTCGCCGCCTTCCTGCCCGCCGGCCCGTCGTGCCGGTGGGGCGCGTGCCGGGGGGACTCGGGCTCCTCCGCGTCGTCGGCGCTTTCCGCGCCGCCGCGGGCGTCGTCTTCCGGGCCCTGCTCGTCCTCCTCGGCACTGTCCTCCCGGTCTTCGGCTTCTCCGGCTTCTCCGGGTTCCTCCTGCGGGCGGCGGGCGCCCCGCTCGCGGAGTGCTCCGGCGAGGGAGGAGAAGCCCCGGTCGGCGGACGAGGACGCGGCCTTGCTCGCGGCCATGTACAGCTCGTCCTTGATCTGCGCGCGCAGCTCGTCCAGTTGGGGATGCTCCCGCAGCCGGCGCAGGCCCTCCGCGGCGAGCCCCGCCGGGGAGAGGGGGAACCGGCGCCCGGCGAGGAAGGTGCCGATGACGATGGCCGTCTTCGCCTTGCGGGTACGGCCGAGGAGGTAGCCGCCGGCCACCGCCGCGGCGATCGCGGTCTTGCACGAACTGTCCGTCACCGAACGTCTCCTGACTGGTGGGCGGCGCGCTGCCGCCGGAGTGTGCCGTGTTCGAGCTGGTCCAGCAGCCGTTCTTCCTCCGCCGCGAACCGCTCGGGGTCGATCTCGCCGTCGTCCAGGGCCCGGTGGAGCTCGGCGAGCCGGGCGCGGAGCACCGCCGGGTCGTCGATCTCGTTCTCCGCCGTCTCCAGCAGCACGTCGGCGAGCCAGCCCACACCGCGGACCGGGGCGAGCGGCAGGAGCAGCAGACCGGTGAAGAGGCCCATGTCAGGTCCCCGCGAGGGCCGGTACGTCGGAGAAGCTGTAGCACGGCAGCGGACCGGTCAGCCGCAGCCCGGCGCCGAAGACGTTCCGGGCGGCGAGCGTGTCCACCGCGGCGCGGCAGTCGTCCGTGCGGTCGGCGGCGACGAGGAAGGACGCGTTCAGCACGCAGCCGGGAACGTCCGGGCCGGGAGCCGTCTCGTCGGCGAGCGCCGCCAGCGCGGCGGCCGCCTGCCGCCCCACCTCCTCCGCGCGCCGGCGCAGGCCCGCGGCGACGGCCTCGCCGAGCCGCACACTCGTGTCGTAGCCGGGCCGCCGCCGCGCCTCCTCCCGCAGCCGCCGCACCTGCGGGTCGGTGCGGGCGAGGTCGGCGAGACCGGCCTCGACCGGGGAGACCTTGAGGTTCAGCTCGACGCGGCCGGAGATCCGGGCCAGCGCGGCCCGGTAGCCGTCGGCGCCGGTCCGCAGCTGGGCGAGCAGGGCGTCCTCGTCGTCGGCCACCACGCCGAACCGGGCCGGGAGCACCGGGCCGCTGCCGGACAGCGACAGCAGCACGTTCTGGTGCGCGTGCAGATCCCGGCGGTAGGCGCGCAGCCGCTGCGGGGCGGCGCTGACCACGGCGGCCAGCGGGCCCGCGACCAGCGTGCGCAGCCGGGCCGGCGGATCGCCGATGCCATGCACCTGGCCGGGCAGGACGACGTCCGCCGCGGTCACCCCGTAGACGTAAGTGCTCCCCACGGTCAGTCCTCCTCGTCGTGACGCCGGGACCGGCTGCCGGAACGAGAGCTGGAACGGCTCCCGGAGGAACTGCCGGAGCGGCGGGCCGAGCTCTTGCGCCGCGGCCGCTCCTGCTCCTCCTCGTCGCCCTCGTCCTCGTCGTCCCCGTCGCCTCCGACGCCGATGGCGTCCTTGACCTTGTCGCCCACCGACCGGGCGGCCCGCTTGGCGCCGGTCCTGCCTATGGCGGCGGAGGCCCCGCCGAACAGCTCCGGGACGGTGCGGCTGGTGGAGTCGTTCTCCAGGTCCAGGCGGTTGCACGCCTCGGCGAAGCGCAGATACGTGTCCACGCTGGCCACGACGATGCGCGCGTCGATCTTGAGGATCTCGATGCCGACCAGGGACACCCGGACGAACACGTCGATGACCATGCCCCGGTCGAGGATGAGGTCCAGAACGTCGTAGAGCGTGCCCGCACGCGGGGGGCACACGACTCCATCGGTGATGACGGTCACGGCGGTACCAATCTTTCGGGTGGGCCCCGGGGGACAGGGCGGCGGGAGCGGCGACGGCTCAGTGGTCGGCGGGTCACTCGTCGACGGCGCCGCGCCGGTAGCGGTGGACGCGGCGGTAGCTGCGCAGTGCGCCGTCCTCGGCCAGCTCGACCTCGTACGTCGCCAGCAGGCTCGTGGTGTCCGGGATACGGGCGACCTCGACCACGTCCACGCCGACGCGCCAGCCGCCCTCCTCCAGCGGCGCGACCGCGGAGCAGCCCTCGGTCGGACGCCGGATCAGCTCGCCGAGGAGGTGGGCGGCCCGCTCGGCCGCGTCGTGCGCGTCCTTCGGATGCCCGCTGCGGGAGCCGGACCGGTGGGACGGCGCACGGGACTGTCGGGCACGTGTCTCTGCCATGACCTCACCCTGCGGGCGCCCGGACACGTGTGCACGCGGAGCAGGACCATCCGGAGCGCCGAGGCGGCCAAGTGACCGCTGCCGCAGGGCCGTCGGCGTCCGCGGCACCGCCGCTGCGGCATCAGGGTGCCCGCTACCGCCAACACAGTGGCCCACCGGTGCTCCGCCGGGGCCCGGCACGTTCCGCCACCTGTCCGGCGCGGCGCTCGTCATCCGGTTCCGCGCGTGATCACCAGAGACACCGCCTAACAGCAAGTGCATGCTCTTCATTCATATAGTTACTGCCATGCAACTGGACTTGAATCTGCTCACCGCCCTGGACGCGCTGCTGGAAGAGGGCAGCGTGGCCGGAGCCGCGGACCGGCTCCATGTCACCGCGCCGGCGATGAGCCGCTCGCTGGGCCGCATCCGCAAAGCCACCGGCGACCAGATCCTGGTCCGCACCGGACGCCACATGACGCCCACCCCCCGCGCACTGGCCATGCGCACCGAGGTCCACGTCCTGGTGCAGCAGGCCCACCAGTTGCTGTCCTCGCGTACGGACCTCGACCTGGCGGACCTGGAGCGGGTGTTCACCGTTCGCCTGCACGACGCCCTCACCACCGCCTGCGGGACTGCCCTGGTCGCCGCGGTGCGCCGCCAGGCCCCGAAGGTGAAGATGCGCCTCACGGTCGAGCCCGGCCACGACACCCCTGAGCTGCGTCGCGGCGAGGTCGATGTGGCCTCCAGCGCCGGACCCCCGCCCCAGCCCGACATCCGTCACCGCCTCATCGGCCAGGACCGGATCATCCTCGCGGTCCGGGCGGGCCATCCGCTCACCGACGGGCCGGTGACGGTCGAGAGGTACGCCGCGGCCGATCACGTGACCGTCTCCCGGCGGGGGAGCCTGCGCAACCGGGTGGACGACGCCGTCGCCGCCCTCGGCCACGAGCGCCGTGTCATCGTCTCCGCCCCCGCGACGGACACCGCCCTGCAACTCGCCCGTGACGCCGACGTCGTGGTCACCCTCCCCGACGCGGTCACCCGCTCCGCCCGCGACCAACTGGGCCTGACCACACTGCCGTTGCCCTTCGACCTGCCACCCGTGCCGCTCTATCTGCTCTGGCACCAGCGCTACGACGACGACCCCGCCCACATCTGGCTGCTCGACCTGGCGACCCAGACCCTCCAGGGCTTGTTCACCGCTCCGGACGCTGCTGACCAGTAGCGTCCCGTCGGGGCGTCCCGTCGGGGCGTCCCGTCGGGGCATCTCGACGGGCTTCGCGGGCACTGCGGGAGGGGAGCAGATCCAATTGCGCGGGAGTCATCTCAGTAGTGCGTGACATGCACTTGAGGTTAATGATCGGCCGCTCTACTTTCGAAGGGCAGGCGCGAACGGAACGCGGTTTCGCCCGGTCTGCTCGACCACCCCCTCCTCCGATGGGAGCACCACCATGTCCGAATCGATCCGGACCGCCGAAATCGCCGCGCCCGCCGACTCCGACACCGACCTGCTCGCGCAGACCGCCGATGCCGTACGCGCGGCGGGTTCGGTGCTGCGGGAGCGCTTCGGGGACGTGGCCGCTCATCGGACCCGTGACGAGCTGATGGGTGCGCTCGCCGCCAACGACGACGCGGCCCTCGCCGTCCTGCGCCCCCGCCTGACGCGCCTGCGCCCGGACGCCGGCTGGGTGGAGAACGAACTGGACGGCGGGGCGCTGCCGTCCGGCGAGTGGTGGGTCGTGGACCCGGCCGAGGGCAACGTCAACCACCTGCACGCCCTGTCCGAATGGGCGGTTACCGCCACTCTCGTGCGCGACAACCGGCCGGTGCTCACCGCGGTCCACCAGCCGCTGACCGGCCGGACCTACACCGCGCTCGCCGGCGCCGGCGCCCACCTCGACGGCCGGCCCCTGCACGTGTCCCCGACCGCGGACCTCGGCCTGAGCCTGGTCGCCACCAGCCAGGCCCGGCCGGACGAGGACGAGAAGGTCGTGCGGCGCATCGGCTTCTCGATCACCGCGATGCTCCTCGACGCGCTCGTCGTCCGCGTCTCCGTCCCCGCGACCCTGCACCTGCTGGACGTGGCCGCCGGCCGGCTCGACGCCTTCTGGCAGTTCGCCGGCGCCCGCGCGGACCTGCTCCCCGGAGCCCTGCTCGTCACCGAGGCCGGCGGACGGATCACCGACGCCGAGGGCCGCCCCTGGACCCCGCGGAGCGCGAGCTTCCTGGCCGCCGCGCCCGGCGTCCACGCCCGGGCCGTCACCACGCTCTCCCGCTGACCACCCACCACGACCCGCAGCCACCGAAGGAACAGAACACCATGACCACCATCGCAGTCCTCGGCAACGGCCGCGTCGGCGGCAACCTCGCCCAGGCCCTCACCCGCGCAGGCCACCGGGTGACGGCGGTGGACCGCGCGCCGGGCGCCGCCGCCGACGCCGCCGAGGAGGCGCGGATCGTCGTCAACGCCACCCCGGGCGCCGGCTCCCTGGAGCGGCTCACCGCACTGCGCGACGAACTGCGCGGCAAGATCCTCGTCGACGTCTCCAACGCCACCGTCGACGGACCGGACGGGCTGCCCGCCGACCTGCTCTACCCCGGTTCGAGCCTGGCCGAGCAACTCCAGGAGGCACTCCCCGAAACGCGCGTCGTCAAGACGCTCAACACGATGCTCTTCCCCGTGATGACCGCGCCCGGCGCGCTCGCCCAGGCGCCGACCGCCTTCCTCTCCGGCGAGGACCCGCAGGCCAAGCAGGCCGTCCGTGAACTGCTCACCGACCTCGGCTGGCAGCAGGAGTGGATCACGGACCTCGGCGGGATCGGGACCGCCCGCGCCACCGAGGCCGCGATCCTGTTCGTGCCCCACGTGATCCGCTCCAGCGGGTTCGCCCCCTTCGCGGTCTCCATCGTCCGCTGAGAGCCCGGGGCGACGGTGCCCGAGAAGGGCCCGGCCTCGCAGAGTCCGGAGGCGGCAGTGATCGGCCGGACGGACCCTAGTGGTGGGGGTGGTCGCTGTCCGTGCTGGGGGCGCCGCCCATCATGCGGAGCATGCCGAGGCCGCCGGTGCGCAGGAAGCGGGTCAGGAGCGCGGCGGCCAGGAGGAGGAAGGCGATGTTGAGGACGGTGGTGTAGTTCCAGGTGACGCCTTCGGCGGGGATGGTGGCGTCGGCCTGGTCGGGGACGAGGCCGAGGCCGCCGAAGACCAGCTCGACGGCGTATCCGGCGACGACGGCGGCCGCGTAGAAGGTGCCGAGCAGGAACAGGGCCATACGGGCGCCGTAGTACTTCCGGTAGATGCTCAGGATCGGCAGGATGATCAGGTCGGCGAAGACGAACGCGACGACCCCGCCGAAACTGATCCCGCCCTTCCACAGCACGACCGCGAGCGGCACGTTCCCGATGGAGCAGACGAACGAGGCGATCGCGACCAGCGGGCCGATCAGCGGACCCCAGAACTTGGACGCCAGCGGGTGGCCGTCGAAGAAGAACGCGCGCCAGAACGCGTCGGGCACCCAGGCGGCGATGGCGCCCGCGACGAACAGGCCGACCACCAGGTCCCGCAGGATCGCCGCCCACTCCATGACGAACACGTGCGAGGTCGCGGTGAACCCGTCCGGCGACAGCAGGCGCCGGGCGAAGGAGCCCTCGCCCCGTACGGACATGTCCATCGCGGCATGGCCCTCCATGGCACCGGCCACGCCGCGTTCGGCCTGCGCCCGGGCCGTGCGCAGCAACCGGTCGCGCAGCAGCAGCCGGAACAGCACCGCCAGGACGACGATCATGATCGGGCCGCCCGTGAACTCCGCGAGCGTGAACTGCCACCCCATCAACAGCGCGAGGATGACGCCGAGTTCGGCGACAAGGTTGGTGGAGGCGATCTCGAACGCCATCGCCGCGGTGAAGTCGGCGCCCCGGCGGAACAGCGAGCGCGCCAGCGCCACCGCCGCGTAGGAGCAGGACGACGAGGCCGCGCCCAGACCGGCGGAGAGCGCCAAAGTGCGGGGGCGGTCGTCGCCCAGGAGCGCCACGACGGTGGAGGTGCGGACGACCGCCTGCACGACGGCGGACAGGGCGAAGCCCAGGATCAGGGCCCAGGTGATCTCCCAGGCCATCGAGCCGGTGATCGACAGGGCGTGCAGGATCGCGTGCATACGTCACAGCCTTCCCCGTGGAGGGAGCGGGACCGCGCGGCGCCGCGCGCAGGCGCGGGGCGGCCCGGCCGATCGGGTGGTGGGGGCGCCGCTGCCCGATCGGCGCCCCTCGTCGGACGGGGTCAGCTCACGGTCAGCTCACGCGCAGGGTCAGCGCCGCGGTGTGCAGGGCTCCGGCGGCCCGGAACTGGAGGAACATCCGCCAGTTCCCCGGCTTCGGCAGCTCGGCGTGGAAGGACAGGTCCGGGCCGCCGGAGCCGCCGTCGACCGCCGTGGCGGGGTGCAGGTGCGCGAACGCGGCATCGCCCTCGTGGAAGGCGGTCAGGTGCGCGTAGCTGTCCAGGTACGGCTGGAGGCCGGTGACGGGCCGCCCGTCCTTCGACGTGGCGAGGTGCACGGTCAGCGGGTGCTCCATGCCCGCCATCAGGTCGCCCTTGACGGTGACGGTGTAGCCGTCGGCGGTGGCTGTGGACGACGCGGCGGGCAGCGGGGTCGCGGTGGCGGCGCCGGGGACGGTGACCGGGCGGGACAGCACGAACGCGGTGCCCGCGCCCGGCCCGGCCGCCGGGGTGAAAGCGGCGAACATCCGCCAGGAGCCGGGCGCGAGGGCGGCCGGGCGCGCGGTCCAGGTGCCGTCCTGGGCCATGACCGGGTGCAGGTGCTGGAAGCCGGTCAGGTCCGAGCGGATCGCGTAGAAGTGCAGCCGCTTGGTCTGGTCGACCCGGAACGCGGTGACCGGCCTGCCGTCCGGGCCGGCGACGGTGAAGCGGTAGGGGGCGGGGGTGCCGGCGGGCAGCGTGGTGGCGGCGCTGGTGAGGCGGTAGCCGTCCGCGTGGTCGGACAGGCCGTCGCCGCCCGCGGTGGCGCCCATGCCGGGCATGCCGGGCATACCTGACGTGGCGGTGGCAGTGGCTGTGGCGGCGCCGGAGGCCGACGGCATCGCGCCGTGGTGCGTGCCGGGCATGGCGCCGTGGCCGCCGGAGCCGCTGGAGCCGCACGCGGCCAGGGCGGTCGCGAGTACGGCCGCGGCGGCAGCCGCGAGGGCGCGGCGGCGCATGGCGGTACTGATGCGGGAAGAAGCAGACATGGGTGGGGTCTTTCCGGGTGGGCGCACCCGCACCGGGTGCGCGGACGTCATCAGGGCACCTCGCCGGAGCGCGGCAGGAACTGCCGGCCCGGCGCGGCCCGGTCAGGTCCGCGCGACACACACCTGGAGCAGGAGCGGGCGCCCGCCCGGTGGCGGCGGCCCGCGCCGCCTCGCCCGGTGGGGCCCGCCCAGGAGTCGGCCGAAGGCCAGGAGGGCGGCCGCCGGCACGGCGACGGCGAGGAGCGGCCCGCCGGCGGGCAACACAAGGCGGGGGCGGGCCGGGGTCGATACGCACAGTTGCCCGCGCATCGCCGGCACGGCCCCGGTCCGCGCGCTGCCGGGGTGCCGGTGTGCCGCCGCCGCGGGGCCGTTCGGCGCCATCGCGGCGGCGGCCGGGACGCTCATGCCCGCAGGCGCGGCCGCCGCGCCATGGCACCCTTCGGCCGCGCCGAACGGAGAACCGTGCATCAGGAACAGGCCGGCCAGGACCGCGCACGCCAGCAGCAGCCGGGCAGCGCCCCGCCCGCCGACCTGCCGCCTGCCCGCCACCGCCGGACCCCTCCGTTCGCAACGCGCCTGGGCACACGCCTCCCGGCGCAGCCGCTGCGAGGATACCCCACCCGGGTATCCGAAGGGGCCGCGCGCCACACGGCCGGGCGCACATCCCTGACCCG
Organism: Streptomyces sp. CA2R106; assembly: GCF_037034245.1. Classification (NCBI taxonomy): domain Bacteria; kingdom Bacillati; phylum Actinomycetota; class Actinomycetes; order Kitasatosporales; family Streptomycetaceae; genus Streptomyces; species Streptomyces sp. CA2R106. The sequence goes on from NZ_JBAGKC010000017.1 coordinate 103,989, forward strand.
GCGTCAGGCAGCGAACGCCCGTCCAGCCGCGCCCGGCCGGTCAGCGGCCGCCGCCCCCGCGCCCGGTGTGTTCGCCCTCGGCCTCGACGTGGGCCTCCGGCCCGGGGGAGAAGAGCGTCTCCCGGTGGTCCTCCGTCCAGCGCACGGTGTACGGCGGTGTGCCGTCCGGATGCTCCAGGCCGACGACCCGGCCGCGGCGGCGGTGGCCGTCCACATGCACGGACTCCACGACGATCCAGTCCCCGACGTGAGCACGCATCCCGCGCCTCCCTCCGTCTGCTGTGCGGCTTCCCCGCGCCCCCCTCTCCAGGGTAGGAGCACCGGCGCGCCTTCCCGCGAGCCCCGCGGCGCCGAGTTCACGAGCCCCGCGGCGCAAAGTCTCAGAGGAAGGCGGTCAGCTCCTGCTGCCGCGCGGCCGTCCAGCTGTGGGCGGCGCGCACCTCCTGGGGGACGCCCAGCCGGCAGAGGCCGACCATGGCGGGGTCGCCTGCGGCCGCGCCCTGCTCGATGCCCTGCCGGCAGCGGTCCTGCCACCACAGCACGGTTGCCACCAGGTCGGCGCGGTCGGTGCCGGCCAGCCCGTAGGCGTCCGCGACGGCCCGCATCCGCGGCCCGGCCCAGTCCGTCTCGCGGCCGGGGCCCAGCCGCAGGAACTGCCAGCACAGGTGGGCCACGTCGTGGACCCGGCGGCCGGGTCCCGCCAGGTCCCAGTCGATGAGCGCGACCGGCCGCAGCAGGCGGCCCTCGTCGCGGTAGACGGTGTTCCGGTACGACAAGTCGTTGTGGCACACCACCTCCGCGCCGGCGGCCAGGCGGTGGCCGGCGGTGAGGTCGTGCGCGGCGCGGACCAGACGGGCCAGCTCCGTCAGGCTGCCGACGGCGGCGACGCGTTCGTCGTACTCCCAGGGCACCAGGCCGGGGACGAAGGTGAACATGTCCCGCCCCTGCGCGTCGGACCCGAGGCAGCGCGGCGCACCCGGCCACTCCTGGTCGGCGAAGTGGCCGAGCACCTGCCGTACGTAGGGGGAGGTGGGCGTGCGGCGGACCGTGCCGTCGACGAGGACGGTCGTGCCGATGAAACCGCCGCGCAGTTCCTGCTCTTGGGGCATGAGGGGATTCCTTGCCGGGCCGGGGAGGGATGTCACAGCTGTTCGTACGCGGCGCGGCCCACCGCCATGTACGAGAAGCCGAGCCGGACCATGGTTCCAGGGTCCAGCAGGTTGCGGCCGTCCAGCAGGACGGGGCGCCGCATGGCCGGCCTCACGGCGGCCCAGTCCACGTCGAGCAGCTGCGGCCACTGCGTGACGACGATCGCGGCGTCGGCGCCGTCGGCCGCCGCGGCCGGTGTGGCCATGCGGGTGCACGACGACCACGGGTGCGCGTCCGCCGGGACGGCGACCGGGTCCCAGTAGCGCACCTCCGCGCCCTCCGCGAGCAGCCTGGCGGCCACCACGGTGCTCGGCGCCTCGCGCATGTCGTCCGTCCCCGGCTTGAACGTCACCCCCAGCACGGCCACGCGGGCGCCCGCCAGGCCGCCCAGCGCCGTCTTCAACCGCTGGACGGCGCGCCGTCGCTGGAGGTCGTTCACCTCGATCACCGCGCTGAGCAGCTGCGGGGTGTACCCGGAGTTGCCCGCCATCTGCTTGAGCGCCAGGGAGTCCTTGGGGAAGCAGGAACCGCCCCAGCCGATGCCGGCTTCGAGGAAGTGCGGGCCCAGGCGGTGGTCCATCCCGACAGCCCTGGCGACCTCGACGACATCGGCGCCCACCAGTCCGCACACGTTCGCGATCTCGTTGACGAACGAGATCTTCGTGGCGAGCAGGGCGTTCGCGGTGAGCTTCACCATTTCCGCCGAGGCCACGTCCATGACGACGACCGGTGCGTCCACCCCCTTGTGCAGCTCGGACACGCACGTCGCGGCGACCTCGTCGCCGGTGCCCACCACCACCCGGTCGGGGTGCAGGAAGTTCGCCACGGCACTGCCCTCCGCGGTGAACTCCGGATTGGCGGCGTACGCCACGTGCCGCAGTCCGGCGGCGTCGAGCGCGGTGCGCACCTGGGCACCCGTCCCGACGGGAACAGTGCTCTTCACCACGACGGCCTTGAGGTGGGAGGCCCCGCGCAGGGAGTCGACGACGGCGAACACCCGGCTCAGATCGGCGTCCCCGGCGGCGGTCGGCGGCGTGTCCACGCACACGTAGGCCACGTCCGCGTGGCGCAGTGCCTCGCCCGCGTCGAGGGTGAACGACAGCCGCTCGGTGTTGCCGGCCAGCAGCTCGGCCAGCCCCGGCTCGTACAGCGGGGTCCGGCCCGCTCGCAGCGCGGCGACCGTGCCGGGGTTGATGTCGCGAACGGCGACGGTGTGGCCCAGGTCCGCGAAACAGGCGGCGGTCACGAGGCCGATGTACCCGGCTCCGAACACGCAGACGCGCATGTGGTCTCCACCTTTCATGACGTTCGGTCTGGCATGGCTCCCCGCGGCGCGGGGCTGCCGGTGACGCGTTCGGCGTCCCGGCCGCGGGCGGGCGTTCTCCGGGCCCAGGTGCGCCACAGCCGCGCGTACGCGCCGTCGAGGGCGAGCAGCTCGTCGTGGGAGCCGAGCTCGGTGATCCGCCCGTCCGCGACGACGGCGATCCGGTCGGCGTCGCGTGCGGTGTGCAGGCGGTGGGCGACCGTGACGACGGTGCGGTCCCGCAGGTGGGACGCCAGCACCTCCTCCAGGCGGCGGGCCAGCACGTGGTCGAGGTCGGCTGTCGCCTCGTCCAGCACGATGACATCCGGTTCCCCGGCCAGGACCCGGGCCAGGGCCACCTGCTGGGCCTGCCGGGCGTCCAGGGGCACCCCGCCCGCGCCGACCCGGGTGGCGATGCCCTGCGGCAGCCGCCGGGCCCAGGAGTCGGCGCCCACCGCGTGCAGCGCGGACCACACGGTGGGGTCGGCCCGCGGGCCGGCCAGGGCGACGTTGTCCCGCAGTGTCGTGGCGAACACGTGGTGCTCCTGGCTGACCAGGGCCACGCGGCGGCGCAGCAACGCCGCCGGCAGGGCGCCGAGCGGTACGCCGGCGAGGCGGATGTCGCCGCCCGAGGGGGGCCGGGCGCCCGCCAGGAGCGTGGCCAGGGTGGTCTTGCCGGCGCCGCTCGGCCCGATCAGGGCGAGCGTCTCACCGGGCCGCAGTTCCAGGTCGACGCCGTGCAGGACGTCGCGTTCGCCGTCGTAGGAGAAGCGCACCGCGGACGCGGCGAGAGGTGGGCGGGCCGGGACGCGCTGGAGCAGGACCGGCTCGCCGGGCGGCGCCGGCAGCCCTAGCAGCCTGGCCAGCGCGGTGTACGCGAGGTGCAGGTCGTCGACGTAGTAGGAGACCCGGTTCACCGGCTCGCCGAACTGCTGCGCGTACACCGCCGCCGTCGTCACGGCCGCCACCGTCGCATGGCCGTGGGAGTGCAGCACGAACCCGGTCAGGAGCACCGCCGGAAGCGGCAGCAGGCACAGCAGCCCGACGGCAGGCAGCCAGGTGGTGCGCAGGTTCAGGGTGCGCAGACCCGCCCGGAACACCCGGGCCAGGTCCCGGTCGGTACGCCGCACCCGCAGGTCTCCCAGGTCGAGCGCCTCCACGGTGCGCGGGTGCGAGCCGGTCTCCACCAGGCCCTCGCTGACGTCGGCGTACGCCTGGCTCTCGGCGAGGTACCAGCCGGGGGCGCGGCGCAGGTACCAGCGGGTGACCGCCGCGGACAGCACCAGGGACACCAGGCACGGCAGGACGTACAGCGGGTCGACCGCACCCAGTGCCACCACGGTCAGGCCCATCACCAGCACCGCGCCGAGCAGTTCGAAGACGGTGAAGCGGAAGTTCCGGGCGACGGCCGCGATGTCCCGCGTGGTCCGGGTCAGCAGGTCGCCCACGCCGGCTTCCTCCACCACGTCCATCGGCAGCGCCAGCGCCCGGCGCATGACGTCCTCCCGCAACTGCGCGAGGAGTTCCTCGCCCAGCACCCGGGCCCGCAGGCGGGCGTAACGGGTGAGCAGCGTCTGCGCCACCAGCAGCGCCGTACCCAGTGCCATCAGCGGCACCAGCGGCACGCGCCTGTCGTGGTGCACGGCCGCCGAGACCAGCCGGCCGATGATGGGCCCGGTGGCCAGACTCGCGGCGACCGACAGCGTGTACGCGCCCAGGACCAGCGCGAGCGTCCGGCCGTGCCCCGCCCGCACCCGGCGCAGCCAGCCGGCGACCGCGCGCCGGTCCGCGACCGGCAGGTGCCCGCTCACCGGTCCGCCTCCCCGTCCGCCGGCCGGCCCGCGAGGTCGGCGCGGACATCCGCGTGGGCGGTGAAGGCGGGACTGTCGGTGATGACCACCGTCGTGCGGCCCGTACGGAAGCCGGCAATGCGCCGCGCCATGCGCGCTTCGGTGGAGGCGTCCACCGCCTGGGTCGGCGCGAACAGCACGAGCACCTCGGGGTCGGCCAGCAGCGCCCGCGCCACGATGAGGCGCTGCCGCTGCCCACCGGACAGGGTGTGCCCGCGGCCGCCGACAGGGGAGGCGAGACCGGCGGGCAGAGCGCGTGCGACGTCCTCGGCGGAAGCGGCGTGCAGCGCCCGCCCGACGTCCTCCTCGCTGTGCTCGCCCCGCGGGTCCACCACCTCGCGCAACGTGCCGGCGAACACGCCGGACAGCGGCGTGGCCACCAGCACACGCTGCCGCACCTCCCGGCGGTCAAGGGCCTGGAGGGGGACGCCGCGGAAGGAGGCACCGGGCCCGCCGTACCCGGCCAGCCGGTCGGCGAGCTCCGCGCCCGTGGTGGCGTCCGGGGCCTGGACGACGGTCAGTCGCCCGGCGGGGAAGGCGAGGTCCGCCGGCGCGTCCCCCAGCTCCGGGCCCGCACCCGGCGGCGGGAGCGGAAGCGGCGCCGGGGGAGCCGGTGCCTGCGGCGGTGCGGTGAGGACGGCCAGGACCCGGCCGGCGGCGACCTCGGCTTTGGCGGCCTTGTCGTAGAACTCGGCGGCCGTCTGGAGCGGTACGACCAGGAAGGCGACGAGGCCGGCCAGGGACACCAGCGTGCCGGGGCTGATGGCACCGGACAGCGCCAGGTGCGCGGACCACCCGACGGCCAGCAGGCCGAACAGGCCCGGCAGCAGCACCTGCACGCCGTCCACGAGGGTCTCGGTACGGGCCAGCCGCACACTCGCCGCCCGCGCCTCCTGGGAGCGGGCGCGGTAGCGGCGGGCGAACTCCTCCGCTCCGCCCGCTCCCCGCAGCACCCGCTGCCCGTGCACGGCATCCACCGCCATGGTGCTCAGGTCGTCCAGCACCCGCCGCAGCGCGTGCTGGCCGCCCAGCAGCGGGCGCAGCAGCGGATGGATGCCGAGCACGAGCAGCGGCATGCCGACCAGCGCCGTCCAGCCGAGCGCCGGCGCCGTCGCCAGGAGGAACGCCGCGACCGCGCCGAAGGTGACGAGCGCTCCGGCGGCCCGGGCGGCGATCCGCAGGAAGTCACCGAGCGGCGCGATGTCGGCGCCGCTCACGGCTGCCAGGCCGCCGGCCGTGCGGCTTCCGCCGAAGCCGCCGGGCACGACAGCGCGGCGGCACACCAGCTGGACCGCTCTGGAGTTCGCCGTGCGCGCGCTGCTCTCGGAGCAGCGGTTGCGCAGGGCACCGGAGCCGTGCAGGAGCACGGCCAGCCCCGCCAGCGGCAGGCAGTCGGCCGCGGCCCCGGCCAGTCCCGGGCCGGAGCCGGACGACGGCGCGGTGAACATCCGGTCGATGATCCGGCCGACGAGCAGCGGGACGGCTGCCTGCGCCAGCATCCAGATGACGCCCAGGGCCGCCGCGGCCGCGACCGTCCGCGACTGCCGGAGCGCGAGCCACAGCAGGAACCTGCGGGGCGACCGTACGTCGGGCGTGCCCGGGTCGGCCAGCGGGAGCGGTTGCATGGTCTCCTTGTCGTCGTCTCTCTTCACCCTCGGGGGTGTGCGGGCGGCGGAGCGGGCGGGCGTCCCGCCGGTCAGGACCCGCCGGGCGCCGGCAGGTTGCGCAGACTGTCCGACAGCATCCGGACCGGGATCAGCGGTTGCGCCGCACCGGCCGGTTCGGCGACGAACGGCACCGAGGGCACCGTGGCGGAACTGCGCCTGCGGGTGACGTCCGCGTGGGTCGCGCTGCTGACCACCCCGGAGATGCGGTCGGGATGCACGAGGTACTCGAAGTCGATGTAACGCTGCGCGTAGGTGTAGCGGCACGGCGAGAACGCGTCGGGGATGTCGCCGGTGAGGTGCGCCCGCCGCAGGGACTGCCACTTCTCTCCGTTCCAGATCTCCTCGAAGGTGCTGTCCCGCAGCGTGCCGAGGGTGTACTCGTCGCTGCCGATGAGGTGGTCGCAGAAGCCGACGGCCCCGTCGTAGCGGATGTACGCGTAGCTCCACGGGTGCATGCAGGCGGGCTTGCGCACCATGTCGGGCAGGGCGAGGGAGGGGTCGGGCGCCGCGCCGAGCTGGACGACGACGCCCTCGGCGCGCCCGGTCTCGGCGGCCTCCGCGTACGCCCGCTGGGTCCGCTCCAGGTCGCGCCGCAGGTGCGACGGGTCGTCCAGGTGCGCCACCAGGGGGTGGATGACGACGGGGGAGACGTCCAGGCGCGCGGCGAGGCGCACGATGTCGGCCAGCTCGTCGAGGTTGTCGATGCTGGAGACCACGTTGAAGTTGACGTGGTCGCGGGGCACCCCGTACCGCTCCCGCGCCTCCACCACCGACCGGCAGGTCCGCTCCAGGCGCTCCAGCGTGCCGCCGGCCCGCAGCTTCTCGAACAGGGCGGGTGAGGCGGCGTCGCACGACACGGTGACGATGCCGTGCCCGCGCATGATCGCGTCCCACACCGCCGGGCGGTTGATCTGCGCGTTCGTCACGACCCGGACGCGGACCCGGTGGGCCAGGGCGCGCAGCACCATGTCGCCGAACCCGGCGAGCATGGTGCTCTCACCCCAGCCGCGCACGTCCACCAGGTGCGCGGCAGGGAAGAGCTCCTCGGCGAGCCGGTCGAACATCTTCTCGTCCATGTTCAGTGCCGGGTTGTACTTCTCGCCGAAGCGGCACATCGGGCACTTGAGGTTGCAGTTCTGCGTCAGCTCCAGGAACAGCGCCAGCGGCCGGCTGCGCAGTTCGGTGGCGCCGCTGCGGTACTCGGCGATGTTGAGTTCCTGGTTCGAGCGGCGCAGCTCGGTGAGTTCGAAGGGCTGGACGGGCACGTCCAGCAGGTGGTCGTCGGATCGCATGGGCTACCTGTCCTGTCGCGTCGAGTGGACGGGGGCAGTGGTGCCGGCGTTCGGTCCCTGGCCGGCGAGCAGTTCCAGGCCGCGCTGCACCCCGAGGGACTGCACCGGGTCGGGCAGCACACCGGGCTCGCCGTGCACGGCCGCGGAGAAGTCGGCCAGCATCCGGGCGTACATGTCGACACCGGGGAAGGTGGTGACGGTGCGCTCGCCGTCGGCGGTCAGACGCGTCATGCGCCCCTCGCCGGTACCGGGGTTGAAACAGTGGTCGAGGACGAGGCTGCCCTTCTCGCCGCGCACCGTGAGATGGGAGTCCTGCCACGGCAGGAGGAAGCTGGCGGTGACCAGGGCGGTCCGCCCGCCGCCGTAGTCCAGGACACCCGAGCTGTGCACGTCCACGCCCGTGGCGCCCACGTACGGGACCGCGGCCGCGCCCGCCGGCGACCGCCCGAACACCACGTTCGCCGCGTCGACCGGGTAGCAGCCGAGGTCCAGCAGCGCACCGCCTCCCAGCGCGGGCGACATGCGGATGTCGGAGGGGTCGTCGAGGACGAAGGACAAGGCGGCCTCGACCATGTGCACCTCGCCGACGACGCCCTCGCGGACCTGCCGGCGCAGCTCGGCGAACTGCGGGTGGCAGCGGTACATGTAGCCCGCCCGCACCACACGTCCGGCAGCCGCGGCCGCCTGGGCGACCGCCTGCGCGTCGGCCGCGGTCGTGGCGAGCGGCTTCTCGCACAACACGTGCTTGCCGGCCGCCAGAGCCGCCAGGGTCCACCGGGTGTGCAGCGCGTTCGGCAGGGCGACGTAGACGGCGTCGACCCGCGGGTCGTCCAGCAGGGCGGCGTAACTGCCGTACGGCCGCGCGCCGTGGTCCCGCGCGAGCCGCTCGGCCGCGTCGGGCCGACGGGACGCGACAGCGGTCACCCGCGCCTGCGGGCAACCGGCCATGGCCGGCAGCACGAAGTGCTCGGCGATGCGCGCGCCGCCGAGCACGCCCCAGCGCAGGAAGCGCCCGCCGGACCCCTGTTGACCGGCGCCGCGCCCGTCGGGTGCGGCCACGCGGCCGCCGTCCTGGCCGGTCACCGGGCCCGCCCCCCGTCCTGGGCCGGCACGCCGCGTTCGACCGGCACCGCCGCGGCGGCGACGGGCTCCGGCGCCGCGCCGGACAGCGCCAGGTCGGACTTGCGCAGCGGGGGCCGCTCGGCCCCCGCCGACAAGGAGCCGTACGCCCACTCGAGGATGTCGCCGAACTCCCTCAGCCCGTAGTCGTTGTCGGTGCGGAAGTGCCCCACGTAGGCGGCGAGCAGCCGGGCGGCGTGCGCGTCGCCGCGCAGCGCGTGGTGGCCCAGGGCCTCCACATTGCCCCGGATGTAGCCGCGGTGCGCCTGCTCGGCGGAGGACGGCGGCATCCACGAGTCGTGCAGCAGTCCGGCCTGCGGCACGTAGGCCACGCCCCGCCCGGCCCGCATCAGCGCGTAGCCCAGCTCGGTGTCCTCACCCGATCCGGCGCCGGTGCCCGGGCCGAGGTGCGGCAGGAACGCCGGGCGTCCCGGCAGCAGCCGGCTGCGCCGCAGCGCGAGGTTGTTCGACGAGCCCACCGCGCACCACGGAACGGTCGGTTCGCCGGTGACGGTGCCCGCGCGCCAGCTGGGGGCGGAGACCGCGGGGCACCACAACTCCCCTTCGGGGGAGTCGGCCGTGCCCCACGCGTTCTCCCCGAGCAGCGGGAGCACGGCGGTGCGCAGCCGCCAGCCGGGCCGCGGTACCGGCTCGACATGGCCGAACGCCGCGGCGACCTCGGGCTCGGCCGCCATGTAGCCCGCCATCTCCCGGGCCCAGTCGGGCTCGGGCAGGCAGTCGTCGTCGAAGAAGAGCACGACGTCCGTGCGCGCCTCGGCCAGTGCCAGGTTGCGCCCGGCGGACGCCGGGCCGGTGCCGTCGAGCACGCGCACGGCCAGCGGCGCTGCCGCGGCCGCCGCAGCGCCGCGGTCCAGCACACCACCGGAGTTGTCCACGACGATCAGTTCGGCGACGGCCGCGGTGTCGCCGGCGGCCAGCAACCGCAGCGCCCGCAGGAACGCCGGACGCCCGACCGTGCAGACCGCCACGGTCAGACGGGCGTCGGGGTCCGGGGCGGCGGGGGAGGGGCGGGAAGGTCCTTGTTCAGGCATCGGGGCAGGTGCTCCTCACGAGTGGTCGGGTCCGGTCAGCCGTGCCGGTCGGTAGGGCTGGTCCGGACCGCCCGTGGTGACGGCTGGGACCGCGCCGACGGTCACGGTGCGCCCGGTCCGCGCGGATTCGGTGGCAGCGGCCAGCACGCGCAGCACGGCGACGCAGCTGTCGGGCGGGGCGGCGAAGGGCACACCGGCCCGGACCGCGGCCAGGACGTCCCGGTAGAACGCCAGGTACGCCGGCTCGAGGGCCACGGCCGAGGCCGCGGTCCCGGGCAGGGTGGGGGTGCACGGAGCGCAGTCCCCTTCCAGGCGCAGCGACCCGCGGTCGGTGTGCACCTCCAGGACGGGCCGGGCGTCCTTGGCGCACCACGAGGTCTGGACGCTGGTCAGGACACCGTTCGCATGGTCCAGCAGCAGCAGTGCGACATCGACGGCCGAACCGTCCGCGGGACGTGACAGCCGGGCGGTGACCTTCGCGACGGGGGCGCCGGCCAACTCCGCGGCGACGTAGACCCAGTGGTAGGCGTTGTCGAGCAGGCAGCCCTCGGGGGTGTCGTTGCGGCGCCAGTGCGGGCGGTCGCCGGCGCCGGGGAAGTGCCCGGCGTCCGGCTGCTCCAGACGCAGGAAGCGCACCGGCCCGGTCTCCTCGGAGCGCAGGTGCTCCAGAGCCTGGCGTACGTCGCTGCGGTGGAGGTAGTTGTGCACGATCCCCAGCCGCCCGGGGGCCGCCGACCCGGCCAGCCGGGCGGCCTGCCGCGGGTCGGCGGTCACCGGCTTCTCCGCCAGGACCGGTGTCCCGGCGGCGAGCAGGGCCTCGACGGCACCAGGGGTGGCCCGCGGCGGCAGGATGACGACGGCCAGATCCACTGGATCGCCGGCCCGTACGAGCGCCGCGACATCGCCGTGGCGACGGGCGGCAGGCACGTGCAGCAGCTCACCCACCAGCTCCCTGCGGGCGGCCGCGCTGTCCACCACGGAGGTCACCGCGGCCTGTTCCGGCAAGGAGAGCAGCGCCGGCACGTGACCGTACTCCGCGATGGCCCCGCAGCCGACCAGGGCGATCCGCAGCGGAGCCGGCCGGCTCATCGGCCGGCTCCGCCGGCTGCGATGAGGCCCCGGGTGTAGGCGGCGTCGTGCCGCAGCGCGGCGTCCAGGTCCTCGGCGGGCATGCTGCGTTCGACGGCGGCGACCGCTACGGCGCCCGCGGCGCCGGCGGCGGCCCAGCCGTGCGCGAGGTCGACCTCGCCGGTGCCCAGGTCGAAGGAGTGCGGCGCCTCGGGGTCGTCCACCAGGCCGTCCTTGATGTGGAGGTAGTCGCACCGTCCGGCCGTCGCCCGCACGATGCGGTCGGTGTCGCCCGCGACAGCGGCCCAGTGCAGGTCGACGACGAAGCCGAGTTCCGCCGGTTGCGTCCGGTCGGCCAGGATCTCCAGCGGAATCCGGCCGCCCTCCACCGGCCGGCCCTCCTCGGCGTGGTTGTGGATCAGCAGGCGGGCGCCGGCCTTCGCCGCGCGGTCGGCATGCTCGCGCAGCTGCGGCACGTTGTCCGCGATGGCCTCCTCGGACGCCACGGGCAGCCCGGACAGGATGAGCCGGGGCGTGTCGAGCGTGGTCAGTACCGACCAGTCGAAGGTCTCCAGTTCGTGCCAGAACAGGTGCACGCCGTCGACGTGCAGGCCGAGTCCGGTACAGGTACGGGCCAGCCGGTCCGGCTCGGCGAGGAGCGAGGACATGACCTCCAGCCCGTCGAACCCGGCGGCGGCGATGGCGCCGAGGGTGCCCGGCAGGTCCTCCTCGGCGCGCCGGCCCAGGATGCCGTAGCCGTAGATGCCGGTCTGGACGATGACGCGTGGGCGGCTCATACGGTCTTCCTCTCCTCTGCGGGGCCTGCGGGTGCCGGTGCGTCGGCTGTGGAGGGTGCGGACGGTGTGGTCGAGGCGGGCGGGGCGGGTGCGAAGCGGTCGGCGCGGAAGTAGTCGAACCGCTTGGCGGCCAGCAGGGGGCGGCCCCGGCGCAGGGCCTCGCGGACGATGCCGAGGTGGTAGCTCCAGTCGACCGAGGTGGCGGCCGCGGCGGACCGCCAGCCGGCACCGGACCGCCGTGCGGTCCTGCGCGTGTCGGCCGCGTACCAGGCGGCGGTGCCGGCCGCCGTGGTCGCGAGCGCAGCGGTCCGGCTCCGGCCCGGCAGGAGCACGGCGGCGCCCGCGCCGAGGGCCGCGGCGGTGACCGGGTTGGGCCACCAGCGGGCGAACTGCGGCTGCCGGACGCAGTTGTAGACGCAGGCCCGTCCGTAGAGGAAGAGTTTGCGGCGGAACTGGCCCAGCCGGTCGATGCCGTCGGTCGCGTGCCGGACGACGGCGGACGGGTGGCCCACGGTGGCCCAGCCCGCTTCGTGCAGCCGTACGCCGAGGTCGACGTCCTCGCCCCCGACGACGGTGTAGGTCAGCTCGTCGAATCCGCCGATGTCGTCGAGGGCCTCGGTCCGCACCGACAGGTTGGACGTGGCCGCCCACCACAGCTCGCGGTAGTGCTGCGGCCAGTTCCAGGGGGCGTTCACCACGACGGAGTCCTTCACGGTGCGCCAGGCCGCCGCCTCGTCGACGCCCTCCACGACGGTCGGGCCCGCGACGGCGGCGACGGGCCGCCCGGAGGGGGCCTGCTCCTCGTTGTGCGCGCGCAGGTGCTCCAGCAGCAGGGACGGTGTGGCCACGCAGTCGGAGTCGATGAACAGCACCAGCGGGTGCTTGGCGCGGGCGGCCCCCAGATTGCGCTTCGCGCCCACCCGGCGCGGTCCGCGGACGTAGGAGGCGCCGGTCTCCGCGCACGCCTGCCGGATGCCGCGCAGGTCCTGGTCCGACGAGTCGTCGACGACGATGACCTCGGCGTCGTGGCCTTCCGGCAGCAGGCCGGCCGCGGTGCGCAGCGACTCCAGCAGCCGACGGACGGACTCGGGATGCCCCAGCGTGGGGACGACGACGGAGATCCCCCGCAGGGGTCGCGGCTCGCCCGTTACCGGGCCCTCCGGCCCGGGGAGGCGGTCGGGCAGGTGTGAGGCCATCAGCCGGTCACCGCCGCGACCGGCCGGACGCCTTCGAACCACTCGGCGGTGCGCCGCAGCCCGGTGCCGATGTCCACGGTCGGACGCCAGCCGAGGGTGCGTGCCGCTCTGCTGACGTCCGGGCGGCGCACCTGCGGATCGTCCTGCGGGCGGGGGACGAAGACGACTCGGGAGGAGGAGCCGGTGACACGCAGCACCTCGCGGGCGGTGTCCAGCACCGTCAGCTCGTGGCTGCCGCCGATGTTGACCGGGCCCACCTCCTGGTCGGACGCCAGCAGCGCGAGCAGTCCGCGCACGGTGTCGTCCACGTAGCACAGCGACCGGGTCTGCTCGCCGTTCCCGGCCACGGTCAGCGGCTTGCCGGCCAGGGCCTGGGTGATGAACGCGGGGATCATGCGGCCGTCGCCGCCGCGCATCCGCGGCCCGTAGGTGTTGAAGATGCGGACGATGCGGGTGTCCACACCGAAGCGGCTCCGGTACGTCACGGTCATCGCCTCGCTGAAGCGCTTGGCCTCGTCGTACACCGCTCTCGGGCCCACGGGATTGACGTTGCCCCAGTACGTCTCCACCTGCGGGTGGACCGCCGGATCGCCGTAGACCTCGCTGGTGGACGCCAGCAGGAAGCGGGCGTCCTTGGCGCGGGCCAGTTCCAGCGCGTGGTGGGTGCCCGCGGAGCACACCAGCAGCGTCTCGAGCGAGAGCCTCAGATAGTCACGCGGGGACGCGGGGCAGGCCAGGTGCAGGACGGCGGCCACCGGGCCGTCCACGTCCAGGCCGGCCGAGACGTCGGCCGCACGGAACTCGAATGCCGGGTTGCCCATGAGAGGGCGGATGTTGTCCTGGCTGCCGGTACTGAGATTGTCGACGCACAGGACGTCGTGGCCTTCGCCGATGAGCCGTTCACACACGTGCGAGCCCAGGAACCCGGCCCCGCCTGTCACCACCATGCGCTGTCCGGTGCGTTGCACCGCCCCTCCCTCTGGCCGGCGATCCGCGGGCTGCGATGCCGGCCGTGTCGGTTGTTTGCTCAGACGTTGCAGGATTTTGCATAGAGCCGCAGAAAAGGCTCAGCAGAGCATCACATTCGCGATTCTGTTGCGCAATATTTACTTCTGTTTAGGCAGAAAATTGACATGACATTTTTCGGATTGGCGTGCCATTCGTTCCAAAGACGCTCGAAGCGGATATTCGGCGCGCGGGGGTGCTCCGGGCGCGCTCTCCGCGGTCCGGCGGGGCCCCGCAAGCGGAAGTGGGCCCCGGCGGGGCGGGGAGACGGTGGGGGGCCGGCGCTCCCGCGGGCGCGGCGGGCGTGCTCCGCGGTGCCGGTCCTCCACGGCGGGGGTGACGCGGGTGCACAAAGGGAATGCCGCGTGCGCCGGCGCGGCCGGCGGCGCGCGGTCCCCTGCCGTGCGCGCCGAACCGCTCGGCCTCCACACGGTGGGGGGTGTCGCGGGGGGAGATTTTCGGCCACGGTCCTGGGGGGCGGCGACCGCCCGTTCGCTCACGTCCCGGGTCCGCCGGCCGCGGTCCGGCCGGCGGGTCGGGGCCGTGCGGCAGGTGGGCCGGTGGTCCCGGGGCGACGGCCCGAAGGGCCCTGCCGGGGCGGCGGCCGGGTGTGTTCGCGTGGAAAGAGAGGTGCACCTCGAAACGGTGCCGGCCACGGAGAGGAGCCCGCTCATGACGGCGCAGACCAAGCCGAGCACACCGGATCACACCAGGTCGTGGAACGTTCGCCTCGACCTCTTCGAGGACGACAAGGAGGGCGACACCACCGCGCACGTGGTGCTCGACACCGGCGACAACCGGCTGGACCGGTGGGCGAGCGCCCACTGCCATCCGGGTGAGCGGCTCGTGCCCGAGATCGGTGACGAGTACGCCGCCGGCCGCGCCCTGCGGGAGCTGGGCCAGCGGCTCATGGACCTCGGCGCGCTCGACGCCGAGGAGAACGCCCACGGGCGGAGCGACCACCCACGGGGGCGCTGACCTGCGCGGAAGGGCCCGGCGGGAGCGAAGGCGAGCGACAGCGGACCGGCCCGGGTGACCGACGGCGGCCCCGGCCCGCACAAGCGTCTACACGCTTGTAGTAGGTTGTCGCTTCCCAAGTCCCTCGCAGAGGAGGTCCCCTCCGTGGGTCCCACCCAGATCAACGGCCTGCCCGCGCACATCCTGCTGGTGCACGTGGTCGTCGTGCTCGTCCCCCTCACCGCGATCGCGCTCATCGCCTGTGCGGTGTGGCCGAGCTGGATGCGGCGGATGGGCCTGGTGCTGCCGCTCCTGGCGCTGGTGACGCTGGTGAGCGTGCCGCTCACCACCCACGCCGGGGAGTGGCTGGAGCGGCACACTGCCAGCACCCCGCTCATACGCCGGCACACCGAACTCGGGGACGGGCTGCTGCCCTGGGCGATCGGCCTGTTCGTCCTGGCCGCAGGGTTGTGGTGGTGGAACCGCCGCACCGCGGCGGCCTCGACCGGCGGCGGCACGGGCGGCGCCGCCGCCCCCGCGATGCCGCTGCGCGTCGCCGCGGCGGTGGTGTGCGCGGTCGTGGCCGCCGGCGCCGTCGTGCAGGTGTACCGGATCGGGGACTCCGGCGCGAAGGCCGCCTGGACCGGCAACTTCTCCAAGAGCACGGTGCCCGGCCAGCACCGCTGACCGCCGCGGCGCCGACCGGCCGGAGCGTTCCTTTCAGGGTGAAAGGGAACTTTTGCCCGGGCTCGCGGGCGGCCGGATACTGGTGCCCATGGCGAACCGGGGCTGGCGCTTCTGGGTCGACCGGGGCGGCACCTTCACCGACGTGGTCGCCCAGCGGCCGGACGGGCGGCTGCTGTCGTACAAGCTGCTGTCGGAGAACCCCGCGGCCTACCAGGACGCCGCGGTGGCCGGCATCCGGCACCTGCTGGACCTGACCGAGGACCAGGCCGTGCCCGCCGCGCTCGTCGACAGCGTCCGGATGGGCACCACGGTGGCGACCAACGCGCTGCTGGAACGCAAGGGCGACCGGGTCGCCCTCGTCATCACCCGCGGCTTCGCCGACGCCCTGCGCATCGGCTACCAGAACCGGCCGCACCTCTTCGCGCGCGAGATCGCCCTGCCCGAGCAGCTCTACGAGCGGGTCATCGAGGTGGACGAGCGGATCGCGGCCGACGGGACCGTCCTGCGCGCCCCCGACCTGGAGCGGCTGGCGGCCGACCTGCGCGCCGCCCACGGCGACGGCATCCGGGCGGTGGCGGTCGTCTGCCTGCACAGCCACCTGCACCCGCGGCACGAGCAGGCCGTCGGCGCCCTGGCCGAACGCCTCGGTTTCCCGCAGGTGTCGCTCTCCAGCGAGGTCAGCCCGCTGATGAAGGTGGTCCCGCGCGGGGACACCGCGGTCGTCGACGCGTACCTCTCGCCGGTGCTGCGCCGCTACGTACACCAGGTCGCCGGGCAACTCCGCGGTGTGCGGCTGATGTTCATGCAGTCCAACGGCGGGCTGGCCGAGGCCGGGCACTTCCGCGGCAAGGACGCGATCCTGTCCGGTCCGGCCGGCGGCATCGTCGGGATGGCGCGCATGTCGCGCGCGGCCGGCCACGACCGGGTCATCGGCTTCGACATGGGCGGCACCTCCACCGACGTCTCGCACTACGCCGGAGCCTACGAGCGGGTGCTCGACGCCCAGGTGGCGGGCGTACGCCTGCGGGCGCCGATGCTCGACATCCACACCGTGGCCGCCGGGGGCGGCTCGGTGCTGCACTTCGACGGAACCCGCTACCGCGTCGGCCCGGACTCCGCCGGCGCCGACCCCGGACCCGCCTGCTACCGCAAGGGCGGCCCCCTCACCGTGACCGACGCCAATGTGATGCTCGGCCGCGTCCAACCCGGCCACTTCCCGGCCGTGTTCGGGCCGGACGGGGACCAGCGGCTGGACGCGCGGACCGTACGGCGGCGGTTCGCCGACCTCGCCGGGCGGATCGGCGCGGCGACGGGCGACACGCGCACACCGGAGCAGGTCGCCGAGGGCTACCTCCAGGTCGCGGTCGCCGGCATCGCGGGCGCCGTCAAGCGCATCTCGGTGCAGAAGGGCCACGACATCACGCAGTACGCGCTGACCACGTTCGGCGGCGCGGGCGGCCAGCACGCCTGCGCGGTCGCCGACTCGCTCGGCGTGCGCACCGTGCTGGTCCCGCCCATGGCCGGGGTGCTGTCCGCGCTGGGGATGGGCATGGCCGACACCACCACGATGCGCGAGCAGTCCGTGGAGGTCCCGCTGGAGCCGGCCGCCATGGACCGCGTCCGGGCGGTGGCCCGGGAACTGGAGGAGCAGGCCCGCCGCGAACTGCTCGACGAGGAGGTCCCGGCGCAGAGCATCCGGATCACCTGCCGCGCCCGGCTGCGCTACGACGGCACCGACACCACCGTGCCGGTGGACCTCGCGGAACCCGGAGCCATGAAGGCCGCCTTCGAGGCCGGCCACGAAGCCAGGTACTCCTTCCTGATGGACCGCCCGATCGTGGTGGAGTCGCTGTCGACCGAAGCGGTCGGCCTGACCGAGCAGCCGGACCTGACACCGCGGCCCGCGCAGGCGCCACCGGCGGCGCAGGACGCGACCGCGTCCCTCTACACCCAAGGCGCGTGGCGCGAAGTGCCGCTGCGCGCAAGGGAGTCCATGCGCCCGGGGGAGTCCGTCGCCGGCCCGGCCGTCATCACGGAGACGAACTCCACCACGGTCGTCGACGAGGGCTGGCAGGCGGCGATGGCGCCCGAAGGGCACCTGGTCCTGCGCCGCACCGCCGAGCCGGACCGGGCCGATGTCGGCAGCCAGGCCGACCCGGTCATGCTGGAGGTCTTCAACAACCTCTTCATGTCGATCGCCGAACAGATGGGCGCGCGCCTGGAGTCCACCGCGCAGTCGGTGAACATCAAGGAGCGGCTCGACTTCTCCTGCGCGCTCTTCGACGACGACGGCGACCTCGTCGCCAACGCCCCGCACATCCCCGTGCACCTGGGGTCCATGGGCGCCGGCGTCAAGGAGGTCATCCGGCGCCGCGCCGACACGATGAAGCCCGGCGACAGCTACGCCGTCAACGACCCGTACCACGGCGGCACCCACCTGCCCGACGTCACCGTGATCACGCCGGTGTTCGACACCGAACAGACCGGCCGGCCCCGCATCCTCTTCTTCGTCGCCTCCCGCGGCCACCACGCCGAGATCGGCGGCAGCAGCCCGGGCTCCATGCCCGCGGACAGCCGCAGCATCGAGGAGGAGGGCGTGCTCTTCGACAACTGGCTGCTCGTGGAGAACGGCCGGCTGCTCCAGGACGCGACCCGCCGGCTGCTGACCGCCGGCCCCTACCCCTCCCGCAACCCCGACACCAACCTCGCCGACCTGCGCGCCCAGATCGCCGCCAACCGCAAGGGCGTCGACGAGGTCGGCGCGATGATCGAGCACTTCGGCCTCGACGTGGTGCAGGCGTACATGCGGCACGTGCAGGACAACGCCGAGGAGGCCGTGCGCCGCGTCATCGACGCGCTGCGCGACGGGCAGTGCCGGTACGAGACGGACTCCGGCGCGGTCATCGCGGTCCGCGTCACCGTGGACCACGCGCGGCGCACCGCCACCCTGGACTTCACCGGCACCTCGCCGCAACTCGCCACCAACTTCAACGCGCCGGCGTCGGTGACCACCGCCGCCGCGCTCTACGTCTTCCGCACCCTCGTCGCCGATGACATCCCCCTCAACGACGGCAGCCTGCGCCCGCTGCGCCTGGTCGTCCCCGGCGGCTCGATGCTCGCCCCCGCCTACCCCGCCGCCGTCGTCGCGGGGAACGTGGAGACCTCACAGGCCGTCATCGGCGCCCTGTACGCGGCGATGGAGGTCCAGGCGGAGGGCTCGGGGACCATGAACAACGTCACGTTCGGCAACGCACGCCACCAGTACTACGAGACCGTCGCGTCGGGCTCCGGCGCCGGGAAGGGCTACCACGGGGCGAGCGCGGTGCAGACCCACATGACCAACTCCCGGCTGACCGACCCCGAGGTCCTGGAGTGGCGCCACCCGGTGCGCGTCGAGGAGTTCGCCGTACGGCGCGGCACCGGGGGAGCGGGGCGCTGGCACGGCGGCGACGGCGTCGTACGGCGCCTGCGCTTCCTCGAACCGATGACGGTCAGCACGCTCGCCGGCCACCGCCGGGTGCCGCCGTACGGGATGGCCGGCGGCCTGCCGGGCGCCCTCGGCGCCGCGCACGTCGAGCGCGGCGACGGCAGCGTCCAGCCGCTCGCCGGCTGCGACAGCGCCGACCTGCGCCCTGGGGACGTCCTGGTGGTCGAGACCCCCGGCGGCGGCGGATACGGGACGCCGCCCGGGTGACCCGGCCGGGCCCCCGTCACCGCGCGTCGTCGGCGGCCGCCTGCCACGCGCCGGGGCGCATGCCGGTCGCCTTGCGGAAGAACACCGAGAAGTTGGACGCGTCGGGGAAGCCCAGCGCGTCGGCGCAGCGGGCCGCGGTGAGGCGGTCGTGCGCGAGCAGGCGCTTGGCCTCCAGGACGAGCCGGTCGACGATGTACCCCTTCGCCGTACGGCCGGTGGCCTGCTGCACCGCGCGCGAGAGGGTGCGGGGCGCGTACCCCAGGGCGCGCGCGTAGTGGCCGGCGTCATGGTGTTCCCGGAAGTGCGCCTCGACGCTCGCGCGGAAGAGCGGGAACAGCGGGTGCGCGGACGGCTCCTGGGCGTGCGGCGGCCGCAGCCGGGCGAGGAGCGCGGAGAGCAGGATGCCGGGCAGTTCCGCCGCGAAGTCCCCGGGCGGGGCCGCGGCCTCCAGCACGAGATGGCGGCACGCGGCGTCGACGTACGGCCAGTCGGCGTCGGGCACGCCCCAGTGCGCGGCCAGGTCCGGGGCCGCGACGAGCCCGCGGGTGGCGCCGGTCACCGGCGCGGTCGGCACGAACAGCACGAGGTGCCCGGCCAGCGCGGCGATGTCGTCCCACCGGTGCACCGCGCCGGGCGGAACCCAGACCGCGGACCGCTCCGCCAGGGGATGCCGCAGGAAGTCCACCGTGACCGCGCCGCGCCCGGCGTCGACGACGGCGAGGACATGGAAGTCGGCACGCTGCGTGCCGCCGTCGTTGAGCGCGCGAAGGCGCGCGAACGTCATCGTCTCGACCCCGGCGGCACCGCGGCCGGCGGGCTGGTAGGTCATCTGCCGGATCGCCTGCACCTGTCCATTTTCCACCATGGCGCGACCAGTCGCGCCGATGCCCGCCCCCGGCGGAAGAGCTTCGATGGACACATGGGGGAGATCCCCCCACCGCAGCGAACCGGAAGGCCGTCATGACCACGACGCGACAGCAGCACCTGCCCACTTACGACCACCGGCAGGGCACCGGGCCGACCCTGGTCCTGCTCCACTACTGGGGCGGCTCCGCCCGCACCTGGGACCTGGTCGCCGACCGCCTGACCGGGCGCGACGTACTGGCGGTCGACTTCCGCGGCTGGCGCCGGTCGAGCGGCCTGCCCGGCCCCTACACACTCGACCGGCTCGCCGAGGACACCCTCGCGGTGCTCGCGGAGGCGGGCGTCACCGACCACGTACTGGTCGGGCACTCGATGGGCGGCAAGGTCGCACAGCTGGTCGCGGCGACCCGGCCCGCCGGGCTGCGCGGCATCGTCCTGGTCGGCTCCGGCCCGGCGAAGCCCGCCGCCGCCGTCACGCCCGAGTACCGGCAGCAGCTCTCCCACGCCTACGACTCCGAGGCGTCCGCCACCTGGGCCCTGGACCACGTGCTGACCGCGACCGAACTGCCCGCGCCGGTCAGGGCGCGCGTCGTCGCCGACTCGCGGTCCGGCGCGGACGCCGCCCGCACCCAGTGGCCGCTGCACGGCATCGCCGAGGACATCACCGCGCGCACCCGCAGGATCGAGGTGCCCGCGCTCGTCGTCGCCGGGGAGCAGGACCAGGTCGAGCCGCCGGAGGTGCTGCGCGCCAACCTGGTGCCGTACCTGTCCCGGGCCGAGGTCACGGTGATCCCGCGCACCGGCCACCTCATCCCGCTGGAGGCGCCGGCCGAACTGGCCGAGGCCGTCCTGGGCTTCGCACCGGCCGGGTGAGGCTCCCGCGGAGCCCTGTGCCCAGGCTCCGCGCGCGGCACAGGGCTCCGCCCCGGGCGCGGTGACGGCCCGGGGCAAAAGGTGCGGGCCCTACCGCAGGCCCTACCCCAGGGCCCCGCCGCCCGCCCTACCGCGCGACCTCGACCACGGTGCCGGTCGCGCGGGCCCGCTCCGCGGCCCACACCACGCGGTGGCCGGCGAGGCTGGTGGCCGCGTCCGACCGCAGCTGCGCGCTGTCCCCGGTCGCGACGGCGGCCAGGAAGGCGTCGGTCAGCGCCTCGTCGCCGCCGCCGTGCCCGTCGGCGGCCGACGCGCCCGCCTCCGCCCCGACCTCGAACGTCTCGTCGGAGCCGGTGAGGAAGTCCACCCGGCGGATCGACCGGCCGTCGCCGTCCAGGAAGCCGCGGGTGCCCATCAGCCGGGTCCGCCGGTGCTCCATCGGCGTGAACGCGCTCATGGTGAACGAGCAGGTCGCGCCGTCCTCGAACTCCATGGACACCACCTGGTGGTCGACCACGTCGTTGTCGCAGGCGTACACGCAGCGCCCGTACGGGCCGGTGCGCAGCGCCGCCAGGACGCCTTCCTCGGTGTGGTCGTCGGTGACCGCCGACAGCGGCCAGAACCGGCTGTCGGCGTCGGCGAGGCAGTCCAGGTACAGCCGCTTGGCGGAGTACGCGCAGGTGGACTCGATCGGGCACTCCACGCAGCGCGCGGCGGCGCCCTCGGGCGCGTCCTCGGGGCGGAAGTGCGACAGGCTGCCGAACGAGCCGACCCGCTGCGGCGCGCGGCCGAAGAGGTAGAGCAGCCAGTCGATGTCGTGGCAGGACTTGGTGAGCAGCATCGGCGCGGAGGTGCCGGAGTTGCGCCAGTTGCCGCGGACGAACGAGTGCGCCTGGTGCCACCAGCCGACCGGCTCCAGGTGCTGCACGCTCACCAGCCGGCCGATCACCCCGTCGTCCAGCAGCTGCCTGAGCGCGCGGGTGTAGGGCGTGTAGCGCAGCACATGGCAGACCGCCAGCGTGATCTTGTTGCGCTCGGCCGCCGCCGCGATCGCCTCGGCCTCGGCCTCCTCGGTGGCCATCGGCTTCTCCAGGAGTATGTGATAGCCCTGGTCGGCCAGTGCCACGGTGGGGTCGGTGTGCAGCCGGTCCTGCGTGGCGACGATCGCGGCGTCGGCAAGGCGCCCGGCCGCGGCGATCTCGGTCCAGTCGGAGTACACGCGGTCGGCCGGAATCCCGAACTCGCGGGCCGCGGCGGCGCGTCGCGCGTCGTCGGGCTCGGCGACCGCCACCACCCGGCCCTCACCGGTGGCATGGGCGCGGCGCGCGTACGACTGGCCGCGCAGCCCGGCGCCGACGAGAGCTAGAGTCACCGGAGGCATGGGGTCCTTTCCCGTACTTACGAAGGAGTCCCTCATTATTAGCAGTGTGCCAACCGATCTCAAGGGGGAGCGGTGACCGAGATCGCGCCAGGCGGCGACCTCTCCCAGCTGCGGCGGCTCAACTCGCTGGCCCTGATCAGCGTGTTGCGCGAGGAGCCCGGGCTGACGCTGACCGAAATCTCCCGCCGGACCGGGCTGTCCCGGGCGTCCACCGAGGACGTCGCGCGCGGGCTGCTGGAGCGCGGCTGGCTCGCCGAGGTGCCCGCCGCGGCCGGCGCCGTGGGCCGGCCCGCCCGCCGCTACCGCTTCCGGGCGGACGCCGGACGCGTGCTGGGCGTCGACATCGGCGGCCACAAGATCCTCGCCCTGGTCGCCGACCTGGACGGCACCGTGCTGCACAGCGCCCGGGTCGCCGTCGCCCCGGCGATGGGCCGCAAGGACCGGCTGGCCGCGCTGGACCGGGCGGTCGCCGACGCGCTGGCCGGGGCCGGGGCGGCCGCGGGCGACATCTGGGCGGCGGGCGCGGCCACCACCGGGCTGGTGGACGGCGCGGGGCGGGTGATGCTCTCGGAGGCGCTGCCGGAGTGGACCGGCGTGGACGTGGCCGCCCACCTGCGCCGCCGGGCCGGCGGCGCGGTCCTGGTCGAGAACGACAGCAAGCTCGCCGCGCTCGCCGAGTCCTGGCGCGGCGCGGCCCGCTACGCCAAGGACGTGGTGCTGATCCTGGCGGGTCTGCGCACCGGCGCCGGCCTGATCATCGACGGCAAGCTGCACCGCGGCTTCGGCAACGCCGCCGGCGAGATCGGGGCGCTGCCCGCCTCCGGGTGGATCAGGGCGCAGGAGCACCTGAAGTCCTGGCCGCCGCCGGAGCGCTCGCCCGGTGCCGGCGCGACGGATGCGGCTGCGGCGGCCTCGGCGGGAGACGGCGTGGGAGGCGCCCTGGGCAGCGGCCTTGACCTGGGCGGGCGCGACCAGGACGACGCCGCCGAGGCGGTCTTCGAGGCCGCCCGGGCCGGCGACCGCAAGGCCGCGGCCGTGGTGCGCCGGTACGTGCGCGACGTCGCCGTGGGGGCCGCCGCCCTGGTGCTCACCCTCGACCCCGAACTGGTGGTGATCGGCGGCGGGTTCTCGCGTTCGGCGGACCTGATCGTCGACCCGCTGCGGCGCGAGCTGGACCGCTGGTGCATCCGCACCCCCGAGGTGCGGGTGTCGGAGTTCGGCGACGAGGGGGTGGCGCTGGGCGCGCTGCGGCTGGCCCTGGACCACGTGGACCGCGAACTGCGCGAACGCGTCGACCTCGGCGGCCCCGAGTACTTCGCGCGGGAGCTGTCAGCCGCCCACCGGGTGCTCAGTGCAGGCCGCTGACCTGGTAGAACGGGGTACGGCGGCGCGTGCGGGCGCTGCCGTGGCACCCCTGCGGCGGGGCCTGCGCGGCGGTTGCCGGGCGGCCGGGAACGCGAAGGCAACAACTTCGTAACCGCCTCGGGTATTGACTTAATTTCCCTGGACTCCATGATTAAGCGAACTCGATGCCCTAGCCGACCGGTCGGCGAGCAGGGCTTCTCGACCGTGGGAGGACATGGGATGCGTAACTCGGTGCGGTGGGCCGCGGTGGCCTTGGGGGTGGTGCTGGCCGCGTCCGCCTGCTCGTCCGGTGGCAGTGACTCGGCGGCCTCCGACGGCAAGGTCACCTTGTCCTACGGGGTGTGGGACGCGACCCAGAAGTCCGCGATGGAGGAGCTCAGCGCGGCGTTCACCAAGACCCACCCGAACATCAAGGTCAAGGTCGAGGTCACGCCCTGGGCCGACTACTGGACCAAGCTGAAGGCCGCCGCGACCGGCGGCTCGGCGCCCGACGTGTTCTGGATGAACGGCCCCAACTTCCAGCTCTACGCCTCCAACGGCGTGATCAGCCCGCTGGACGACGAGATCGCCAAGGACAAGGTCTCGCTGTCGAACTACCCCAAGCAGCTGGTCGACCTCTACACCTACCAGGGCAAGCACTACGGCCTGCCGAAGGACATGGACACCGTCGGCGTCTGGTACAACAAGGCGCTCTTCGACGCCGCCAAGGTCCCCTACCCGAAGGCCGGCTGGACCTGGGCGGACTTCCAGGACGCCGCCGCGAAGCTCACCGACGCCGGCAAGGGCCAGTACGGCACCGACGCGGAGCTGACCAGCTTCCAGGAGTACCAGTACGACACCATCGCCCAGGCCGGCGGCGAGGTCATCTCCGCCGACGGCAAGAAGTCCGGGTACGACAACCCCAAGACCATCGAGGGCCTGCGCTTCTGGACCGACCTGATCAAGAAGAAGGAGTCGCCGGACCTGAAGACCATGACGGACACCGCGCCGCTCCAGCTCTTCGAGGCCGGCAAGATCGCCATGTACTGGGGCGGCTCCTGGGACGCGACAGAGTTCGGCGGCAACAGCTACACCAAGGCGAACGTCGACGTCGCGCCGCTGCCCAAGGGCGAGAAGCAGGCCACCATCATCCACGGCGTCGCCAACGTGGTCTCCGCCAAGACCAAACACTCCGACCAGGCCTGGCAGTTCGTGAAGTTCCTCGGCTCCAAGCAGGCCGCGGACATCTTCGGCGCCAAGGGCACCATGCCCGCCTACAACGGCACCCAGGCCGCCTGGATCGCCGCCCACCCGCAGTTCAAGCTCGGCACCTTCGTCGACGAGCTGTCCTACGCCGTGCCCTTCCCCGTCTCCAAGAACACCGCGGCCTGGAACGAGGAGGAGCTCACCTACCTCACCAAGGCGTGGAACGGCCAGGAGTCCATCGACAAGGCGGCCAAGGACCTCGCCGCCGCGATGAACGCCAGCCTCGCCAAGGAGTGACATGACGATCACGTCCACTCCCGGCGGTACCCGGACCGAGCAGCCGCCCGCCAAGGGCGGCCGCCCGGCCCGGGCCGGCCGCAGCAAGCGCCGCGACCGCGTCACCGAGGCGCTGTGGGGCTACGCCTTCATCGCCCCGATCGGCCTGGGCCTGGCGGTGTTCTACCTGTGGCCGGTCGTCCAGACCGCGTACTTCTCGTTCACCGCGTGGGGCGCGTTCGGCGGCCACACCTGGTCCGGCCTGGACAACTACCGCCGGCTGCTGCACGACAGCGAGTTCGGCCAGGCCATGGTCAACACGCTGGCGTACACCGCGCTCGGGCTGGTCTCCATCCCGCTGGCGATCGTCTTCGCCGCCCTGCTCAACCGGCCCGGGCTGCGCGGCACCGGCGTGTACCGCACGCTGTTCTTCCTGCCGGTGGTCACCATGCCGGTGGCGATCGCCATGGTCTGGCGGTGGCTCTACAACGGCGACTACGGCCTGATCAACTACCTGCTGTCGCTGGTCGGCATCGACGGCCCCAACTGGATCGCCGACCCGCACGTGGCGCTGTACGCGCTGGTCGCGGTCGGCGTGTGGAGCAGCATCGGCTACAACCTGGTGATCTTCCTCGCCGGCATGCAGGCCATCCCGAAGGAGTACTACGAGGCCGCGCAGCTCGACGGCGCCGGCCCGGTACGGCAGTTCTTCTCCGTGACGATCCCGCTGCTGTCGCCCACCGCGTTCTTCGTGTCGGTGATCTCCGTGATCGGGTCGCTGCAACTGTTCGACCTGGTCTACGTGATGGCCGGCTCCGGCAGCGCGGCCCGCGCCAACCCGGCGTTCCCGCGCCTGGAGACCGTCGTGCAGCTCTTCTACGACCGGGCGTTCGTCACCAACGACCGCGGCTACGCGGCCGCGATCGTCATGGTGCTGCTGCTGGTGATCATTGCCCTGACGGCCTTCCAGTTCCGCATGCAGAAAAGGTGGGTGCACTATGGCTGAGGCCCGCTCCCCGCGCAAGGGATCGCACTTCGGCGTCCACACGGTGCTGATCGCCGCCTCGCTGGTGATGGTGGCGCCGTTCGTGTGGGAGGCGATCACCTCGCTGAAGTCGCTCACCGACGCCACCCATGTACCGCCGTCCCCGCTGCCGGGCGGCCAGTGGTCGAACTACCGCAAGGTCTTCCAACTGCTGCCGTTCGGCCACCAGTTCCTCAACACGCTGCTGATGGCGCTGGGCCGCACCGCGGGCCAGGTCGTGCTCTGCCCGATGGCCGCCTACGCCTTCGCGCGGCTGCGCTTCCCCGGCCGCGGGGTGCTCTTCGGGCTGTTCCTGTCGGTACTGATGGTGCCGCCGCAGCTGTTCATCATCCCGCAGTACCAGATCATGTCCGACCTGGGCTGGCTCAACAGCCTCCAGGCGCTGATCCTGCCGGGCATGTTCAGCGCGTTCGGCGTCTTCCTGCTGCGGCAGTCGTTCCTGTCGCTGCCGAAGGAGCTGGAGGAGGCCGCGCGGATCGACGGCGCCGGACCGCTGCGCATCTACTGGTCGGTGATGCTGCCGCTGGTCCGGCCGGGCCTGGTCGCGCTCGGCGTGCTCGCGCTGCTGTGGAGCTGGAACGACCTGTTCTGGCCGCTGGTGGTCAACACCGACCCCGACAAGATGACCCTGTCGGCCGGACTCGCCTCCCTCCAGGGGCAGTTCCAGACCGACTACCCCGTGCTGATGGCGGGCTCGCTGCTCGCCTCGCTGCCGGTCATCGTCGTCTTCGCCTTCCTGCAACGGCAGTTCGTGCAGGGAATCGCACACACCGGAGTCAAGGGCTGACCGGCCCGCTCCACCCCCCACCCCCACCGTGAAAGGGGCACCTGTGTTCACCTCCCGCCGCTCGACGTCCGACGAACCGGCGAACTCCCCCCACACCGCGGCACCCGCCCGCCCGGCGACCGGCTCCGGCCGGTCCGCCGGGCGGGCGCGCGCCGCGGTGCTCGCCGCCGCGGCCACCGCCCTCACCCTCACCGCCCTGGGCGCCGCCGGCACCCCGGCCGGCGCCGCGGCCGGCGTGCAACACGTCGCCGTACCCGCTTACTTCGACCCCTCCGACAGCGCCGGCGCCACCTACTGGAACCAGTTGGAGCAGTCCGGCCCCGGCGTCGGCATCGCCATCGCCAACCCCTCCAACGGCCCCGGCACCGCGGCGAACAGCGCCTACGCCAAGGCGGTGAAGTCCGCCACCGCGGACGGCACCAAGGTCATCGGCTACGTGGACACCGGCTACTTCGGCACCACCGGCCGCACCACCCGCGACGGACAGACCTCCGTCGCCGCCTGGACCGCGCAGATCAACGCCGACGTCGCCAACTGGTACTCCTGGTACGGCCCCTCGGGCCTGGCCGGGATCTTCTTCGACGACGCCCTCAACGACTGCGGCACCAACAACGCCCACGTCGACCTGTACTCCGGCATCAACACCACCACCAAGCAGGCCCACCCCGGCGCCCTGACCGTCGACAACCCCGGCGCCCCCGCCGACCAGTGCTACTCCTCGGCCGCCGACATCCTCGTGATGTACGAGGGAACCTACGCCGGCTACACCGGCTGGACCCCGCCCGCCTGGGAGCAGAACTCGACCGACCCCGGCAAGTTCTGGCACCTGGTGTACGACACGCCCACCCAGGCCGCCCTCGACAACACCGTCACCCTGAGCAAGCAGCGCAACGCCGGCTACCTCTACGCCACCCCCGACGACCTGCCCAACCCCTGGGACACCCTGCCCACCGGCAGCTACTGGTCCCAGGAGCTCAGCGACACCGCAGGCAACTCCTGACCCCCTTCCGGTAGACACCGGCACACACCGGCAGACACCGACGACGAAGGGCCGCCCGGCCGGGCGGCCCTTCGCCGTTCCTGCGTCCCCCGCGTCCCCCGCGCCCCCGGAGGGGTCAGCTGCCGAGCACCGCCCGCAGCCCCGGCTGGAGCAGCTCACCGTGCGCGCGCACCATGTCGTCGCACAGCTCCCAGATCTGCTCCACCGTCAGCGCCGCGGCCGTCGCCGGGTCGGCCATCGCCGCCTGCCGGACGTGCCGCGGGTCGTCCTCCACGGCGGCCTTGACCACCAGGTCGTTCATGCTCAGGTACGAGCGGTTCAGCGCGGCGCACTGCGGCGGCAGCGAACCCATCCGGGTCGGCTGCACCCCCAGCCCGTCGACCAGGCACGGCACCTCGACGGTGCCGTGCGCGGGCAGGTTGTCGATCAGGCCGCGGTTGGTCACGTTGCCGTAGACCGTGCGGGGCGTGCCCGTCACGATGCTGTGCACGATCTGCGGGGCGTACTCCATCGTGCCGGCCACCGTCAGCGGGGCGCCGGCCTTCAGCGCGTCGCGCGTCTGCTCGTACTGCCTGACGTTGTCGGCCACGATATCCAGGTAGGTGCCGATCGGCAGCCGCAGCCGCTCGACCTCGCTCTCGTGGCCCAGGTACCACGGCACGTACTCCGAGGAGTGCTCGCTGGTCTCGGTCGGGTAGTAGCCCAGCCGCCGGTACATGTCCACCCGCACCCGGCGGCGCAGCTGCGGGTCGCTCGCGATCAGCGCGTCCAGCTTCGGGTACACGCTCTCGCCCTGGTGCTCGAAGCGCAGCACCCACGCCTGGTGGTTGACGCCCGCCGCCTGGTAGCTGACCTCCTCCAGCGGCACCTGGAGCAGCTCGCACAGGTCGTGCATCGTCCAGTACACCGAGTGGCACAGGCCGACCACCCGGGTCAGCCCGGTCGCCTCGGCGAGGTACTGCACGTTCATCGCCATCGGGTTGGTGTAGTTCAGCAGCCAGGCGTCCGGGCACACCTCGGCGATGTCCTGCCCGAGCGCCTTGAGCAGCGGGAAGGTGCGCAGCGCGCGGAAGATGCCGCCGACGCCGAGGGTGTCGCCGATGGTCTGCCGCACCCCGTAGCGGGCCGGCACCTCGAAGTCCGTCCGGGTCGACTCGCCCATGCCGACCTGCACGATGTTCACCACGAAGGCGGCGCCTTCGAGCGCCTCGCGCCGGTCGGCGTGCGCGGTGATCCGCGGCGAGGCGGCCAGGTGCCCGGCGATGTGCCGGGCGGCGCCCTCCGCGGTCGCCAGCCGCTCCGCGTCGATGTCGTGCAGCGCGATGTGCACGCCCTTCAGCTCCTCGAACGCGAACAGGTCGGCCAGCAGCCCCTGCGTGAACACGACGCTCCCGGCGCCGATGAACGCGATCTTGGTCGTGGTGGTGGTCACGTGCTCTCTCCGTGGTTCTGCCCCGAGCCCGGGGCGGTGGTGCGGGACGCGGCCAGTGCCTCGTCCCAGGTGGGCTGCGCGCCGGTGCCGCCGTAGGCGCGGGTGGACAGCGCGCCGCAGGCCGCGGCGAGCGCGAGCGCCTCCGGCAGCGGCAGCCCGGCCAGCACCCCGGCGACCAGTCCGGCGTCGAAGGTGTCGCCGGCGCCGACGGTGTCCAGCGGCCGCACCGGCACCGCGGGGGTGCGCAGCACGGCCGAGCCGTCGTGGGCGAGCGCCCCGTCGGCGCCGTCCTTGACGACGACGGTCGGGCCGTACGCCGCCAGCGCCGCCGCGGCGCCCGCCAGGTCGCCGTGGCCCGACAGGGCCCGCGCCTCCTGGGCGTTGGGCAGCAGGAAGTCGGTGACCGGCAGCACCGCCGCCAGGCCCGCCGGGTCCCAGCGGCCGTCCGGGTCGTCGTTGGTGTCCAGCGAGGTGGTCGCGCCGTGCGCGCGGGCGGTGCGGAACAGCTCCGGCAGCGCCGCGGCGAGCCCCGGCATGAGGAAGTACGACGCGGCGTGCACGTGCCGGCAGTCGGCGAGCAGTTCGGCCGGCACGTCGTCGCCGCTGGTCGCCGCCAGCGTGCCGGGCGCGGTGAGGATGGCCCGGTCGCCGTTCTCGCCGCCGTCGTCCGCGGCCCGGTTGAGGACCGCGGTCAGCGGCGACGGCAGGTCGCCATCGACCCGCAGCGCGTCGGTGTGCACACCGCGCGCGGCCAGCGCCGCCCGGACGTACACGCCGGTGTCGTCGTCGCCGATCCGCCCGGCGAAGGCGACCTTCAGGCCGAGCCGGGCCGCCCCGCAGGCCATGATCGCCGCCGAGCCGCCCAGGGTGAGCAGCCCGGTGGGCACCAGCTGCTCGCGCTGCCCGAAGGCGAGCGGCCCGGGCAGCGGGCCGACGACGACGTCGGGGTTGACGTCCCCGATCACGAGGAGGTCGAAGGTGGGGGGCATCGGGTCAACCCTTCAGGCCGCTGGAGGTGATGGACTGGATGAACGACTTCTGCGCGCCGAGGAACGCCAGCAGCACCGGCAGCACCGTGATGACGTTCCCGGCCATCACCGCCGACCACTTGGTGTGGTGCTGGCCCTGGAAGGTGGTCAGCCCCAGCTGGAGCGTGTAGTGCGCGTCGTGGTTGATGGCGATCAGCGGCCAGGTCAGGTCGTTCCAGGTGCTGAGGAAGGTCAGCACCGCGACCGTGCTCAGCGCCGGCCGGGACAGCGGCAGCACCACCGACCACAGCACCCGCAGCCGGTTGCAGCCGTCGATCCACGCGGCCTCCTCCAGTTCCCGGGGCAGCGACAGGAAGAACTGCCGCAGCAGGAACACCGCGAACGGCGTCACCAGCGACGGCACGATCAGCGCGCCGAGCGAGTCGATCAGGCCGAGCTTCTTCATCACCAGGAACGTCGGGATCATCGTCAGCTGGAAGGGGATCGCCATCGTGGCGAGCATCGTGGCCAGCAGCACCCGCGACCCGGCGAAGCGCATCCGCGCGAAGGCGTAGCCGCCCAGCGCCCCGAAGACCAGGTTGGAGGCGACCGACGCCACCGACACGATCAGCGAGTTGGCGAACCAGCGCGGGAACATCGCGTTGCCCAGCACGTACCGGTAGCCGCTCAGGTCGATGTGCGAGGGCCACAGCGCCGGCGGGAAGCGGTTGATCTGCGCGTCGCTCATCACCGAGCTGAGCAGCAGCCACACCAGCGGGATCGCGAACAGCAGCGCCAGCGGGGCGAGCGCGAGGTGCCAGGGGCTGAACGGCAGCACCCGGCGGCGCCTGCCGGGCGGGGCGGCGGCGGGCGAGTCCGACTCGGGTACGGCGCGGGCGGGCGCCGAGGTCGCGGTCATCGGGTGGCTCCTTCCAGCTGGTCCGGGCTCCGGCGGCGCAGCAGCCGGGTCCCGGCCCCGATCACGAGCAGGGCCACCGCCAGGACGTACGCGGCCGCGGCCCCGTATCCGGCGGTGAAGTTCTGGAAGGCCATCTCCCAGATGAAGTAGACGATCACCGTGGTGGAGCCCAGCGGGCCGCCCTTGGTGGTGACGTAGACCAGGTCGAAGACCTGGAGCGACTGGATCACCTGCCACACCAGCAGGAAGACGTTCACCGGCGTCAGCGCCGGCAGCACCACGTGCCGCAGCAGGTGCAGCCGTCCCGCGCCGTCCAGCTTCGCCGCCTCGATCAGCGACGGCGACACGTCCTGGAGCGCGGCCAGGTAGACCACCAGGCAGAAGCCGGTGCCGCTCCACAGCGAGATCGCCACCAGGACGTACAGCGCCTGGCCGGGGTCGGTCAGGAAGCCCTGCGCGGGGATGTGCAGCTTGTGCAGCACCGAGTTGGCCGCGCCGAACTCCGGGTCGAGGATGAAGGAGAACAGCACGCCCTGCGCGGCCGCCGAGATCACGAACGGCACGAAGAACAGCGTCCGGTACAGGCCGACCAGCCTGATCCTCCGGTTCAGCGCGATCGCCAGCAGCAGGCCGAGCACCATGCTGAGCGGCACGTACAGCGCCGTGTAGATCAGCGTGTTGCGGACCGCCTGGCGGAAGTTCGGGTCCTGGGTGAGCGCGTGGTAGTTCTGCAGACCGACCCAGCGGCTGGGCGTGACCAGGTCGTCGGCCTGGAACGACAGCAGCAGCGACCAGATCACCGGCAGCACGCTCAGCCCGATGATGACCAGCACCGAGGGCATGATGAACGCCCACGCGGTGCCCGTCTCCGCGCGGCGCCGGCGGCGTCGGGCGCGCCGCACCTCGGCGTCGGTCGGTGTGTCGGCCGGCAGGGTGAGCGGGGTGGGAAGGCGAGGCATGGGTCCTCCTCAGCGCGGGATGAGCAGAGCGGCGTTGGACTGGCGGGCGCAGTCGTGCATGGCCTTGGCCGGGGTGGAGCGGCCGAGCAGCACGCTGACGATCGCCTGGCCGAGCGCTGCGGAGATCTGCGGGTAGGCGGCGTGGTTGGGGCGGACCCGGGCGGTGTCCAGGGCCGTGGTGAAGACGGTCAGGCCCTTGGTCTTCTTCGTCTGCGCGGTCCACTGCGGCAGGGCCTGCGTGGCGCGGCTGAGCGGCAGGGAGCCGGTCTTGATGTCCCACCGCACGTCCTGCGCGGGCTGGTTGAGCCAGGTGACGAAGGTGCGGGCGGCGGCCACCCGGGCCGAGCCGTTGTCGAACAGCGTCCAGGTGTCCGGACCGGAGATGGTCATCGGCCGCCCGCTGTAGCTGGGCAGCGGCACCACTTCGTAGTCCACCTTCGCCTGGATGACGTCCGGCAGCTGCCAGGGCCCGGTGATGGACATCGCCATCCGGCCGGAGAGGAACACCTGGTACATCTGCTCGCTGCCCGGCTTGGGGTCGATGTAGACGCTCTTGTCCTTCGCCAGCGCGGCGACCGTCTCCAGCGCCTTGACGCCGCTGTCGGCGAAGCCGATGCCGTTGCCGCTCTTGTTGACGACCTCGCCGCCCAGGTCCCACACCATCGGCCACAGCCGCCAGACGGTGTCCTCGTCGCCGACGCCGGGCCAGCCGGTGCCGAAGACGCCCGCGCCCTTGTCGGTGAGCGCCTTCGCGGTCTCCACGAACTCCTGCCAGGTCCAGCCGGCCTTGGGGATCGGCACCCCCGCGGCGGCGAAGATCTTCCGGTTGCACACGACGGCGAGCGCGTCGAGCACCGCCGGGGCGGCCCGCACCTTGCCGTTGACGGTGACGGCGGCCCGCGACGGCGCCCAGAAGCGGCTCCACGGCGTCGGGGCGTGCTTCACGGTCTCGGTCAGGTCCACCACCTGCGGGCTGCGCGCCACGCTGGCGAGGTCGGAACCGAAGATGTACGCCATGTCCGGGTACGAGCCGGACGCCAGCGCCGCGGTGATCTTCTGGAGCATCGAGTCCGCCAGCACACCCCCGCCGGGGTCCACCCGGATCTTGGGGTGCTCGCTGTTGAACTGCTTCACCAGCGTCTCCATCGCGGCCTTGCCGACGTCGGTCTGGCCGTGCCACAGCTCCACGGTCACCTTGCCGTCCTTGCCGACCCCGTCGTTCGCGCCGTCGCCGCAGGCGGCCAGCAGGGGCGCGGCGCCGGCCGCGGCGGCCACCGCGGCGCCGCCGCGCAGCAGGGCGCGGCGCGAGGGCCGCTCATGCGGGGTCGGCGACTGTGGCCCGGTCATCGGGACCTCCTGAGGGTCGGACAGGGCAGGAGCATGGGACACCACCGGATCGCTGGACGGACAGACGGAACAAAGGGCGTATATGGGGGAGCGTGCGGGTGTGACGGGGGAAGGACCTGCCGCGGGGCGGCGGGAGCCGGGAGCGAGGAAACGTTTCAGGAGCCGGTGAGCGGGGCGCCGGTGGGGAGGGGCGCGGGGGCCGGGGCGCTTCGCGGGGTGGCCGCGGCGCGGCGGCGGGTGATGCTGCGGTGCCGGTCCGGGGGTGGCGGTCCCGGGGTGTCGGTGCGGCGGTGGCGGTGGTGCGGCGGCCGGAGGAGGAGGCGGGCGGCGCGGGCGCGGGGTCGGGGTGCCCGCGCCGCCCACCGCGCCGTCAGCAGGTCTTGCGGACGTAGCCCTTGCTGCCGGCCGGCACGACGTCGAGGTCACGCTGGACGATGCTCAGCTCGTCCCCCCACCCGGCGCACGCCTTCTTCAGTCCCTTCGCGGTGTACTCGATGACGATCACGTTGTCGCCGAACGCGGCGGTGTAGTCGCCGCACTCGTCGTAGTAGCCGCACTCCTCGGCGACCGCGAAGTCCAGCCCGGTCTTGGCCCGGTCGTCGGCCAGTTGAGGGGTGTTCTTCTGCGCGATGGCCAGCCCGTCGGCGTGCGCGTGCGCCGACAGCAGCGTGATCATCGCCTCCGCCTCGGCCGAGGTGAGCAGCTTGCCCGACCGACTGTAGCTGTCGTAGTTGTCGGGTTCGACGGCCTGGTACCCCTTGGCGGCGCAGTCGTCGATCCAGCCGTCGACCTTCGCGGCGATGCGCTGCCGCTTGTCCGCCGTGCTGGTGTCGAGCAGGGCCTCGCCCCAGTCCTCGTCGTAGACGACGTCCCCGTCCGCGTTGTGGAGCAGCAGGTCGGAGCCCCAGTCGTCCTCGGCGTCGGGCTGGGCCTGGAAGGCGTTGACGTAGCAGATGTTGTAGACCCCGTCGGCGGGCGCGTCGGTGTGGTCGCGGCTGACCACGGTCACACCCGCGGGCGGGGTGTACGCGCCGCCGAGCTGGTAGTCGAAGTCGGCGTGGGTGGGGGGAAGGGCCACCGAGTCGGTCGCGGCGCCGGCCTGCTGCATCGCGAGCGACGGGACGAGCGCGGTGGCCAAGAGCGCCGGAAGCGCGGTCAGTCGGAGAACGGAACCGCGGTCGATGCGCATCATCGAGCTCCTGATGATGGGGGGTACGTCCCCGCCTCGGACGCGCACGGCGGTCCTGGCGACTTTGTCCGGACTTACGGCCCGGGTGGGGGCCGGATCACCGGCTAGGCGTACCTCTCGCGCCGGTCCTCGTTTCCGGCGCTTGCCCGGGAGTAAATCGCGCAGATTCCCCTGTGTCAACCGCGCGTTTCTGCTCAGTAGACCCATGATTGAGTCAAAAATGCGCACGTTACCTCGGTGTTTCGCGCACGCGGGTGCCCGAAAGGCGCGGAAGGAGGGGATCGGGAGGTGCGCGCGGGGTGCACATGGGCGGTTCGCGGGGGTTCGGGCGCCCCCCGGATTCCGCCGACCAGGCGGCAACGGGTGACGCGCCGCGCGCCGCGCCGTTGGTAGAGGTGGACCCGCGGGCGGCGGCCACCCCCGCCCGCGCGGCCGTCGAGTGCGATCCACCGTCGCGAGGGAGCCCAGCCATGACCGACCTGCCCGCCGGCACCGCGCTCCCCGTGGCCCCCGCCGCCGCTTCCGCCCCCGCCCCGGCCGCCACTGCCGCGCCCGCCGCGCCCGCCGCGCCCGCCGCGCCCGCCGCCCCCGGCACTGCCCGGCCGCGGCCCCGGCTCGCCGCGGCCCTCCCGGCGGTCCGCCGCTCCTGGTTCGGCGTCGGCTTCGGCGTCGGGCTCGGCGCGGTGCTCGCCTGGATGCTGGTGCGCACCGTGCTGCGGATGAGCGAGCTGCTGACGCTGCTGCTGCTCGCGGTGTTCATCGCAGTCAGCCTGGAGCCGGTCGTGGCGTGGCTGTGCCGGCGCGGGCTGCGCCGGGGCCTGGCGGTGGCCGCGGTGGCGGCCGGGTTCGCCGGGGTGCTCGCCGCGTTCGTGGCGCTGGTCATCCCGCCGGTCAGCGCCGCCATCGCCGCGCTCACCGACGACGTGCCGCGCTGGCGCAGCCAGCTGCACGACCACCGCACCACCCTGGGACGGCTGGAGGAGCACTACCACGTCATCGAGAAGGTCCGGCAGCAGCTCGGCTCCGGCGGGGGAGCGGCGGACATCGCCGGCGGCGTGCTGGGCGCCGGCCAGCTCGTGGTGAGCGCGGTCGCCTCCACCGCGATCGTGGTCACGGTGACCCTCTACGTCATGGCCGCCCTGCCCGCGATCAAGTGCTTCGGCTACCGCTTCGTGCCCGGCACCCGCCGGGCCAGGGCGGAGGCGGTGAGCGAGGAGATCCTCAGCCGGGTCGGCCGCTTCATGCTCGGCAACGTCGTCACCTCCGCGATCGCCGGGGCCGCCGCCTTCGCCTGGTGCGAGGCCACCGGCGTGCCCTATCCGGCCGCTCTCGGCTTCTTCGTCGCCCTGGTGGACATGGTGCCGGTGATCGGCTCCACGGTCGGCGGGATCGCGGTCAGCCTGATCGCCCTGTCGGTGTCACTGCCGGTGGCGCTGGCCACCGCCGCCTTCTCCGTCGCCTTCCGCGTCGCCGAGGACTACCTGATCATGCCGCGGGCGATGAAGTACGCCGTCGACGTCCACCCGGTCGTCACCGTCGTCGCGGTCCTGGTCGGCGGGAGCCTGCTCGGCATCGTCGGCGGTCTGGTGGCGATCCCGGCGGCGGTGGCGCTGGGCATCGTGCTCGACGAGTACGTCTTCCCGCGCACCGACCGCGCCTGACCGCCTGACCGCCTGCCCGCATGACCGCGTGACCGCGCGGCGCCCCGGTCCGGGGTGAACCGCCCTCCGCCCCGGCCCGGGGCCTGCTCAGGGCGCGTCCTCGGCCGGGGGCAGCCCGTCCAGCATCCGCCGCTGCCGCCGGTGCCCTACCGTCTCGTACCCGACGACGGTGACGAACGGCGCGAGCATCACCACCAGCAGGCACAGCGACAGCGCGGCGCCCGCCGCCGCCAGCAGCACCGCCGCCAGCAGCACCACCATGCTGATGGCGATCAGCAGCAGGTGGAAGCTGTCCCGCGCGGACAGCAGCAGCGTGTGCAGCAGGTAGATCATCAGCACGTACAGGCCGACCGGCAGGGCCAGCGCCAGCACCACCGCGGTCCCGCCGAGCTCCGCGTCGTGCTCCAGGTACAGCCCCGCGACGTGCAGCCCCGCGCCAGCGCCGGCGATCCCCACGAAGACCGGGATGTGCCCGTAGCCGAAGAGGTAGCCGAACGCGCGGCGGCGGACCAGGATGTCGCCGAACGGCGTGGTGAAGTACACCCACCACATCCCGAAGGTCAGGCCGATCCCCGCCACCACCACCGCCACCGCGGTGCCGGTCCAGTGCGTGCCGTCCGCGCCCCCGAGCAGACCGCCCGACGACGCCACGGTGCCCACCACACCCTCGCCGAGGGTGATGATCGCGAACAGGCTGTACCGCTCGGCGACATGGTGCGGATGCCAGGGCGTACCCCCGGCGCCGCCCTGCCCGAGCACCGGCAGCAGCAGTTCCAGCACCGCGAGCACCACGAACGCCGCGAAGACCGCCGTGCGCGGCAGCGGCGCGAAGCCGACCACCGTCCACGCCGCCTGCGCGATCACCGTCCAGCGGATCATCGCCATGCCGACGTCGTGGAAGGGCGGCGAGTCCCGGGCCGCCCGCCACCACTGGAGCACCATCGCCACCCGCATCACGACATAGCCCGCGACGATCGCCCGCAGTTCCAGGTGCCCGCCCTCCCGCACGGAGTGGAACATCGCCGGCAGGCCCAGCGCGAACACCACCACACCGATCATCTGCACCATGGTCAGCACCCGGTACAGCCAGTCGTCCGTGCCGAAGGCCGAGGCGAACCAGCTGAAGCTGATCCACGCGATGAGGATCGCGGTCATCGCCATCAGGAACGAGGCCACCGCGGCACCGGTGCGCCCGGCGGCGAGCATCTCGGCGAACTGGTCGGCCGCGGTGCCGACGGCGACGACGAAGGTCAGGTCGAGCAGCAGCTCCAACGGCGTGGAGACCCGGCCGTGTTCGCCGGGGTCGCGGCCGGTCATCGGCACCCGCGCGTGCGCCACCCGGCCGGTGCCCGGGGTGCTGCCTGGTTCGGAGACGGTCATGACCAGCATGATGCCGGACGCGGCGCCTGCTTCCCGGGCGGGCCGGGCCACGGCCGCGCCCCGCGCGCTCAGCCGCCCGCCGCGTCCGCCGCCAGCAGCCGGGCGAGCAACCCCGCCAGGCGTTCGAGGTCCCCCGGCGGCAGCGTGCCGACGGCCGCGGGCGGGCGCAGCAGGATGGCGTCGGCGGTCTCCAGCGCCCGCTGCCCGGCCGCGGTGAGCGTGACGAGCTTGCGCCGCCGGTCGTCGGGGTGCGGGCGGCGCTCGACCAGGCCGTGCGCCTCCAACTTGTCCACGACGATCGTCGCGTAGGGCGCGTCCACCCCGTTGGCCTCCGCGATCTCGCGCAGCGTGCGCGGCCCCTGCCGCAGCTGGAGCAGCACCTTGCCGCGGCCTCCGCCGAGGCGGAAGCCGAGCGCGTCGGCGAGTTCGCCGTGCCGGCTGTGGGACTCGACGAAGCGCCGCATCAGCGTCCAGACCTGCCGTACGGGGTCGGCGTCCGCGTCGCCGGGGGCCGGCGCCGGACTCACCATGCCACCGTACGGCCGAGGTAGTCGACGTAGTGCAGGCCGGGCGTGCCGCGCAGCGAGTCCAGTGTCCGGACCACGTTCGGGATGCTCTCCTCCACGCTGAGCCGGCCGTCGGGGCCGCCGACGCCGACGCGCACCCAGCCCGGCGCCATGAGCACCAGGCTCCGCGGCTCGCCCTCGTGCCGGGCCGCGTAACTGCGCATGAAGGTGTTGAGCGCGGCCTTGCTGCCCCGGTACACCTCGTGGCCGCCGCGTTCGTTGTTGGCGACGCTGCCCTGCCCGGAGGACATCACGCCGATGGTGCCCGCGGGTTCGACCAGGTCCTGGAGCGCCTCGACCGCCCGCAGCGGGCCGAGCGCGTTGGTCACCATGACCCGGGTGAACTCCTCGGTCGAGGTCTCGGCCACGGTCCCTTCCGGCTGGTTGGTCACGCCCGCGTTCACGAAGAGCAGGTCGAAGCGCCGGCCGGCCAGCCGTTCGCGCAGCGCCGCGATCTGCTCCGGCTCGGTGATGTCCACGGTCTCGACCTGCACGCGGCCCGCGGCGCCGTCGGCGAGGTCGTGCAGCGCGGTGCGGCCGGCGCCGCGCACGGTCGCCACGACCTGCCGGCCGTCCTTCGCCCACTCCTGGGCGAGCGCG
The DNA here is from genome assembly GCF_037034245.1 of Streptomyces sp. CA2R106. Classification (NCBI taxonomy): domain Bacteria; kingdom Bacillati; phylum Actinomycetota; class Actinomycetes; order Kitasatosporales; family Streptomycetaceae; genus Streptomyces; species Streptomyces sp. CA2R106. The sequence goes on from NZ_JBAGKC010000017.1 coordinate 142,622, forward strand.
AGCCCCAGCCCGCGGGAGGCGCCGATCAGCAGCACCCGCTCGCTCTGCCGGGCCGTCGGGTCGGGCCGAGTGCTGTCGGGGTAATTGGTTGTAGTCATAGCAATAATTGTGTGACCTATAACTAATCGCGTCAAGCGCGCCCGCCCACGGCGACGGCCCGCCCCGGAGGGAGTTCCGGGACGGGCCGCGCTGTGACTTTCAAGTGCCGGCGGTCAGCTGGTCTGGAGCGTCAGACCGTAGGCCGACAGGATCGGGTTGACCGGCTGGAACCAGGTCTCGCCGCCCGAGGTGCAGTCGCCGTAGCCGCCGGACGTGACGCCCTGGGCCTGGTCGCCGCTGATGAACGAGCCGCCGGAGTCGCCGGGTTCGGCGCACACGTTGGTCTCGGTGAGCCCGTAGACGCTGCCCTCGCTGTAGTTGACCGTCTCGTTCATGCCCAGCACGGTGCCGCAGTGCCAGTGCGAGGTCGACCCCGAGCGGCAGATCGAGGAGCCCACCGGCGCCACGTTGGAGCCGTGCACCAGCACGTCGGAGACGGTGCCCCAGCCGAGCACCACGTTCACCGTCCACCAGCCGCTGCCGACGTTCACCCAGGAGTAGTCGTTGCCCGGGAAGGTGCCGGCCTGGAAGTTGCCGACGTAGGAGCCGTCCCACCCGTAGACCGCCGCGCCCTGCTGGGCGCAGTGGCCCGCGGTGACGAACCCGCCGATCACCGAGAAGCCGATGGAGCAGCGGATGCCGTGGCTGGTGTACGGGTCGCCGCCGACGGTGCCGGCTGACAGCGTTGTCGGAGCTGCCGCGGCCGTCGTGCGGACCGTGACCGCGTGGGCGCTGTCGCCCCGCTCGGCCCCGGCGACGAACGCCCGCACCGCCGCGTCCTTCGCGTGGGCGGCCTGGACGTCGACGACCACCTGGTTGGACCGGAGGTCCACGCCCCAACTGCTCACCCCGGCCGGGGCCTTGTGCGCCCTGGCCAGCGTGTCGATCGCCGACTTCGCGGTGTTGAGCTGCTCGGCGGTGCGGGAGACGACCTTCGCGGTCGCGCCGGTTTTCGCCACCGCCGCCGCCGCGTGCGCGTCGGTGACGGCGACCACCAGCGAGCCGTCGCTCTGGTCGAACCACGATCCGCCGTAGGAACCGCCCGCCGCCTTGCGGGCCTTGGGGGTCAGTGCGGTGGCCGCAGCCTGCTGCCGCAGCCGCTGGTGGGCCTGGGCCGGGGTGAGGCCGAGGTCGTGGACCATCGCCGACACCACGGCGTCGGAGGCGTCCGCGCGGGCGGCGGAGGCCGGGGCGGCGTCCGCCGACATGGCGCCCGCGCCGGTGAGGGCGGTCGCCACGAGGGCGGCGGACAGACACGCGATCATGCCGATTCTGCGTCTCATGACACTTCTTCTTCCGTCCGGGGGGAGTGAGACCGAAGTGCGGGAGAGAGCGCTCTCTCGCGGAGGTGCGAGGTCATCGTAGGGGCAAAAAAGTGCCATGTACAGGTCAAGAACAAAGGGTGCCGGGTGCGGCACCGCGGGAGGCGGCGGCCCCGGGCCAGGTCCCGGTGGCGCACGGGCGGGCAAGGTGCTTCGGTGGAGGTGTCGGCGCGAGGGCGCACGAAGCGGGGTGCGGCATGAACGAGAACGGACCGGCCAACGAGCGGCACGTGCGGAAGATGCGCGAGGAGGCGCTCGCGATCGAGGAGGACGCCGAGCGCAGCGCCGACCCGCAGGAACGCCGCAGGCTCCAGCAGCAGGTGCGGCGGCTGGAGTTCGACTGCGAGCAGGAGAGCATGATGTCCGCGGGCGACATCTATCCGGCGCCGTGACGCCGTGACGTCGTTCGCGCCGTGACGCCGTTGCTGTCGTCACGGCGTCGAGGCCGTGCGCGGCGGCACGGCTACCCGGTGTGCTTCGCGGCCTCGCGCCGGGCCCGCTTGCCCAGCGGCGCCAGCGACAGGTCCTCGGCCTGGGCGCGCAGCTTCGCGAAGCCGTAGCCGCGGCTCTCCAGCCAGGCGCGGGCGGCGGCCTGCGCGCGCTCGGTCGCGGGCAGGATGTCCTCCTCGGCCTCGCCGGTGTCGCTGAAGCGGAAGGTGAACGCGGGGCGCGCCGCGAGGTCGTAGCTGAGGTGCCCCTCGGGGGTGAAGGCGGCCCGCAGCACGTCGTGTTCGGCCGCGTGCGCCAGCAGTTCGGCGCGCTGGGCGTCGGTGAGCTGGTCGAAGACGCCGCGGACGGTGATCCGGAAGGTACGAGTGGTCATCGCGCGACCGTAACCGCGCCCGCCCGGGCCCGCCACGCGATTTCCCCGCCGGGAGTACGGTGCTTCTGGCGCCCGCGGTGGGCGCCGCCGCCGGCTCGGAAGGCACAGGCACCCGATGACGCTCACCCTCGACCTGCACCCGCTGTTCCGTAGTGACCGCGACATCGACCGCGCCGTGCGGGAGATCATCTTCCGGGCCGCGGCCACGAAGGCGGACCGGGTGGAGATCATCTCCGGCAAGGGCTCGGGCAAGCTGCGCACGCGCGTGCTCGCCACGCTGCGGCAGCCCCATCTCAAGCGGCTCTACCGCAGCTTCGAGGCCGACCCGTCCAACCAGGGGCGGATCGTCGTCCACTTCGCGTGACGCGGGCCGGGCGCGCCACCGAACGGGCCCGCCCGAAGCTCACCGGGGCCCGCGTGCTCGCCCGACGCCTCAGGCCGGCGGCCGCTCCAACTCCTCGTAGGTCGGCGGGGCCGCGCCCGGGCGGGAGCAGGTGATGCCCGCCGCCCGCACCGCGTACCGCAGCGCCCCGACCACCTCGGGGCTCAGGGCCGCCGCACCGGTCGCCTCCCGCAGCCGCGCCCGGGTCGCCGCGGTCGCGGACGTGCCGCCGCCGCTCAGCAGGTCCCGCCGCAGCAGCGCGCTGACCAGCGCGGACATGAACGAGTCGCCCGCGCCCACGGTGTCCACCACGCGGATCGGCGGCGCCGGCACATCGAGCATGCCGTGCTGCCACCAGGCGCGGGCGCCGCGCGGGCCCCGGGTGAGCACCACCAGCGCCGGGCCGAGCCCTGCCCAGCGGGCGGCCGCGGTGTCCGGGTCCTGTTCCGGGTAGAGCCAGGCGAGGTCCTCGTCGCTGGCCTTCACCACGTCGCTCAGCCCCACCAGGTGCTCCACCCGGGCGCGTTCGGTGTCCCGGTCGCCCAGCAGCGCCGGGCGGATGTTGGGGTCGTAGGAGACGGTGGCGCGCGGCCGGAGCTGCTCGGTGGCCGCGAGCACCAGGTCGGCGCCCGGCGGCAGCGCGGCGGCCACCGACCCGATGTGCAGATGGGCGGGCGGCCCCGAGCGCAGCGCCTCGACGGTCTGCGGCGCGAGGTCCCAGACGAGGTCGAACTCGTAGCCCACCGTGCCGTCCGGGCGCACCCGGGCGGTCGCCGACGAGGTCGGCGCGTCACCGACGGACCCCGGCAGCAGCTCGGTTCCGCCGCGCTCCAGCCACTCGCGCAGCGCCGTGCCGGTGCGGTCACGGCCGATACGGGTGGCCAGGCGTACCGGGTGGCCGAGGCGGCCGAGCCCGAGTGCGACGTTCGCCGGGCTGCCGCCGGGGTGCTCGCCGTGCACCCCTGCCGGACCGGTCAGGATGTCGGTCAGTGCCTCGCCGATCACCAGCGCCGGCACCGGGGGAGGCGGCAGCGGCGGCACGGGGGGCGAAGCGGGCAGGGGTGCGGTCATGGGCCTTCCTCTTCCGGCGGCACGGCAACACGGCGGGACCAGGGACGGGTGTGGGGGGAGTCGGCAGGGGCGGGCCCTACGGCAGGACCTGGATCTTCCGGCCGACGCCCGCCTGGAAGCGCTGTAGGGCGGCAGCGTAGTCCACCAGCGGCAGCCGGTCGCTGATGAACACCTCCGGGTCCAGCACCCCGCCCGCGAACAGCTCAGCGGCCCGCTCGTAGCTGTGCAGCACCGCCATCGAACCGGTGATGGTGATCTCCTGGTTGTAGATCTTGTACGGCTCGATGGTGGCGCGGGCGGCGTAGTCGGCGACACCGAACTGGAGGAAGGTGCCGCCCTTTCCGACCCGGCCCAGGGCGTCCTGGATGGCGGCGGCGTTGCCGGTCGCGTCGATGACGACGTCCCAGCCGCGCGGCTGGTCCAGCTCGTCGGCGCTGGTGGCCGCCGCGGAGCAGCCCAGCTGCCGCGCGGTGGTCAGCCGCTCCTCGTTGAGGTCGACCATGTCGACGCTGGCCGCGCCGGTGCGCTTGGCCAGCTCCATCATCATCAGGCCCATGGTGCCGGAGCCGTAGATGAGGACGTGGGTGGCCAGCTGGGAGCGCAGGATGTCGTAGCCGCGCACCGCGCAGGACAGCGGCTCGATCAGGGCGGCGTCGCGGGTGGCGATGTGCTCGGGGAGCTTGACGCAGTTCGCGGCCGGGGCGGCGGCGTACTCGGCGGCGCCGCCGGGCACGGTGACGCCGATCGCGTTCCACCGCTCGCACAGGTTGTTGCGGCCGATCCGGCAGTAGTGGCACTCGTGGCAGTACAGCGACGGGTCCACCGCGACCCGGTCGCCGGCGCTCAGACCGCGCACCTGCGAGCCGACCGCGACGATCTCCCCGGCGAACTCGTGGCCGGGCACGATCGGCAGCGTCGGCGCGAACTCCCCCTGGAGGATGTGCAGGTCGGTGCCGCACAGGCCGCAGGCGGCGACCTGGACGACCACCTCGCCCGGGCCCGGCGTCGGGTCGTCCACGGTCTCGATGCCGACCTGGCCGGGGGAGCTGATGACGGCGGCTTTCACTTGACGGCTCCAAGGGAGAGGCCCTGGACGAGCTTGTCCTGGGCGGCGAACCCGGCGGCGAGCACCGGCAGGGAGATACAGACCGCGGCGGCGCACACCTTCGCCAGGAACAGGCCCTGGCTGGTGACGAAGCTGGTCAGGAAGACGGGCGCGGTGCCGGCGGTGACACCGGTGAGCACCCGTGCGAAGAGCAGCTCGTTCCAGCTGAAGATGAACGAGATCAGCGCGGTCGCCGCGATGCCGGGCGCGACGATCGGGGCGACGATCCGGGCGAGGATGGTCGGCAGTCCGGCGCCGTCGATGGACGCGGCCTCGATGATCGCGCCGGGCACGTCGGACAGGAAGGACCGCATCATCCACACCGCGATCGGCAGGTTCATCGAGGTGTAGAGGATGACCAGCAGCCAGATGTTGTCGAGCATGCCGATGTTCTTCGCGATGAGGTAGACCGGCAGCAGCCCGGCGACGACCGGCAGCATCTTCGTCGACAGGAAGAAGAACATCGCGTCGGACCACTTGCGGACCGGCCGGATGGACAGCGCGTACGCCGCCGGGGTGGCCAGCAGCAGCACCAGCAGGGTGGAGACGACGCTGGCGGTCAGCGAGTTGATCAGCGGCGGCCACGGGCTGACGCCGGTGCCGGAGCCGAAGAACTCGCGGTAGCCGTGCAGGGTCAGCGGCGCGTCGATCTTCGGCGGGTTGGTGCCCGCGTCCTGCTCGCTGTGGAAGGAGGTCAGCACCATCCACGCGAAGGGCAGGAAGAAGACGATCCCGCACAGCCAGGCGCCGACGGCCAGCAGGCCGCGGTTGCGGCGCTCCTTGCGCTCGCGCGGCGCGCGGCCGGCGACCGGGGTGACGGGGTCGAGGGTGGTGGCGGCCATCAGCGGGACTCCTCCCTGAGCAGCGACGAGACCGAGCGCAGCGCGAACGTCGCCACGAGGATGGACAGGATCACCACGATCACGCCCTCCGCGGACGCCTGCCCGTAGTCGTGGGCCTCGTAGAAGGTGCTGTACACCGCGTAGGGGAGGTTCGCGGTGCCCAGGCCCCCGGAGGTGAGGGTGAAGACCGCGTCGAAGTTCTGCACCACGTAGACCGTGCCGAGCAGCGCGGCCAGTTCCAGGTAGCGGCGCAGGTGCGGCAGGGTCAGGAAGCGGAACACGTCCCAGTTGTTGGCGCCGTCCACCCGGGCCGCCTCGACGACGTCGGTGGGGCGCGACTGCAACCCGGCCAGCAGGATCAGCATCATGAACGGCGTCCACTGCCAGATCAGCGACGCCTCGACGGCGAGCTTCGGCGACGTGGACAGCCAGTCCGGCTGCGGCGCGCTGTCGCTGCCGAACACGCTCCAGATCCAGGTGAGCGAGCCGTTGATGAAGCCGTAGGTGGCGTTGTACAGGGCGTGCTTCCACAGCAGCGCTGAGGCGACCGGCACCACCAGGAACGGCGTGATCAGCAGGGTGCGCACCGCGCCGCGGCCGGGGAACTTCCGGTCCATCAGCAGCGCGAGGCCCAGCCCCAGCACGAGGCTGACCAGCACCACCGTGACGGTCAGCACCACCGTGGTGGTCAGTGCCGAGCGCAGCTGCGGGTCGGTGAACTCCTCCTTGTAGTTGTCGAAGCCGGTGAACCCCTTGTCACTGGGGTCCAGGGCGTTCCAGCGCATGAACGAGATCACCAGGGTGCCGACGAACGGCAGCTGGGTGACGACGATCATGAAGATCAGCGCGGGCAGCAGCGGCGCCCGCCGCGCCCAGGCACCGGCGTTGCGGCGCGGTGCCCGGTTCGCGGCGGACCCCGACACGGCCGGCGGCGCGTGGCGGTCTCCGAGGATCGAGGGAGTGCTCATGGTGTCGGCTTCCCGCTCACTTGCCGGCGTACTTGTCGGCGACCTTCTCGGCGAGCTTCTGGCTGGCCTTCAGCGCGCTGGAGACGCTGGTGCGGCCGGCCACCGCCGAGGAGAGCTGCTGGGAGACCTGGGTGCCGAGGTCGGTGAACTCCGGTATGTCCACGAACTGGATGCCGGGCGCGGGGCGCGGCTGCACACCGGGGTTGGCCGGGTCGACGTCCTTGAGCGCGTTGAGCGTCGGCTGGGCGAACGCGGCGGACGCCTTGACGTAGTCGGGGTTGCTGTAGGTCGAGGTGCGCTTGCCGGCCGGCACCCGGGACCAGCCGAGCTTCTGGCCGACCAGGTTCTCGTAGCCCTTGCCGGACGCCCAGGAGATGAACTTCCAGGCGTCGGACTGGTGCTTGCTCGCCTTCTGCACGCCCCAGGCCCAGGTGTACAGCCAGCCGGCGTTCTTGGTCTGGTCGACCGGCGCGGGCACGTAGCCGATCTTCCCGGCCACGGGGGAGCCGGAGCCCTCCAGGGAGCCGGCCGCGGAGGTGGCGTCGTACCACATGGCGACCTTGCTCTGCTCCAGGTCGTTGAGGCACTCGGTGAACCCGGACTGGGCGGCGCCGGCCTCGCCGTGCTTGCGGACGAGGTCGACGTAGAAGTTCACCGCCTTGGTGAAGGCGGGGCTGTCGACCTGGGCCTTCCAGTCCTTGTCGAACCAGGTGCCGCCCATGGTGTTCACCACGGTGGTCAGCGGCGCGATCATCTCGCCCCAGCCGGGCTGGCCGCGCAGGCAGATGCCCTTCATGCCCTTCTCGGCGCCGTCGGCCTTGGCGGCCAGGTCCGCGACCTGGGTCCAGGTCGGGTTCGCCGGCATCGTCAGGCCCTTCGCGGCGAAGACGTCCTTGCGGTACATCAGGAACGACGACTCGCCGTAGAACGGCTCGGCGTACAGCTGCCCGTTGTACGTCAGCGACTGCTGCATGGCGGGCAGGATGTCGCTCTGGTCGAAGGCGGTGTCGGCCTTCGCCTCGGACGACAGCGAGGACAGCCAGTTGTTCTTCGCGAAGATCGGCGCCTCGTAGTTGCTGATGGTGGCCACGTCGTACTGGCCGGCCTGGCTGGAGAAGTCCTGGGTGATCTTGTCGCGGACGTCGTCCTCGGGCAGCACCGTGAAGTTCACCTTGATGCCGGTGGACTTGGTGAAGTTGGCGGCCGTCAGCTTCTGCAGGTCCACCATCTGCGGGTTGTTGACCATCAGCACGTTGATGGAGTGCGAGCCGGAGCCGCCGCCGGCGCCGCCCGCGCCCGAGCAGGCCGCCGCGAGCAGCATGCCCGACACCGCCAGCGCCAACGGGGGGAGGGTGCGGCGGCGCAGTCTGCGGGAGGCGGTGGAGCCGGTAGACGATGTCATGATTCGTCCCTTTCATGACTGGGGTCGGGGTGTGGGGGATCATCCGGCGGGCCGATGGCGGCACGTCGGAACGGCACGGGGGTGCGGGCGGAAGGAGGTGCGGGGGAGGTCGGGAGCGGTCGGTCGGGAGCGGTGGATCGGGAGCGGTGGGTCGGGGGCGGCGGATCGGCGTCGGGGGATCGGCGGCGGGGGTCAGGCCCTGAAGACGCGGGGGCCGAGCAGGGTGTAGCGGTGGGCCTCGGTGCTGGACAGCCCGGTGTCGGTCACGATCGCCTCGAAGTCGGAGACCTCCGCGAAGCGGCAGAAGCTGCTCGCGCCGAACTTGCTGTGGTGGCCCATGAACACCCGCCGGCGCGAGACCTCCAGCGCCTTGGCCTTGACATCGGCGACGACCGGATCGGGTGTGGTCAGGCCGAGTTCGCGGGAGATGCCGTTGGAACCGACGAACGCCAGGTCGATGACGAAGCCGGCCAGCATCGCGCAGGCCCACGAGCCCACGGTCGCCAGGGTCCTGGCCCGGACCCGGCCGCCGAGCAGCAGCACCGTGGTGTCGGCGGACTCCGCGACCGCGGCGGCGGTGGACAGCGACGCGGTGACCACCGTCAGCGGGCGGTCGCGCGGCAGCAGGGAGGCGACGAGCTGGGGCGTGTAGCCCTCGTCCACGAACACCGTCTCCGCCTCGCCGAGCAGCTTGACCGCCTCGGCGGCGATCCGGCGCTTGTCGGCGACGTGCAGGTTGACCCGCTCGGCCAGCGCGGTCTCGAACCCCGCGCCCTCGACGGGATACGCCCCGCCGTAGGTGCGGCGCACCAGGCCGCGGCGCTCCAGCACGCCCAGGTCCCGCCGGATCGTCTCCGGTGCCACCGACAGGTCCGACGCCACCGCGGTGACCTCCACCTGGCCGTGGTGACGGGCCAGGGTCAGGATGCGGTGCTGGCGCTCCTCGGCCCTCATCGCCCACCTCGCCTCTTCGCTCCGGTCCGGGCGCGGCCTGCCCGGTATCGCCCGTAGAAGAGTTATACCGTCGGCCCTTTGTCCGACCAGGGCCCACAACGGACAACAAACGGCCCGGTATTACCCGGTCGGCCGGTGGAAAGGCCCTGGTCCCCCAGGTGGTGGGAGGGTATGCCGACCGAATCGCACCCAAAGCGGCGGCTGGCGGGCCCGGTTCGGGCGGTTGCCCGATAGCGGGCGGATACATCTTTCCGGGCGCGTTCGACGGGTTTTCCGGCCCGGTCGGGAGGGCGCCGGGCCCGGTCCGCGGCGCCGGTCCGGCGCCGGGGCCGCGCGCATTCCGGACCTCCGGTGCGTATCGGGCCGGAGGTGGGGGAGCGGCGTGCCCGGTTCGCGCCGGTGTGCCCGTACCGGGCCGCCCTGCCCGTTTCCCGCCCGCTCGCCCGGGACTTCGGGCGGCCGCTACGGGCGGCGCCTCATCGCGCCCGGCCGGGCTCCCGGACCAGCACCACGACCGCGCGCGCCTCCACCTTGCAGGTGTCGCCGGCCGCGAAGCGCACCGGGGAACCGCCGTCCGCCCCGGAGCGCTCCGCGGTGTCCACCACCACGCTCCAGCCGGGCCCGAACTCCACCGGCGGCAGCCGGAACGCCACATGCTCCCAGTGCGCGTTGAACAGCAGCAGGAACGAGTCGTCCGCGATCGGATGCCCGTGGGCGTCCGGCTCGGAGATCGCGTCGCCGTTGAGGTGCACCGCCAGCGCGTGCGCGTCGCGCCGGAACCAGTCGCGCTCGGCCATCTCCCGGCCGTCGGGCCGCAGCCATGTCAGATCGCCCGGGCCGCCGTCCGGGCCGGGGCCGCCGCGGAAGAACCGCCGCCTGCGGAAGACCGGGTGTCCTCGGCGCAGCGCGATCAGCCGCCGGGTGAAGTCCAGCAGCTCGCGCTGCTGCTCGTCCAGCTCCCAGTCGATCCAGGACAGGGCGTTGTCCTGGCAGTAGGCGTTGTTGTTGCCGCGCTGGGTGCGGCCCAGCTCGTCGCCGTGGGCGAGCATCGGCACGCCCTGCGAGACCAGCAGGGTGGTCAGCAGGTTGCGCTGCTGGCGGGCGCGCAGCGCCAGCACCGCCCGGTCGGCGGTCTCGCCCTCGGCGCCGCAGTTCCAGGAGCGGTTGTGGCTCTCGCCGTCCCGGTTGTCCTCGCCGTTCGCCTCGTTGTGCTTGTCGTTGTAGGAGACCAGGTCGCGCAGGGTGAACCCGTCGTGCGCGGTGACGAAGTCCACCCCCGCGCGCGGCCTGCGGTGCTCGCCCGCGTACAGGTCGGAGGAGCCGGTCAGCCGGGAGGCGAACTCCGGCAGCACCCCGTCGCAGGAGCGCCAGAAGTCGCGGACGGTGTCCCGGTACCGGCCGTTCCACTCGCTCCACAGCGGCGGGAAGTTGCCGACCTGGTAGCCCCCGTCGCCCACGTCCCACGGCTCGGCGATCAGCTTCACCCGAGAGACCACCGGGTCCTGCTGCACCAGGTCGAAGAACGC